>NZ_VJZE01000159.1 GCF_009377205.1 Streptomyces phyllanthi
CCCCGGTCCCCGGCCATGCCCGGCCCAAGCCGAGCCCCCACTCCGACCCGCCTCGCATCCGTCCCGTAACGGAGGCGTGAACATCTTGTCCGGCACCGCGGCCGCACCTACCGTTAGGGGCCAAACGAACTTGTCCTGGGCCCCGGAGGCTCGCATGCTCAGCCACCACCAGATCGCGGCCGCGACCCGTATCGGGATGCTCACCCGCGAGCGCGACACCGCGGCCGCCTGCGCCGAGGCGCTGCGCGAACTCGCCGGTGCGCTGCCCCTGGACGCGGCGACCCTCCTGGGGATCGACCCGCTCACCGGGGCCCACGTGCAGGTGGCGGGCGTCGGGTACACCGCCGACGCCTCGCAGGCGCTCGCCGCCGAGTTCGTGGAGACGCCCTGGTACCTCAACGTCGTACGGCAGGAGGTACCCCCGTCCATCTCCGAGGACGCCGACGACCCCGGGCAGCGCTTCCGCAACGGCTGGTTCTACGCCGAGCGCGTCCGCCCGGCCGGCTTCCGTGACGGGGTGACGGGGGCGCTGCGCCACCACGACCGCGTCGTCGGTCTGATCCACCTCAGCACGGAGAGCGCGGACGCCTACGACACCGACGCCCGCCGGCTGCTCGCCTCCGTGATGCCGGCGCTCGGTGCCCTCGCCGACCCCACGGCACGCACCGGCGACCTGTACGGCCTGCCGGCCGACGGCGCCGCCGGCCTTGTGACCGCCGGCCAGGTCGTGGGCCTGCCCGGCCGCGAGCGCGCGGGAGTGCTGGGCGACGAGGAGTTCGGGCCGCTGGTGGACGCCTTCGCGGCCACCGGCGGGCACCGGCTGCGGCTGCTCTGGCCGGTCGACGGCACCTGGTGCCGTGTGACCCTCCACCGGCACAGCGCGGGCTCCGAGCTCGTCGGCGAGGCGGTCCTGGTCCACGAGACGCCCACCGAACTGCCGTACGGACTGAGCCCCCGCGAACTGGAGGTGCTCACCCGCGCGGCCACGGGCGAGACCAACCAGGCCATCGCCCAGGCCCTGTTCCTGTCCCCGCGCACCGTGCACAGCCACATCGAGCACCTGCTCCGCAAGACCGGCGCCGCCTCCCGCGCCGAGGCCACCGCTCTCGCCGTACGCGACGGCCTGCTGCGCCCCGCCCCCGAGCACCTGGACCGCTTCGTCGAGCGGGCGCACGGAACCTGACCCACGCCCCCTGTCCCACGCTTTCCTCCGGCGCGCGCACCCGCGATTGAACTCCCGGGGCGGCGGCCCCGTATCCATCCCCGGGGATGGGGCGGGAGACCGCGTGCACGGAAGGGAGAGCAGTGTGTCGAAACCGCCCGAACCAGGGCAGACGGTGAGGCGTCGCCCGATCGAGCCCACCTACGTCATGCGCCGCCGCCGGACGGAGGCACTGGCGGAACTGCTGCGGGAACTGGACGAGGACCGTGCGAGGGCCGAGCGGCAGGGCGGCGCCGCGACCGAGCCGGACGCCGAATACGAGGCCGTCCCCGTACCACCGGCGCCAGAGCGCATCATCCCCCGCCTGGAGGAGCCCGAGACCGAGGAACTCCCACCGGTCCGGTCGGGGGAGGACTTCAGCGCGGGCGCGGGGCGTGCAACCCGCCCTGGCCGGCGCCGCGGCGGAACGCCGAGGCGCGGCATGGACCTGCGCACCCCCGCCGTCGCCGTCGGCGTGGCCGCGGCGGCCCTGATCGGCTTCGGCTGCGCCCTGCTGCTACCCGGCGGCGACTCCGAGCAGGAGGCGCGCCCCGGTACACCGCCCCCCACCGCGGCCCCGACCACGCCCGGCGCCGCACCGCCCACCGAGCAGGCGGTCGATCCCGACGGCCCGGGCACCCTCCGCGAGGGCGACAGCGGCCCGGAGGTCACCGAACTCCAGGAGCGGCTGCGCCGTATCCCGAACGTGTACGACAACGGCCCGACCAGCGGCACCTACGACGCCACGCTCACCGAGGCCGTCGCCCGCTTCCAGCTCTGGTACGGCATCCGGGGCGACGAGACGGGCGTCTACGGCAACGACACCCGTCTCGACCTGGAGTCCCGGACCAGTACGTGACGAGGCGTCAGCTCTTCGTCAGCCGTACCGACAGGCCGTGAGCCGTGAAGACCTGCTCGGCCTTCCAGCCCTCGGCAGCGACGGTGACCTCGGTGAAGCGGCCCTCAAGGGACCGCGCCCCGATGACCGCCACCGTGCTGCCGGGGCGCGGCGGCTGCCGGTCGTCGAACCGGACCACCAGCGAGCTGCCGCCCGACAGGACGCCGCGCCCGTCCACCACCAGGGCGGGATCGGTGCCCCGGTCGAGCGTGACGTCGAGGACACCGCCTGCCTGCGCGTACCCACCGCGTACCCGCACCGTGTTGTCGCCCAGGCTCAGTGTGCCGCCCGTCACCCTGACGTCACCCCGGCCGAGGGCCTCCTTCGAGCCCGCCGCCAGCACGCCCGCCTCCACGGTGGTGCCGCCGGTGTACCGGTTGGCGCCGGTCAGCGTGAGCGAGCCGCTGCCGCTCTTGACCAGGCCGCCGGGCCCGGAGATGTCGTTGCGCCAGGTGTCGGCCGCGTGGAAGCCGCCGTCCGCCGCGTTCATCGCCACGCGCACGTCCGTCTCGAACGCGCCGTACCCGTCGGCCGCGGCGAACAGGTTCAGCCGCCCCCACTGCTCCCAGCCGTCCAGCAGCACGTAACCGGAGGGCAGCGCGGTCGTCCGCAGCACCGCGCGCCGCTGCTCCGCGTCCAGGTACGGCAGCCGCGTCTCCAGCAGCACCTCCGCGCCCTTGGGCACGGTCAGCGGCTCCGAGCGGCCGTGGCGGGTGAGGACGTAGGTCAGCCGGGGCGCGACCGCGCGGGCGTTGGCGGTCCGGTCGGCGTACGGGTCGGCGTCCGTGCCGGCCGAGTGCGCGTACGCGTACAGCGTGTCGGCCGTCGTGCCGGTCCGCTCCTGGAAGTACGCGGCGGCCTGCCTCCGCGCGGCCGCCTTGAGCTCGGCGTTCTTCGGGTCGGCGAGCGCGGCGGCGGCCAGGGCCGTGGCCATCACGCGGCCGCCCATGACGTCGACCGTGGAGTGCATGCCCGACATGATCCGGGTGTGGCTCAGCTCGAAGGCACGGGCCACCAGCTCCTGGAACCGCTCCGGCACCGCGTACGCGAACGCCAGCGCGGCCAGGTGGAAGGCGTTGGTGTGGCCGCTGGGGAAGCCGCCGTCCTCGTGCCCGTCCGTGCTGCGCTGCCGCAGCAGCTGCGGGGCGACGACCACGTCCGAGTCGTACACCGGGTACCCGAGCGCGTCCTTCTCGCCGGTGTCGACGACCTCGCTGTCCTCGTTCATCCGCCAGGGGCGCGGGTACTGGAAGGTGAACTTGGCGGGGTTGCCCGAGGCGAACGGGCCGCGCACGGTGTCGACCAGCTTCGCCACGGTGCCGAGCTCCGAGTCGTACGACCCGGCGCCGAGCGCGGAACCGGCGGGGGCGTCGGCGGGCACCGCGTCGCTGATCCTGCCCGAGGGGGTGCCGTCCGGGGCGCTCGTGATGGACGTGACCGCCTTGGCGCCCGACTTGTACAGCTCGGCGAGCGGACCCAGGCCGGCGATCATCGCGTAGCTCTGGTGCTGCCGGTCGAAGACGAACGACTCGCGCGCCTGCGCGTCCGTGCGGCGCTGGGTGACGCGCGCGCAGTAGCGCATGTTGGCGCGCAGCACCTCGGGCATCAGCGGCGTGCCCGTGTTCCACTCGTGCCCGGTCTTCCACACCTCGGCGAAGCCGCCGAGGGCCCGGACCACCGCGTTGGTCTCGGGGGTGAGGTTCGTCAGGACGTTGGAGGTGTAGTCGTCCACGAAGGCCACAGGGGCCGTGGCGGCACGGGCCCCGGGGGCCTTCCACCAGGTGGCGACGGTCGGAGCGGCGAGGAGACCCGCCGAGGCGCCGAGTGAGTTCCGGAGGAAGACACGCCGGTCGATGGAGTGGTTCCCGGCTGGTGACGGCATGCGGTTGCCGCTCCTTTCAGAGTGGATGATCTTCGGGCTGAGACTGGGGGCGACGCGTGACCGGTTCATGACCAGTCGGCGACGCGGTGGTGATCAGCGGATGGCCGGCTGAAGGAGAGATTGTGCCAGGGCCAACGCCCCCTCGACCGGCGGCACTTGGAGCCGGTGCGGTCGTGCCGCGGGCAGGGCGTCCGAGAGCGCGGCGGTGAAGGCCTCGTAGAGCGCGGGTTGCGCCAGGACCGTGCTGCCCGCGACGACGACGTCATCGACGGCGACGCCCCGCGCGGCGAGCCGGACGACGAGCGCGGCGAGTGCGCGGCCCCCGTCGGCGATCACCTCGCGGGCGATCGCGGAGCCGTCAGCGGCCGCCGCGAACACGACGGGAGCGTGCCGCCCCCACTCGGCCGAGACATCGGTGGCGCTCTCCAGAGCCGCGCCCAGAGCGGGGACCTCACCCACGCCGAAGGCGGCGACGAGCCGGTCGGCCAGCGCGTCGGGGGCTTCCCCCCGATCGTGCGCCGCCCAGACCGCCCGGGCCGCCTCACGGACGAGACCGGCGCCCCCGCCCTCGTCGCCGAGCACCGCACCCCAGCCGCCGACCTGCACCGGGCTGCCGTCGGCGAGCCGGCCGACCGCCACCGAGCCGGTCCCGGCGACGAGGCCGACGCCCTGGCCCAGTCCGGCGGCGGGCACGAGGAGTTCGGCGTCACCGACGACCAGGCACGGCACCTGCAGTCGTTCCTGGAGCGCGACGCGGACGGCCTCGCACTGCCGTGGAGTCTCGCAGGCGTGGCCGCCCACCGCGACGGCGGACGGGCGCGTGCCGGAGGGCAGGGCTTCGTGGACCAGCGCGGTCAGCCACGCGGTGGCGGCCACAGGGGAGTGTGGCCGCCATCCGCTGCTCGGACGGACGTGATCGGCGGCGGACCCCGTCCCCGCTCGGGCGCGGAGATGGGTCTTGGTGCCGCCCACGTCGATACCGACCGCGACGGCCGTGGTGTCCTGCACGGAACCCCTTTCGTCGTTGCGTTCTGCCGCGACGGTGGGCGAACCGTGCCTGGACACACAGGAATGGGGGGGTGCTCGGGAAGCCCCGGGACGGGCCTCTGCTGGGTGCGGCAGGCGAGTACCGCTTGACTTCGTTAGGAAATTAACTAACCAATTAGGGTGCGTCAAGCCGTTCGGACGAGATACCGAACGAACCCGTGCGGCCCGACCGCCGCGGTACGACTGGGGAGACCATGCACCTGAGCGAGAGCGCCCGCGCCGTGTTCGCCGTACTGGCCGCGGTGGGCACGGCCACGCGCCCCCAACTGGCGGCCGGGGCGGGCCTTTCCAAACCGACCGTCTCCTCCGCCGTCGCCGAGCTCGAGGCCGCCGGACTCGCCGCCTGCTCGGGCACCGCCTCCGGCGGCACCGGCCGATCCGCCGCCGTCTACGGCCTCGGGGCGGCGGCCGGGGCCGTGGTCGCCGTCGACCTCGGCCCCAGCCGCACCCAGGTGCGCGGCTGTGCCCTGGACGGCACCCTGCTCGCCCAGGGCACCGGCTCCCGGCCGGACGCCGCCGCGGTTGTCTCCCAGGTCCTCGCGGAGCTCCCGGCAGGCGCCCCGCTGCGCGCCGTCGTCGTGGCCGTCGGCGACGTCACCACGCAGGGCCGGGAGGGCGCCGGGGAGCGCCCCGCCACCGCCAAGGCCGGCCCCGCCTTCGACGCCATGGCCGTCGCCCTGCCGCCCGGAGTGCCCATCCACCTCGAGAACAACGTCAACTGCGCCGCGCTCGCCGAGCTGCACGAGGGAGCCGCCCGCGGCCGTGACACCTTCGGCTACCTGCGCATCGGCGTGGGCATCGGCCTCGGCGTCGTCATCGGCGGCCAGGTGCTGCGCGGAGCGAACCACGCCGCCGGAGAGGTCGCCCGGCTGCCCTACCCGTGGGACGAGGACCGTGAGCCACGCCACGAGGGGCTGGAAGAGCACCTGGGAGCGCGCTCCCTGCTGCGCCGGGCGGCGGGGGCCTGGCAGGACACCGACGGGCCGCGCCCCCGTACCGCCGAGCGGCTCTTCGCCCTCGCCGACGCGGGACACACGAGAGCCTGCGCCGTCGTCGGCCGCCATGCCGCCGACGTGGGCCGGCTCGCCGCCGCGGCGACGGCCGTCCTCGATCCCGGCCTGATCATCCTCGGCGGTGACGTCGGCTCGAACCCGCAGCTCCTGCCCGGTGTGCGTGCGGAGCTGGCCCGGCTGAGCTGGCCCACCGAGGTCGTGAGCAGCGCACTCGGTGACAGCGGCACCGTTGTAGGGGCCACCGAGCTGGCCGTGGCCCGCGGAATCCAAACCGTGACCGATGGGGTGCCGGTGAAGCATTGACGGACTCCATCGGCTTCTGCCAATGTCCGGACAAGCGCTTTCTGAGTCGGCCGGGACGCCGACTCCGGGTGAGCCTCCCGCCCGTACGCGAAGTACGGGAGCCGCACGAGGGCGTGCTTGTGCGACGACGGCCCTCATGGCCGGGGATCCCACCCGTCAAGGCGACGCGGCCGGGCGAGGCCGCGCCCCCGGAAAGCGGCATTTCCTGCAAAATGCACCCGTGCCGCCTCGGTCGGCGCCGTGCTCCGTCCCGTACGACGAAAAGGGATCGAAGATGACCACTGTAGGTGTGCGGCGCTCCCGCCGACTCGGCCGCGGCGGCATACGCCGCCTGGTTCCCCTCGCTGCCGTGGCCACGGCAGGTGCCCTGCTGCTCTCCGCCTGCGGCGGGTCGGAATCCGACTCGGGCGGGACCTCCAAGTCGCTGACGTTCTGGATCTCCACGGTTCCGGGGCAGGACGCGGGCTGGAAGAAGATGGTGGCGCAGTACGAGAAGGAAACCGGCGTCAAGGTCAAGCTCGTCAACATCCCCTACGACGGCTACGCGACGAAGCTGCGCAACTCCGCGCAGGCGAACTCGCTGCCCGACGTGGCGGCCGTGCCGGCGCTCGACCCGATCTGGTCGAACAAGCTGATCGACCTCAGCGACATCGCCAACAACAAGACGAACAAGATCAACGCCAACTTCGTCGCCAAGGACTCGTCCGGGAAGGTGCTGTCCATCCCCTCGGACGTCACCGCGTCCGGCATGTTCATCAACAAGTCGCTCTTCGAGAAGGCCGGCGTCGACTACCCGACCTCGCCCGACAAGACCTGGACCTGGACCGAGTTCATCAAGGCGGCGAACGAGGTCCGGGAGAAGACCGACGCCAAGTACTCCCTGACCTTCGACCAGTCGCCCTCCCGGCTGCGCGCCATGGTCTACGAGATGGGCGGCAAGTACGTCCACGCCGACGACTCCGGCAAGTTCTCGGTGGACGCGGCGACCAAGAAGGCCGTGAAGACCTTCGTCGGATGGAACGACGACAAGACCATGCCGAAGTCGGTGTGGACCAGCGGCGCCGACCCGTCGGCCATGTTCCAGAGTGGTGACGTCGTCGCCTACTGGTCCGGCGTGTGGCAGGTCGCCGCCTACTCGGAGAGCATCACGAAGTTCGAGTGGGCGAGCGTCCCGACTCCCGCCCAGCCGGTGCAGGCCAGTGATGTCAACAGCGGTGGCATGACGGTCGGCTTCAACAACAACGCCGACGCGGCCGCCGCCGCGAAGAAGTTCCTGTCCTGGCTGTACGAGCCCGACCACTACAAGACGCTGTGCGAGACGTCCGGCTTCCTGCCGGTCGAGAGCGGTCTGAACCCGGAGTACCCCTTCGAGTCCGAGGCGGCGCAGGCGGCGTTCAAGCTGTACAACGAGTCCATCCCGCTCTACGACCCGATCTCCGGCTACTTCAACAGCGCGCAGACGAACTGGGTGCTGAAGGGCAAGAGCCTCGCCGACGACCCGACCAAGGCGGAGCTCGGCAAGGCGATCAACGGCGAGCAGTCGTCCGACAAGGCCCTGCAGAACATCGTGGACGGCTACAACCAGCAGGTCGGCGGCTGAGCGTAGGCCGGCGGGCCCGGGCGGCGGGGTCGAGACACCGCCGCCCGGGCCTCAGGACCCCGCATGATGCCGGGCTCATGGCCTGAGCCCACAGGGACCCATTTCACCAGCACGGAGTCAGGAAGATGACCAAACGCGCCCCGGACGCTTCGGACGTGTCCGTGAGCCCGCCCAGGAGACGCAGCAAGTACACCCTCGCACCGCTCGTCCTCATCGCGGGCAATGTCGTGCTCTTCGCGCTGTTCTTCGTCTGGCCGGCGGTGATCGGGCTCGTCTACTCCTTCACGAACTACACGGGAGTGGGGGCGTTCCAGTTCGTCGGACTGGACAACTACAGCAACCTGTTCGGGGACTCCACCTTCTACGGCGCGCTGACCCGGACGCTGCTGTACACCGTGCTCTTCGTTCCGCTGAACTTCGTGTTGTCGCTGCTCATCGCCAATGTGCTGGTGAGCAAGAACGCCAAGGGCGCGTCGGTCGCCCGCGTCTTCTTCTTCATCCCGTGGCTGCTGTCGCCCATCATCGTGGGTGTCCTGTGGCGGTGGCTGTTCGGTGAGAACTTCGGACTGGTCAACTACTTCATCGAGAAGGTCGGCGGAAGCGCCGTTCCCTGGCAGTCGAACGCCGACCTGTCACTGATCGTGGTCGTGGTGGCGGCGGCCTGGGCTTGGACGGGCTTCTCCATGCTGCTGTTCATCGCGGCGATCAAGAACGTACCGACGTCGTACTACGAGGCGGCCGCGCTCGACGGCGCCGGTCCCTGGCGCCAGTTCTTCAGTATCACCCTGCCGAGCATCGCCCCCACGTCCTTCATCGTCATCCTGCTCAACACGATCCACGCGATGAAGGAATACGCGGTGTTCGCCTCCCTCAACAACGGTGGACCCGGAACGTCGAACAACCTGCTGGTCCAGTACATCTACCAGACGGGGTTCAAGTCGGGCCAGATCGGCTACGCGAGCGCCGCGTCGTTCGTGCTCATGCTCATCCTGATGGCCGTCGCGACCATCCAGATGATGGTCAACCGGCGGGTGGAGAACCGATGACGACCACAGACACACTGCGCAAGGACGACGCCGGTTCCGTGCCGGCCGTCTCCAGGAAGCGGCGCCGCGGCGCGGCAAGCGGCGGGCTTCGGCGCGCGATTCCCGCGACGACTCTGCTGTGGGTCCTGGCGGCCCTCTACGGGCTGCCGGTGCTGTGGTTCGTCCTCAGCTCCCTCAAACCGGCGGGAGACCTGTTCTCCCTTCCGCTGACGCTGTTCCCGGACGACCCCACCGTGTCGGGTTACAAGGAAGCGTGGGCAAGCGCCAACTTCTCCGAGTACTTCATCAACACGACCATCGTGTGCGTGATCGCGACGATCCTCACGGTGGGAGTCAGCTGCTGCACCGGGTACGCGCTGGCCAAGTACGACAACAAATGGCTCAAGGTCTTCTTCGTCTGCATCCTGGCCACCACGATGCTGCCGGCCGAGGTCATGCTCGCCCCGCTGTTCCTGGTGGTCCGCGACCTCGGCCTCTACAACTCGCTCTCCGGCATCATCTTCCCGGCCCTGCTCACCGCGACCGGCTGCTTCATGTTCCGCCAGTTCTTCCTGACGGTCCCCGACGAGCTCATCGAGGCCGCCCGCATCGACGGCGCGCGTGAGCTGTCGATCTTCATGCGGATCATGGTGCCGCTCTCCCGGCCCATCATGCTGACGCTCGCCATCCTGTCGTTCCAGTGGCGCTGGAACGATTACATCTGGCCGCTGCTGATGCTGAACGACCCCGAGAAGTTCACCGTGCAGATCGGCATCCAGAGCCTCGTCGGCGCGCAGAACATCAACTGGTCGGTGCTGCTCGGTGGATCGGTCATCTCCATGGTCCCGCTGATCGTCGTCTTCCTGGTGTTCCAGAAGTACGTCATGAACGCCGACATCAACGCCGGACTGAAGGACTGACCTTGCCCACCCCGCTCGACCACGCGTTCGTCCGTGCGGCGGCCCGCGCCGCCGACCGGACGGCCGCCCCGCTTGCGGCCCGTCCCCACGAGGAACCCGCCGGTGTGCCGCATCGTGCCCTGGCGCGCCGGGTGAAGACCCTGGTCGCGGCATACCGTTCCCCGGACTCGGCACTGCACGACAGCAGGCAGGCCGTCGCCGCCGCGATGACCCACCTCCGCGCCCTGCGGGCCACGCAGACCACCACCGGTCTCTTCGCCGGCGGCGACAACGTGCAGTCACCGCCGGACTCCGCGTTCACCGTCAACGACGTGTGCGACGCGCACGTCCTCGCCGCCGGCGCGGGTCCGGAACTGCGCGAGGTCACGGCCGCGCTCGCCGAGATCGCCGGCGCCGCCACCGGCAGCCTCCTGACCGGCGGGGTGCACACCCCGAACCACCGCTGGGAGCTGTGCGCGGCGCTGGCCCGGCTGCACCGGTCGTTCCCGGACGACCGGCTGCTCGACCGCGTCGAAGGGTGGCTCGCCGAGGGCGTCGACATCGACGCGGAGGGCCTGTACTCGGAACGGAGCGCCAACTACGCGGCCCACGTGTCCAACCCGTCGCTGCTCCTGCTGGCCGACGTGCTCGGCCGCGCCGACCTGCTGGACGCCGTCGAACGCAATCTCGCCACGACCCTGGACCTCATCAGGCCGGACGGCACGGTGGAGACCGTCCACTCGCGACGGCAGGACCAGAACCGCCCGTTCCCGCTGGCGCCCTATCTGCCGCACTACCGGCTGCTCGCGATCCGCACCGGCCGGGGCGACTTCGGCCGGGCGGCGCGGCTGGCGGCCGCCGGCGGCATCGACGATCCCGACCTGCTCGCCCAGACCCTCCTCACCCCGGACCTGTGCCGCGCCCTGCCGTCCCCGGCCGCTCAGACACTTCCGCGCGACCGGTACATCACCACCGCACGCCTCGCCGCACGCGCCTCGGCCACCGCGCACACGGTGGTGTACGGCGGCTCCGACGTGCCCGAGCACCGGCGCATCCGCTCGGGCCTCGCCTGCAACCCCACCTTCCTGCGCCTGTTCGCCGGCGACGCCGTCCTCGACGCGGTCCGTCTGACGCGGGGGTTCTTCGACCTGGGCCCGTTCCGCGCCGCCGGCATGCAGCAGCTCGCCGACAACCGGTACCGGCTCACCGAAACCCTCACGGCCGCCTACTACCAGCCGCTCCCGACGGACCGGAGGCGGGACGACGGCGTCTACCGGCTGGTGGACGAGGGACGCTTCTCGGCCGCGATGGCCTTCCCGGACCGGCCTCGGGACGAGGTCTCCCACACGACCCGCGTCGAGGTGGACCTGAGGGAAGACGGTGCCGACCTGCGGATCGACATCAGCGGACCACGGGTGCCCTGGGCCCTGGAACTGACCTTCCGGCCGGGCGGTGTACCTGAGGGCGCCGTACCGATCGGCGACGGACGCTGGTGCCTGACGACCGGGCCGATGACCTACCGGGTCGGTGACGACGAGATCCGGGTCGAGGCCGACGTCGAGGCAGGCGAACCGCTTGCCGGGCCGGACCGGAGCGACGTACTGCGGTACGACCCGGGTCAGGACTACACCGTGGTGGGCGGCACGGACGCGACGACCGGGAACCGCGTCTACATCGGTGGACAAGGCCCGCACACCCTGACCGTCGCACTGCACGCCCGCCGGCCCGCACCTGTCGTGTGACCCCGACGAACCACGCCATGGCCACCCCCCCCCAGGCACGAAGGGCTGTCCCCGACGAGCGGGGTGAGCCGGTCCTGACCCAGCACGGCTGAGGACGCACCGGGCGGGGATCACCGGCAGACCACGCGCATCAGCGACAGGTCCTCGCCCCAGGCGTCCAGCACAGGCCCGTGGCCGGCGTCCCGCGCCGCTGCTTCGACGTGGTTGAAAAGCTGCCGCTGCGCGGTCGCGTCGCCGGTCGCCGTGATCCGTCCGACGGCGTCCATCAGCTCGGACGTGTCCCAGCCGGGCAGGGGGAACCGCTCCAGTTCCCACTCCAGGTACTTGTTGTACGGGCGCGGCCGCCGGTCGAGGGCGAACAGGAACTCCAGCAGGAAGCGGACGCTGTCCGCCGCGTCGAGCCGGGCGGCCAGAAGATGGCCGTCGCGGTTGTTCTTGACCGACCGGTAGAGGGAGTTGGCGTAGGCGTCCAGCCATCCGCCCGCTTCCCGGAACGCCTCGTCCGGGCCCAGCCGCCCCTGGGCGGAGACGATCCGCGTGATCTCTCCGTCGAGCCGGTCCAGCAGCACCCGGGCCCGGGCCAGCGCGTACCGCTCGTGGCCACCGAGCCCGCGGAAGGCGTCGAGGGTGGTGACGACGAGGTCGAGCTCCGCGGAGCGGTGTCCGTCGAGACGTACGAGGTCGCTGCCGGTCCCGTCGGCGAGGATGACGTACACGTCGTGGTCGGAGTGGGGCGTGATCATGCCGTCGTGGGCGCGGGAGCCCTTGAGGACGAGCCCGAGGACGGCTGGGTCGGCGGAGGCGCGGGCCAGGAACGCCTCTGGAGTGAGGGGGATGAGGGGAGTGAGAGGGCGCTCGGACGTCATGCGGTGATCTCCGGTGAGGGCGAAGGGGCGAGCATGCGGGGGGCACCCTCGCCGCCGGGCGGGAGGGCGCGGTCACACCGTTCCGGGCGGCCGGTACGCCGCCGTGGGATCAACGCACGGTCGGCAAGCTAGCGGTTCGATCCCGCTCATGCAGCCTGTTTTCCCGCCCACATGGCTCGCTTTTCCATCCACGCGGCTTGCTCGCCCGCCACGCAGCTTGGTTCCGGCCCACCCGGCAAGTTCCCGCAGGGCGGTGCGAGCACCCTAGAGACGCGTGCCCGGCAGCGCCGTCCCCGGTACGACCAGATCGGCCCGGTGCCGGGTCCCGGCCACCAGCTCGGCGTTGCGCTGGTCCGTGCCGAGCACCCAGGCGACCGCGTCGTCGTGCGCCTTGCCGAACTCCTCGTGGCGCGCGACCAGCCGACGTACGCGCTCCGTCTCGTCGGTCTCGCAGAACCACACCTCGTCCAGCCGGGGCCGTACCCGCGCCCACTCGCCGTCGTCAACCAGCAGGTAGTTCCCCTCGGTGACCACCAGCCGGGCCGTGCGCGGCACCGGGATCGCGCCCGCGATCGGCTGCTCCAGGACCCGCTCGAAGCCCGGCGCGTACACGACGTCGTCCTCCGCGTCGCGCAGCCGGCGCAGCAGCGCGGCGTAACCGGCCGCGTCGAAGGTGTCGGGCGCGCCCTTGCGGCCGAGCCGCCCGAGCCGGCCCAACTCGACGTCCGCGAGGTGGAATCCGTCCATGGGCACATGCGCCACCCACGGCTCACCGCCGGCGTTGAGCGCCCGGACCAGGTGTTCGGCCAGCGTGGTCTTCCCCGCCCCGGGGCTGCCCGCGATACCGAGCAGCGCGCGCCGGCCGGGACGGACGAGCGACGCGGCCCGTCGCAGCAGGTCGTCGAACGTCAGTGCGGCGCCGGCCTCTGCGCGGTGAGGGGTGACCTCCGGGTCGAGTGTCATGCCGAGACCGTAAACCCTCCCGGGCACGCCCCGCACCAGGTAGCTCTCCGCCGGGACCCCGGAGTACTACGGCCACGACGGGGCAACCGTGATCCTGCCGCTACCCGAGTGGAAGACCGAAGGTGTCGTATGTCCGAGAAACCCCTGCCGGAGACGGACGGTGAGGCCGTCCGGGCGGAACTGGCGCGGCTGCGGGAGGAGACACGGCGGCTGCGCGCCCGGCTGGACAGCCATCCGCTGATCGCGCAGGCCCAGGGCATGTTGCAGGAACGCTACGCGCTGCCGGACGCGGAGAGCGCGTTCGCCCTGCTTCAGCGCGCCTCGCAGCAGTTCAACGTCAAGCTGCGGACCCTGGCGAACGCCGTGGTGAGGGCTCCCCGTCCCCACGAGCGGGAATCCCTGTGGTTTCCGCGGCGTGCCCGGTACCCCGAGCCCCGCCTGAGTTTCGCGCACGCCGCAAGCGGCAACCGCGGCGAGGTCCTGGGAGCGGTGCTGAGCCAGACCCTCGCCGTCGTGGGCACCGGCATGGGCAACGTGCAGATCGCCGACCGCGCGAAGGGCGGACTGCGCATGGAGAAGCACACGGGCCTCACGGCCGACTTCGTCGACTTCTTCGGCCACGTCGGCGACGACGGCACCGCCTGTGCGCTGGCCGCGCGGGAGGTCTCCCAGGTCACCGTCCAGGACGTGGCCACGCACCCGGTGTTCACCGAGGAGGCGCGGACGGCCATCCTGCTGGCGGGCAGCCGGGCCTGCCACAGCGTGCCCCTGACCGCCGCGCCCGGGGTGTGCGTGGGCATGGTCTCCGCCCACCTCGACCGCCCCGTACGGGAACTGACGCTCACCCAGCTCAAGGAACTGCAGGTGGTGGGGAACGAGGGCGGCCGGTGGCTCGCCTGGTACGACCACACCGTCGTCCGCGACGCCCTGGAGTATCTGCACGCCCTGGGGCGCGGCCAGTCCGGACGCCGCTTCAGACGCCGCTGACCGCACCGCACACGACGCTCCGCGTGCCCCGTTGCGGTGACGTGCCGCCGCCGCGGCGTGCCGCCGTGTGGGGGTCGCCCACCCTTGGACCCGGCCGTTCGGGGAACGCCATCCCCATGACGGAGATGACGACACGATGACGGACACGCCGAAGACGCCGGACACACCGGACACACCGAAGACGCCGGACGCACCGGACACCACGAAGAGGCCGGAGACAGCGGAACTCGCGCTGCCCAAGGGAATCCTGGCCTGCCTCTTCGACCTCGACGGGGTCGTCACCAGGACCGCAGTCGTCCACGCGGCCGCGTGGAAGCAGACGTTCGACGACTTCCTGCGCCGGCGCGACGGCGCGGACTTCCGGCCGTTCCACGACACCGACTACGACGAGTACGTCGACGGACGCCCCCGCGCCGACGGCGTCCGCACCTTCCTCGCCTCCCGCGGGATCGAACTCCCCGAGGGCGAGCCCGGCGACCCGCCCGACGCGCCGACCGTCCACGGCCTCGGGAACCGGAAGAACGAACTGCTCCTCGACCTCATCCGCACAGGCGGCGTCGAGGCGTACGAGGGCACGCTGCGCTACCTGGAGGCGGTCCGCGCACACGGACTGCGCACCGCCATCGTCTCCTCCAGCGCCAACTGCCGTGACGTCCTGCGGTCGGTGGGCGCGGAGCACTACTTCGACGTACGGGTCGACGGCGTCGTGGCGGCCGAGCGGGGGCTGCCCGGCAAGCCGCGGCCCGACACGTTCCTCGCCGCCGCACAGGACCTCGGTGTCGAGCCCCTGGAGGCCGCCGTGTTCGAGGACGCGCTGGCCGGCATGGACGCCGGGCGCGCGGGCCACTTCGGGTACGTCGTCGGGGTGGACCGCGTCGGGCAGGGCGACGCCCTGTACGCCCACGGCGCCGACCGCGTCGTACGGGACCTCGCCGAACTGCTGGAGCGGCCGTGATCACCCACACCTCGTACGGCGTCGAACCGTGGTGCCTGCGCGAACGTCTGCTGAACCTGGACGTGCTGCCGCAGAGCGAGTCGGTGTTCGCGCTGTCCAACGGGCACGTCGGCTGGCGCGGAAACCTCGACGAGGGCGAACCGCACGGACTGCCCGGCTCGTATCTGGGCGGTGTCCACGAACTCCATCCGCTGCCCTACGCGGAGGCGGGCTACGGCTATCCGGAGTCCGGGCAGACGGTCATCAACGTCACCAACGGCAAGATCATCCGTCTGCTGGTCGACGACGAGCCGTTCGATCTGCGCTACGGGCGGCTGCGTTCCCATGAACGGGTCCTCGACCTGCGCACGGGCCTGCTGCGCCGCACCTGCGAGTGGATGTCCCCGGCCGGGTCAACCGTGCGGGTGCGCTCGACCCGGCTGGTGTCGTTCACGCAGCGCGCCGTCGCCGCCGTCGCCTACGAGGTGGAGCCGGTGGGCTGCGAGACCCGGATCGTGGTGCAGTCCGAGCTGGTGGCCAACGAGCAACTTCCGGCACGGAAGGGCGATCCGCGGGCGGCGGTCGCCCTGGAGTCGCCGCTGGAACCGGAGGAGCACTTCGCGGCCGGGCGCCTGCTGCGGCTCGTGCACCGCACCCGCCGGAGCGGCCTGCGCGTCGGGGCGGCCGCCGACCATGTCGTCACGGGCCCGGACCGGACCACGACCCGCGCGGAGAGCAGGGACGATGTGGCCCGCCTCACCGTCACCTCCGTCCTCGCCCCCGGACAGACGCTGCGGGTGGAGAAGCTCGTCTCCCACGGCTGGTCGAGCACCCGCTCCCTGCCCGCCGTCAGCGACCAGGTCGACGCGGCCCTCGCGGCGGCGGCACACGGCGGCTGGCAGGGGCTCGTCGACGAACAGCGCGCTCATCTGGACGCGTTCTGGAAGCGCTCGGACGTGGAGGTCGACGGGGACGAGGAGATCCAGCAGGCCGTACGGTTCGGGCTGTTCCACGTCCTGCAGGCCGGGGCCCGCGCCGAGCGGCGCGCGATCCCCGCGAAGGGTCTCACCGGCTCGGGGTACGACGGCCATGCCTTCTGGGACACCGAGACGTTCGTCCTGCCCCTGCTCACCTACACCTCGCCCGACGCGGTGGCCGAGGCCCTGCGCTGGCGGCAGGACACCCTGCCCGCCGCCCGTGAACGCGCGGTGCAACTCGGCCTGCGCGGGGCCGCGTTCCCGTGGCGGACCATAGCGGGCTCGGAGAGCTCCGGGTACTGGCCGGCGGGCACGGCCGCGTTCCACGTGAACGCCGACATCGCCGATGCCGTGGTCCGCTACACGGCGGCGACCGGCGACACGGCCTTCGAACGGGACACCGCCGTCGAACTGCTGGTGGAGACCGCCCGCCTCTGGCGTTCGCTGGGCCACCACGACCCTCACGGGGCCTTCCACATCAACGGCGTGACGGGACCCGACGAGTACAGCGCGATCGCGGACGACAACACGTACACCAACCTCATGGCCCGGGCGAACCTCCTGGCCGCCGCCGACATCGTGGAACGCCACCCGAGGCGGGCCGCGGAACTCGGCGTCGACACCGAGGAGAGCGCCGCCTGGCGGGACGCCGCCGACGCCATGCACGTCCCGTACAACGAGGAACTCCGCGTCCATGAACAGCACGCCGGGTTCACCCGCTACCAGCACTGGGACTTCGCGAACACCCGCCCCGACCAGTACCCGCTGATGCTGCACTTCCCGTACTTCGACCTCTACCGCAAACAGGTCGTCAAACAGGCGGACCTCGTCCTGGCGATGTACAAGTGCGGCGACTTCTTCGACGAGGAGCACACGGCCCGCAACTTCGCCTACTACGAGCCCCTCACCGTCCGCGACTCGTCCCTGTCGGCATGCTGCCAGTCCGTCATCGCGGCTGCGGCCGGTCACCTCCCCCTGGCCCACGACTACCTGACCGAGGCCGCGCTGATGGACCTGGAGGACCTGGAGCACAACACCCGCGACGGCCTGCACATCGCGTCCCTGGCGGGCACGTGGATGGCCCTCGTGGCCGGCTTCGGCGGCATGCGCCACCACGGCACCCACCTGACGTTCACCCCCCGCCTCCCGGAACGCCTGAGCCGCCTGGCCTTCCACCTGGAACTACAGGGCAGCCGCCTGCGGGTGGAGGTCACCCCCCGAACAGCCACGTACACACTCCTCGCCGGAACCTCCCTGACACTCCACCACTACGACGCCCCGCTCACCCTCCACCCCGAC
>NZ_VJZE01000015.1 GCF_009377205.1 Streptomyces phyllanthi
GGGCGAAGGCCTTCAGCGCCAGGTGGAGCATGACGATGGAGTCCTTGCCGCCGGAGAAGAGGATCACCGGCCGTTCGAACTCGCCCGCCACCTCGCGGAAGATGTGCACCGCCTCCGACTCCAGCGCGTCCAGATGCGAGAGAGCGAAGGTGAGTGCCCGGGTCCCGGCCGTCATACGAGCCCCCTCGCCGCCAGCATCGCGTGCACCAGGTCCGCCGACTCCTGGGGCGTCTGGTGCTGCGTCTGAAGGGCCAGCGCCGGATCGACCGGTGCCTCGTACGGGTCGTCGACACCGGTCAGGCCCTTCAACTGGCCCGCGGCCTGGCGGGCGTACAGGCCCTTCACGTCCCGCCGGCTGCACACCTCCACCGGGGTGGCGACGTGCACCTCGAAGTACGGCGTCCCGCTGACGTCGTGCCGCTTGCGGACCGCCTCGCGGCTGTCGGCGTACGGGGCGATGACCGGCACGACGGTGAGGACGCCGTTGCGGGCGAGCACCTCGGCGACCAGGCCTATGCGCTGCACGTTGGTGTTGCGGTCCGCGCGGGAGAAGCCGAGGCCGGCCGAGAGGAAGCGGCGGACCTCGTCACCGTCGAGGACCTCCACGCGGTGCCCCTCCGACCGCAGGCGCCCGGCGAGGATCCGGGCGATGGTGGTCTTGCCCGCGCTCGGCAGCCCGGTGAGCCAGACGGTGGCTCCCTGAGCCCTGGGGGTGGTGGTCATGCGCCCTGTCCTTTCGCGGCACCGGTCGGGTGCCGTTGTCCGTGAAGTTCGGTGAAGAGGGCCTCCCAGCGGGGGTGGACGGCGTCCGGGCCGTACGAGGCCGCGGTGAGCACCGCCGCCACACCCATCTCCTCGCGCAGTTTCTCGTCGGCCATCATCCTGCCCATCGCGTCGGCGAGCGCGTCCGGGTCCTCGGGCGGCACCAGCAGACCGTCGACCCCGTGTGTGAGGACGTCGGAGGGGCCGGTCGGACAGTCGAAGCTCACCACGGGCAGCGCGTGGCTCATCGCCTCGATCATCACCATCGGCAGCCCCTCGAAGCGTGAACTCAGCACGTAGAAAGAAGCCTTGGCCAGTTCGTCGTCCAGGCGGTCCGTATGACCCATCAAGAACACGTGATTGTAGAGGTGGTGCTCCTCGATCAGAGCGCGGAGTTCGGCCTTCTTCTCACCGCTGCCGTAGATCCTCAACTGCCAGTCGGGGAACGACTCCACGAGCTTCGCCCAGGCCGGGATCAGCATGTCGAAGCCCTTCTGCGGGAAGAGCCTGCCGGCCGCCACCGCGATCCTCGACCGGGGGTCGGCGGGCACCTGGTCGAGCGAGTGCACGGCGTTGGGGATACGCACGACCCGGGTGCCGGGCAGCAGTTCCTCGTACTCGTCGCGGTCCCGCTCGGTGAGCACCGCCACCGCGTCGAAGCGGGGGTAGATCTCGCGGATGCGTTTCTGCACGTCGCGCTTGTGCGTGCCGTGGTTCATGTGCTCCTGGGCGACACGGACCACGCCGCCCGTGGCGTGCTCGGCGGCCAGGAAGTTCAGCGCGGGGCGGGTGGTGACGAGGACGCCGTCGGTCAGCGCGCTCATATAGGCGATGAGCCGGTTCTCGACGTACCGGTTGAAGTAGCGGTAGCCGAACTCGCCCGCCGGGATGTACCGCGGGGGTTCTTCGAGGTGCCTGCCGCGGCGCCGGTCGCGCCAGCGGCCCATGAGGCCGGATGCCGGGATGTGCGCACCCTCGCGCATGTCGACGACCGTGGAGACCTTCACCCGCGGGTCGAGCGGGAACTGGATGTCGTCGCGGCGGCGCAGCGCGCTCACGATCTCGACCTCCCAGCCCGCCGCCACAAGCGAGTTGGCCTGATTCATCACCGTACGGATGGTGCCGCCGCGGCCGTAGGCGTGCAGCAGCAGATAGCGGACCCGGGGCAAGGGGCGGCGGCCCGTCATGCGGCACCGCCCGGGCGACACTCCAGGGACAGGTTGTCCTTGACCGTGTAGTAGGGGCGCACGCCGAGGTTCCCGGTGCGCTGCTCCGGATACACGAGGATCTTCTTCTTGCCGCGGATGTCGTCGAGGTGCCGTCCGGCGCGCAGTTGCGCCCTGCCGTCGGTCAGATGGATGTCCCACTCCTCGACGGCCGCGTAGTCGGGGGCGGCCAGGTCGTCGATGGGCAGTTCGCTCTCGAAGCGGTCGCCCTTGAGCCGGGCGTCGTAGCGCAGGCGCCGGTCGGCGTGGGCGCGGCGGGTGAGGACGAGCCGCCAGTCGCCCGCGGCGTCGTCACGGGGCAGCCCGTGGATACGTCCGACGAGTCTGATGCGTCCGTCGCGGGGCCAGATCTCTTCTATCTCGGCGTGCGGCTTCACTTGCTGTAACCCCACGCCTGGCACATCGGCCGGAGGAGCTCCGGGATCTCGTCCTCGGTGGGCAGCGCCCGCCCGGCCTGGACCGTGCCGGTCCTGATCTTGTCCCGCCAGTCACCGAGACCCTTGACGACCTGGGTGTCGTCCTTCTTGCCGTAGTCCAGCATGGCGGGCTCGAAGTCGATGTCGAGGAACGCGCACAGCGCTCGCATCTCCTTCTCGGGGTCGGCGGTGATGTCCTCGTAGCGCACGGTGTGACCGCCGGTGAGGCCCTTGCGGGCCCTCTCCACGGCCTTCATGTAGCGCAGCGCGTCGGCCGCGGCCTCCTCGTACGAGCGCTTGCCGGGGTCGCCCTCGTGCCAGGACTGGGCGATGGAGACGGGGTGCCGCAGCAGGAAGACGAAGCGCGCGTCGGGCCAGCAGTCCCGGATGCGCTCGTGGACGAAGGCGTTGCTGGGCGTCTTCTCGACGATGAAGTCCTTGCCCGACTTCACCAGCTCGCGGTGCATGACCCGGTCCCACAGCAGGTGCTCCAGATCACCGCGCTCCAGGTCGAGGGCGCTCATGGCCTTCTGCGACAGTTTGCTGCCGTAACCGACCTCGAGACGGCGTATGTGCAGCTCGTGCGGGGAGTGCAGCCGGGAGTGCGCGTTCAGCAGCATCCGCAGCAGGGTGGAGCCCGAGCGCACGGGAGACATGATGAAGACCGGCTGCCGCAGCAAGCGGTCCGTGGCGAGGTCGTCCGGGCCGGGACGCCGGTACACCGGCGTGGGCTTCTTCGCGGCAGGCTTGGGGGCCGTGGCCTTCGGCTGGGCGGGCGTGACCGGCGCGGCCCTACGCACCTGGAGGCCGGTGGTGGCGGTGAGCGCCCGGTTCAGATTGCGCATCAGACTCATGCGTCACGATGCTAGGTAAGAATTCTGAGAAGACGAGAGGAGAATTCTAAGGGTTCCCTGAGTCAACCGAATCGTAACCGGCGACAGGTTTACGCCGTGGCGCCCGGTGTCTGATCCATTCCGGCGAAGACCGCGCCCGCGTCCCGCAGCCGCTCGTGCAGGGCCCGGAAGACGGCCGCGGAGCGCACCCCCGGCCAGTCGGCGGGCAGCAGGGCGGCGGGCAGCCCGGGGTCCACGTACGGCAGGTGGCGCCAGGAGTCGAGGGCCAGCAGGTAGTCGCGGTAGGCCTCCTCCGCGGGGGTGTCCTCCCGGCGCTCCCAGTCACGCAGCACTGCCGCGTGGCGGTCCAGGAACGCCTCGTGCTCCTTGGCGATCGCGGCCAGGTCCCACCACCGCTCCACCGCCTCGGCCGTGGGGGCGAAGCCCAGGTGGCCGCCGCGGAACAGGTCCACGTACGGGTCGAGTCCCAGCCGCTCCAGGCTGTGCCTGGCCTCCCGGTACAGACGCGCCGGGGCGATCCACACCCCGGGGGCCGCGGTGCCGAAACCGAGCCCGGCCAGCCGGGAGCGCAGCACGTGCCGCTTCTGCCGCTCCGACTCCGGCACGGAGAACACGGCCAGCACCCAGCCGTCGTCCTCGCTCGGGGGCTCGGTCGCGTACACGCGCAGATCGCCGTCGTCGAGCAGCTGCCGCGCCTCCGGCGACAGCGCGTACCCGGCGGCCCCGGCCGCCGTACGGGCGGGCACGAGCAGCCCGCGCCGTTTCAGCCGGGACACCGACGACCGTACGGAGGGCGCGTCGACACCGACCGCGGCGAGGAGCCTGATCAGCTCCGAGACGGGCATCGGACCGGGCGCGAAGCGGCCGTACGCGCCGTAGAGGGTCACGATGAGGGAACGAGGGGCGTGCTGCTCGGACACATTGATCATTTTAGTTCTTCAACATCACTCCGGGGACATCAGCCCTGGTCGTCACCGGTACGCAGCCGGAACCGCTGCACCTTTCCCGTCGCGGTACGGGGCAGAGCGTCCAGGAAGACGATCTCGCGCGGGCACTTGTAGGGCGCCAGCTCGGACTTGAGGAACACCCGCAGCGCCTCCGCGTCCCGCCGCGCGCCCGTCCTCAGGACCGCGTACGCCACGACGATCTGCCCCCGCGCCTCGTCCGGCCGCCCCACGACCGCAGCCTCGACCACGTCGGGGTGGCGTAACAGGGCCTCCTCGACCTCCGGGCCGGCGATGTTGTACCCGGCCGAGATGATCATGTCGTCCGCGCGCGCGACATAACGGAAGTAGCCGTCGGGCTCGCGGACATAGGTGTCCCCGGTGAGGTTCCAGCCGTCCCGCACGTACCCGCGCTGCCGGGGATCGGCGAGATAGCGGCAGCCCACGGGCCCGCGCACCGCCAGCAGCCCGGGCTCGCCGTCCGGTACGGGGGAGCCGTTCCCGTCCTGCACGCGCGCGTGCCACCCCGGTACGGGAACCCCGGTCGTGCCGGGCCTGATGTCCTCGTCGGCCGCCGAGATGAAGATGTGCAGCAGCTCGGTGGCGCCGATGCCGTTGATGATCCGCAGCCCGGTGCGCTCGTACCAGGCCCGCCAGGTGGCCTCGGGCAGGTTCTCACCGGCCGAGACACAGCGCCTGAGGGACGAGACGTCGTGCCCGGCCGGTCCGTCGAGTTCACCCAGCATCGCCCGGTACGCGGTCGGCGCCGTGAACAGCACCGAGACCCGGTGCTCCGCGATCGCGGGCAGTAACTGCGGGGGACCCGCCTGTTCGAGCAGCAGCGCACTCGCGCCGGCCCGCATCGGGAAGACGACGAGCCCGCCCAGCCCGAAGGTGAACCCGAGCGGCGGACTCCCCGCGAAGACGTCATCGGGGTGCGGCTTCACCACATGCTTCGAGAACGTGTCCGCTATGGCCAGCACATCGCGGTGGAAGTGCATGCACCCCTTGGGGCGGCCGGTCGTACCGGAGGTGAACGCGATCAGCGCCACGTCGTCGGCGGCCGTGCCGACCGCCTCGTACGGCTCGTCGGGCGCCGGCAGCCGGAGCAGGTCGTCGGGCGCGTCACCGCCGTACGTCGTGATCCGCAGCCCGGGCACCCCGGCCTTCACCAGGTCGTCGACCGACCTCGCGTCGCACAGCGCGTGGGTCACCCGGGCGATTGCGCACATGGTCGCGAGCTCGTGCGGCCGCTGCTGCGCCAGCACGGTGACCGCGACCGCGCCCGCCTTGAGCACCGCCAGCCAGCAGGCCGCCAGCCACGGGGTGGTGGGGCCGCGCAGGAGGACCCGGTTGCCGGGGACGACGCCGAGGGTGCCGGTCAGGGTGTGCGCGAGGCGGTCGACGCGGGCGCGGAGCTCGCCGTACGTCCAGGTGGTGCCGGAGGGGGTGCGGAACACCGGGCGCCCGGGGTCGGCCCCGTCGAGCAGCGCGGCGGCGCAGTTGAGGCGGGCCGGGTAGCGCAGCTCGGGCAGGTCGAAGGTGAGGTCGGGCCACTGGTCCGGGGGTGGGAGGTGGTCGCGGGCGAAGGTGTCCGCGTGGGCCGGGACCGCCGGCCTCACGGTGTCCACGGTGTCACGTGGGTCCCTGGTCTCCATGGCCGTTCGCCCCCTTTGTCGTGGTGGGCTCGCCCCAGGAGCGTATCGCGTTGGTGACGACAGTCAACGGTCCGCGATACCGTCGAGCGAGGACCCGCCCAGAGGTGAGAGGACCGGGAATGACCGCATTCTCGCTCGACCCCGCACAGCTCATCCGGTGCGCCGAACTGCGCACCCTGGCGGCGGAGCGGCTGCGCCCCCTCGCCGAGAAGGGTGAACCGGGCCGCGTCAACCGCCCGCTCGTCGCCGAACTCGCCCGACTCGGGCTCCTCGGAAGACTGTTCACCTCCGGCGCGCTCGACCTGTGCCTGATGCGGGAGTCCCTCGCGTACGCCTGCACGGAGGCCGAGACCGCGCTCGCCCTCCAGGGCCTGGGCGCCCACCCGGTGCACGCGTACGGCACCGGGCCCCAGCGCGCCCGCTGGCTGCCCGCGGTGACCGGGGGCGACGCGGTGGCGGCCTTCGCCCTGAGCGAGCCGGGGGCGGGTTCCGACGCGGCGGCCCTCGCCCTGCGGGCGGATCCGGACGGCCCGGACGGCTGGCGGCTCACGGGGGAGAAGTGCTGGATCTCCAACGCCCCGGAGGCCGACTTCTACACCGTCTTCGCGCGGACCACGACCGGTGCGGGCGCCCGGGGTGTCACCGCCTTCCTCGTCCCCGCCGACCGCCCCGGCCTCGGCGGCACCCCCCTCGACATGCTCTCCCCGCACCCCATCGGCGCCCTCGCCTTCGACGCCGTACCGGTCACGGCCGACGACGTCCTCGGCGAGGTCGACCGCGGCTTCCGGGTCGCGATGGGCACCCTGAACCTCTTCCGGCCGAGTGTGGGTGCCTTCGCGGTCGGTATGGCCCAGGCGGCCCTGGACGCCACCCTCACGCATACGGCCGAACGGGACGCGTTCGGCGGCAAGTTGAGGGACCTCCAGACCGTGGCCCACCAGGTCGCCGAGATGGCCGTGCGGACGGAGGCGGCGCGCCTCATGGTGTACGCGGCGGCGTCGGCGTACGACGCGGGGGACCCGGACGTCCCCAAACGCGCCGCCATGGCCAAACTGCTCGCGACCGAGACCGCGCAGTACGTCGTCGACGCGGCCGTCCAGCTGCACGGCGCCCGCGCCCTGCGCCGCGGCCACCTCCTGGAACACCTCTACCGGGAGGTGCGGGCGCCCCGGGTCTACGAGGGGGCCAGCGAGGTCCAGCGGGACATCATCGCCAAGGAGTTGGCAAAGGAGCCTGCGAAGGAGCCGGCGGAGGAGTCGGCCAAGGAGTCGGCCAAGGAGTCGTACGCCTCATGAGCGCCGAGCGGATCAATCCCGCCGAGTTGTCCCCGCCCACGGGCTTCTCGCACGCCGTCGTCGCCACGGGGTCCCGGGTCGTCTTCCTCGCCGGCCAGACCGCGCTCGACACCGACGGCGAGATCGTCGGGGACACGCTCCCGGAACAGTTCGAGCGGGCGCTCGCCAATCTGCTGACGGCCCTCGACGCCGCCGGCGGCACCCCGGCCGACCTGGCCCGCGTCACCGTCTACACCACGGACGTGGCCGGCTACCGGGCACACGCTCCCGGACTGGGCCTGATCTGGAAGCGTTTGGCGGGCCGTCACTATCCCGCGATGGCGGTCGTCGGCGCCGTACGGCTGTGGGACGAACGGGCGCTGGTCGAACTCGACGGCTTCGCGGTGCTGCCGTAGGGCCTCACTGATCCGGGCGCCGGGGTGCGCACCCTCGGAGCGCTCAGGCGGCGACCGTGAACTCGGCGACCGGCGACCGCAGCGGAGCGACCACGCTGCCGTCGGGCAGGATCTCACCCAGGTCGTCGAAGACGATCGTCCCGTCGCACAGCAGGTTCCAGCCCTGTTCGGGGTGGAAGGCGACGACGTGAGCGGTGTCCGGGCGGCCGGCCGAGGGGCCCTGGGGCTGGTGCGAACACATGGCGCGCCTCCACATCGGAAGGATGAGGGGCGGGCGGCGGGTCACCGCCCCGCCCTGGTGCGGTACTACAGACCATGCGCGCGCCCGGGACTCATCGCCAAGCGGTGTCGAGGAAGCGTGACAGCACCCGGACGTCCTGTGACACGACACGGACATGGGGGAGACCGCCGCGCCGGAGTGCGATGAACGGACGAACCGACTCGCCGACGAAGGGGTGACAGTCATCAGCGCAGGTGTTCGGCGCCGGTACCTCTGGAGCTCCCGCTCAAGGAGGTGTACCGATGTGGTTCTCCCGAGCCGTCGGCGCGGCCGTGTGCGCCGCGATGATGCTCACCGCCCCTTCGGCCAGTGCCGCGGCCTGGTCGTACTCCTATGTCACGATCGACGCGCGCGGCCATGTGGCCGAGGACGGCACCCTGACCCTGTCCGGCACCTACCGCTGCGACAAGACCAGCGGACCCGTCTATCTGGCGTCCAACATCCGGCAGAGCCACAGCCGCGTCACCTACGCCGTCAACGGCGCCACCGTGGTCTGTGACGGCGACGAGCACGAATGGGTGCACACGAACAGGGCCCAGCCCGGCAGGCACCGGGCCGGCCCGGCCAGTGTGAAGGTCAACCTGATGGAACTGCGCACCGGCATCAACGGGTTGCCGACGCCGTACTGGCACGCGAAGCGCGAGCAGGACATCACGCTGGTCGAGGGCACCCCGCCGGTCCAGGACTGACACGGCACGGCGGCCACGGTCACCGGCACGCGCCGGAGTCCGTGGCCGCCGTGCAGCCGTCAGGCGACCCGGTGGACCAGCTGGCTGGTCAGCTCGTAGCGGGCGCCGACGATGAGCAGCTTGCCCTCGTCCACCTTGGCGGCGAGGTCGGGCTCGGCCGCGAGCCGGGAGCGTACGAGCGCGACATTGGCGTCGATGGTCGCGTCGACCCGGGCGTCACCCTCCTTGCTGCGGTCTATCGCCGGCTTGATCTGGTCGGCGATGTACTGGATGTGGGCGGGCAGTTCCTCGCCCGTCAGGTCCGCCTGGACCGCGGCCTTCACGGCCCCGCACGACTGGTGCCCGAGCACCATCACCAGGGGTATGTCCAGTTCGAGCACGCCGTAGGCGATGCTGCCGAGCACCGCCTCGTCGAGCACCTCGCCCGCGGAGCGCACGGTCATCAGATCGCCGAGGCCCTGGTCGAAGACCAGCTCCGGGGGGACACGCGAGTCGATGCAGCCGAGCACGAGGGCGAACGGGTGCTGACTCGACGTGAGCGCCGCCCGGACGGCGGGCGACTCGTCGGGGTGCCGCTCGCGGTAGGTGCGCCAGCGCTTGTTGCCCGCCGCCAGTTCCCGCAGTGCCTCCTGCGCGGTGGTCGGACGGGAACGGGTGGCGCCGGTGGGGGTGGCGCCGGCGGAGGAGGCTCCGACGGTGAGCCCGGCACCGATGAGGGCGGTGCCGGTCAGCGCGGCGCGGAGCATGGAGCGCCGCCGGGGAGTGGTCGCGGCGGCGGCGGAGGCGGTCGGCGCGTGGCCGACCGCTCTGGGAGCAGGTTCGGAATTCACGGGGAGGAACGTACGTCCGGAATCCGGCCAGACCGATTCCGTTGCTGAATCTTGGTACGCGTTGAACGAATCTTGAACATTCACATCCCGAACCGTGACCGCCCCTTTTCCGAGCCCATGACCAGGCATTTCACCGAAGGCGAGCAGGGCGGAGACAACGTCACGGAGCCGGTGGAGCCGGTGATTCCGCCACGGCCGGCCCCGGCGCTGATCGAGTGGTGACGGTCACCGGGCGGGCGTACGGTCGAACGGTGGACCCAGCAGTGGACGGGACCGTCCGCTGACTTCCCCTCCCGAGGGTTTCGTCCCCCGAGAGTGCGACATTGCCATGAGCAGTAGCCCGCACCCGACCTCCGCGCCGCAGACCACCGCCCGGGAACCCGGCGGTGGCGGAAGCGCGATGGCGCTGCTGGTGATCGCCTCGTGCCAGCTCATGGTGGTGCTGGACATCACGATCGTGAACATCGCGCTGCCGCACATCCAGCGCTCCCTGGACTTCTCGACCACCAGCCTCTCCTGGGTGGTCAACGCCTACACGCTCACCTTCGGCGGCCTGCTGCTGCTCGGCGGCCGGGCCGGCGACATCCTCGGCAGACGGCGCGTCTTCATCTTCGGGGTGCTGCTCTTCGCGTTCGCCTCGCTGCTCGGCGGGTTCGCGCAGAACTCCGGCCAACTCCTCGCCGCACGCGCCCTCCAGGGCGTCGGCGGGGCCATCGCGTCGCCGACTTCGCTCGCCCTGATCAGCACGACCTTCCGCGAAGGGCCGGAGCGCAACCGGGCGTTCGGGGTGTTCGCCGCGGTCTCGGCGGGCGGCGGCGCGATCGGTCTGCTCGCGGGCGGGATACTCGTCGAGTGGCTGAACTGGCGGTGGGTGCTGTTCGTCAACGTCCCGATCGCGCTGCTCATCGCCCTCGCCGCACCCCGCTGGATCAGGGAGTCCGAACGCCACCCCGGTCACTTCGACATCACGGGCGCGCTGACCTCCACCGCGGGCATGGTGCTGCTGGTGTACGGCTTCATCAGGGCCGCGCAGGACGGCTGGCGGGACGGGCTCACGCTGGCCTCGTTCGCCGCGGCCGCCGTCGTCCTCGGGGTGTTCGTTCTCGTCGAGCGGCACTCCAGACAGCCGATCACACCGCTGCACATGTTCGCCGACCGCAACCGCGCGGGCACGTACGGGATCATGCTGTGCCTCGCCGCCGCGATCTTCGGCATGTTCTTCTTCCTCACGCTCTTCGTGCAGAACGTGCTGGACTTCAGCCCGTTGCAGGCCGGGCTCGCCTTCCTGCCGGTCAGCGCGGTCATCGCGGTCGGCGCCGGTCTCGCCTCACGGTTCCTGCCCGTGTACGGGCCCAAACCCTTCATGGTGGTGGGCGCGATCCTGGCGGCCGCGGGTCTGGCCTGGCTGACCCTGACCGATGTCCACTCCACCTATGCGGGCAGCGTTCTCGGGCCGATGCTCGTCTTCAGCCTGGGCATGGGCATGGAGTTCGTCTCGCTGACCCTGATGGCGCTGTCCAACGTCGCCACCCAGGAGACCGGCGCGGCCTCCGGGCTCCTCAACGCCACCCAGCAGGTCGGCGGCTCGCTGGGCCTGTCGATCCTGGTCACGATGTTCGGCACGGCCAGCAACAACGAGGCGGAGAAGCAGGTTCCGCTGTTCCTGGAGCAGGCGACCCCGGCCGAGCGCCTGCGGTTCGAACGCACCGGGGAACTCCCACCGCCCTGGGCCGACGAGGTCCTCACCTCCGGGGTCTCGGCCGCCTTCATCATGGCGGCGATCTTCACCGTGCTCGCCGCGCTGATCGCCGTCCTGGTCATCCAGGTCCGCCCCTCCGACATCGAGCGCCTCAAGGGCGGGCAGGTCCCCGGCGCGATGTAAGCCCTGCGCCTCCGGCGTCTGCCGGGCTCTGAGCGTCTTCCGGGCCCTGAGTGTTTTCCGGGCCCTGAGTGTTTTCCGGGCCCTGAGCGTCCTCCGGTTCGGTCTCGGGGCGTCTGCGGGTTCTTGGGTGTCTTCCGATTGGGTCTCGGGGCGTCTGGCGGTTCCTGGGTGTCTTCTGCTTCGGCCCCCGGGCGCCCACCGGTCGCAGGGCGTTTTCCGGTCCGGCCTCCGGGTGTCTTCACCCAGCCGTTCTCCGGGTGTCCACAGGTCCCTGAGCGTTCACAGGCCCCCGGGCGTCCACCGGTCCCCGGGCGTCTTCCGGTCAGTCCGGCCTCCCGTCGCCTTCTGGCCGGTTTCCGCAGGATTCAACCCGAGGCCACCCGCGGAGGATTGACTCCGGTCACACGCCTCCCTACGGTCACCGACACCACGGCTCGCTCGTCACCACGCCGAGAGAGGGACCGCCCATTGACCGCGAGGAACACGACCACATGGCGACGACGGGCGGTGATGCTCCTCGTCGGGTTGTCACTGCTGACGGCCGCGCCCACGACACTCGCCCCACCGGAGGCGTCCGGCACCCCCGACCCGGCCGGGAGAGCCTCCCGGTCGTCGGTCTGGACCGGGACCTGGGCCACCACCCCCACCACCGTCCCCGCGACGGACACGACCACCTTCGAGGACCAGACGCTCCGTCAGATCGTCCACACGAGCATCGCGGGGGACAGTCTGCGCGTACGGCTCTCCAACGAGTTCGGCCGGCAGCCGCTGAAGATCGGTGAGGCGAGGGTCGCCCGCCGCGCCCCGGGGGCGAACGGCACGGCCATCGAGCCCGGCAGCGACCGCCCGCTGACCTTCGGCGGCCGTACCTCGGTGACGATCCCCGCCGGCGAGCCGGCCCGGAGCGATGCCGTCACCCTGCGCGTGCCCGCCCGTTCGGACCTCGTGGTCAGCCTCTACCTGCCGGAACGCACACCCGGATCGACCGTCAACGCCTTCGCGTTCCAGCGCAACCAGGTGGCGCGCGGCAATGCCACCGGCGACACGGACATCGAGCCGGTGTCGACCATGGAGCGCTGGTACTTCCTGACCGGCGTGAGCGTACGGGCACACCGCGCCGGCACGCACTCCTCGGCCGTCGTCGCGCTCGGCGACTCCAACACCGCGGGCAGCACCGTGGACGCCAACGACCGCTGGACCGACGTCCTCGCCGAACGCCTCCAGCGGCGAGCGGGAGGCCCGCGCCACGGGCCCGTCGGCGTGCTCAACAAGGGCGTCAGCGGCAACCGGCTGCTCCACGACCCCAACCCGCCCCCGGGCAACGGGGCCGAGGCCTACGCGGCGTACTTCGGCGAGAGCGGACTGCGGCGCTTCGACCGCGATGTCGCCGCTCAGCCGGGGGTCCGGTACCTCGTGGTGCTGCTCGGTGTGAACGACCTCGGGCACCCCGGAAACATCGCCCCGCTCTCCGAGAAGGTGACCGGACAGGACCTCGTCGCCGGTCACCGGCGCCTCGCCGAGCGTGCGCGCGCCCACGGTCTCAAGGTGTTCGGCGGCACGATCATGCCGTTCGCGAACGACACGTTCGGCTACCACAGCCCCGAGAACGAGGCCGCGCGCCGGACCTTCAACCACTGGGTCCGCACCAGCGGCACGTACGACGGGGTCGTCGACTTCGACGCCGCCGTACGCGACCCCGACCAGCCGGAGCGGCTGCTGCCCGCGTACGACAGCGGGGACCACCTGCACCCCAACGCCCTCGGCAGGGCGGCGATGGCGCGGGCGGTCCCGCTGCGGTACTTCGGCTGACGAACAGGCCGCTCGGGGCCGCGGGCCGCGCCTCAGTCCTGTCGGGGCGCGGCCTGCTGCACCACCTCGAAGGACCACAGCGTCGCGTCCGTCGCCGCGGGCTTCGGGCGCTCGCCCTCGGCGCCCGAGCCGCTGTGCGCGGCCTGCCCGCGGCCGGACAGCCAGTTCTGGAAGTCCTCCTCGCTCCGCCAGCGCGTGTAGACGAGGTAGGTGTCGGTGCCCTCCACCGGCCGCAGCAGCTCGAACCACTCGAAGCCGTCCGAGCCTTCCACGGCGCCCGCGCGGGCGGCGAACCGCTTCTCCAGCGTTTCGCGCTGCTCGGCGGGAACGGTGAGTACGTTGATTTTCACGATGCTCATGGGGTCGATTGTCCCTCGTCCCGCCGACGTCGCTGAGCGTCAGTTCTGCGTCTGGGCCGTCACCCAGCCCAGATACGCCGGGCTGCCCGAGACGATGGGAAGGGCGATGACCTCCGGGGTGTCGTAGTCGTGGAGTTCGCCGATACGCCGTGCGAGCTTCTCCACCAGATCGCCGCGCGTCTTGAAGTCGATACGCCACTCCTGCTCCTGCTCGACCCTGCCCTCCCACCGGTAGACGGACGCGATCGCATAGACCTGGGCACAGGCGGCCAGCCTCTCGTCGATCACCTCAGAGGCCAGAGAACGAGCCTTCTCCTCGGCGTCGGTCGTCGTGATCACCATGGCGTACTGAGGATTCGTCATGGTGGCGAGCGTAGAGGGCGGTGGTTCGCACGCCGTGACTCCGCCGGGGGACGGCCGTGGAGACCGCTGAAGAGCACGGCATCAAAGCCGCGTGAAGATTGCCGGTACCAGGCAGTGTTATGGTCGGCGCTCATATGTGAGCATGCGTGCACCAACAAGGTGATACGGGGGGGTGAACGCGCATGGCCTGGTTTCTGGGCCTCGGGATCGCGGGGGTCGTGCTTCTCGCTCTGTCCCTCGTCCTCGACGGTGTCCTCGAAGGACTCTTCCACGGCGTCGGCGCGTTGGACGGCCTCTTCGACGGATGGCTGTCGCTTCCGGTCATCGCCGGATTCGTCTCCATGCTCGGCTTCTCGGGCGCGATCGTCATGGGCACCACGGGGCTGGGCGCGGCGGGGGCCGTCGCGATCGGAGTGCCTGCAGGGGGTGCCACCGCCTGGTTCGCGTACCGACTCAGCCGCGCACTGCTCGACGACGCGTCCGGCGCCCCGCGCGACGACGACCTGATCGGCGCCTCGGGCTCCGTGGTCACGCCCATCCCGGCCGACGGCTACGGCGAGGTGCTGGTCCATCTGGCCGGGCAACCGGTGAAGCTCGCGGCGAAGAGCACGGTCCCCGTCGCGCGAGGAGCCGAGGTCTGGGTGGAGGAAGCGCTGTCGCAGACAGCCGTGTCCGTACGCCTGGTCGAACGCTGACCCTGCCGCCCTGCCGCCCCATCGCCCACCCATGCACCGTTCCGGCGGTGTCGTTGCCCACGCTCCACACCTCTGTCCAACTGCACCTTCGTCCATCTGCCGTCCCCTGGGAGGGCTGAGGGGGAGACATCATGAGCCCTGTCGTCATAGCAGTCGTGGGAGTCGTCGTACTCCTCGTGCTGCTCGGCCTCGTCGTCGTCACGCGCTACAAGGTCGCGGGTCCGAGCGAGGCGTTCATCGTCACCGGGCGGCGCGGCAAGAAGGCCACCGACCCGGAGACCGGCCGCGTCTTCACCGACAACAGCGGCCAGAAGGTCGTGGTCGGTGGCGGTGTGTTCGTCGTGCCGTTCGTGCAGCAGAAGTTCACCCTCGACCTGTCCTCGCGGCACATCCCGGTCGCGGTGCGCGGCGCGGTCACGCTGCGCGGGGTGAAGGCCCACCTGGAGGGTGTCGCCATCGTCAAGGTCGGGGGTACCGAGGACTCGATCCGGGCCGCCGCGCAGCGGTTCCTGATGCAGCAGGACGGCATCGTCGGCTTCACCCAGGAGGTGCTCTCCGGCGCGCTGCGGGCGATCGTGGGCCGGATGTCGGTGGAGGACATCATCCGTGACCGCGCCGCGTTCGCCGGCCAGGTGGCGGAGGAGGCGGAGGCGAGCCTGTCCGGGCAGGGCCTGGTGCTGGACGCCTTCCAGATCCAGGACATCACCACCGAGGGCTCGTATCTGGAGGACCTGGGACGGCCTGAGGCCGCGCGTGCCCGGCAGGAGGCGGACATCGCCGAGGCCGTGGCCCGGCGGGCCGCCGAGCAGGCCCGGCTGAAGGCCGAGGAGGAGATCGCCGTCGCCCAGCGGACGTTCGCGCTGAAGCAGGCCGAGATCAAGGCGGAGACCGACGAGGCCGCGGCCCGTGCGGCGGCGGCCGGCCCGCTCGCCGAGGCCGCGCGGCGGCAGGAGGTGCTCGCGGAGCAGGAGAAGGTGGCCGAGCGGCAGGCGGCGCTGACCGACCGCGAGCTGGACACCAAGGTCCGCAAGCCCGCGGACGCCGCTCGCTACCAGGCCGAGCAGGAGGCCGAGGCCCGCCGTGTCGCGCTGGTCAAGGAGGCCGAGGCGGCCGCCGAGCGGGCCCGGCTGACAGGTGAGGGCGAGAAGGCGCAGCGTGCCGCGCTCGCCGAGGCCGTACGCATCGAGGGTGAGGCGGAGGCCGCGGCGATCGGCGCCAAGGGGGCCGCCGAGGCCGAGGCCATGCAGAAGAAGGCCGACGCCTTCGACCGGTACGGCGACGCGGCCGTGCTGCAGATGCTCGTCGAGGTGCTGCCGCAGGTCGTGGCCAAGGCGTCCGAACCGCTGAGCGCAGTGGACAAGATGACGGTGATCTCCACCGACGGCGCCTCCCAGCTGTCCCGCACGGTCGCCGACAACGTCGCCCAGGGCGTCGAACTCCTCAGCTCCACCACCGGAGTCGATCTCGCCGAGCTCCTGAAGGGCATCACCGGGCGGGCCGGTGGCGCACAGCCCGCGCCCACGGCCGGCGCCGAGGTGAACGGGAAGGTCGAGATCACCGGCTGACACCGAGCGGTGCGGACAGAAGCGAGCCCGGGCAGCGCTGGAACCGCCCGGGCTCGCGGTTTGCCCACCGTGTGCCGACGTCACGCGTGGCCGGCCCCTGAAGCGGTATTTGCTCCGCCGGCCCCGCGGGAACCCGCGTCCGACGGCGTCCGAACCGAACAGGGAGGACATGAACGCCCGCAGAGGGCGCTGCTCTCGCGTGGCCGGAATTGGCCGGAGGGGGCGCTGCCGAGGGCTGGGCCCAGTGGGACAATCCCAGTTCGAGTCTGCGCATCCGGGCGACCGGCGATCCCGTCGGCCCGGCGCAGGACTGGAAGGAAGCGTCAGCATGATCCAGTGGGCGTCCCTGAGCAATGGAGCCAGGCCCGTGCCCCAGCCCGTCGCCACCCCGCTGGTGTGGGCCACGGCCTTCACCGGGGCCATGGTGCTCGTCGCACTGATCAACTCCCTTGTCGGCCCGTACCGCCCTGGGCTGGCCCTGATGGCGCTGTCCCTGCTGGCCGCCCTCCTGGGCCTGTGCGCGCGCTTCACCGCGGCTCCCGGCACGGCCGTACTGTGCTGGCTGTTCCTCAACGGCTTCGCCATTCCACCCGCCGGCACCCTCACCTGGGCGGGGCACCGCGACACGTTCTGGCTCGGCTGCCTGTGCGCCGCGGCCCTCGTCGGCACCGCGCTGGCCCGCGTCATCCACGCCCGCGCCGCATATCGCCGTATCACCCCGGGCGGTGCCACCACGGTGGCCACGGTGCGATCAGGCCGGGGCGGATGGCGTAGCGGGTGAGTTCGGGTCCGCGGGCGCGGCGGGTGTGCGCGTTCGTTTGCGTGCCGACTCGTCTCCTGACCGACCACTCGTGAGCAGTTGAGTTGCCCCATCTGTTCATCCCGCACTTCGCGGGCCGGCGGTGCCCTTCGACGCGAGTGATCGGAGGAGTGGAACGGTGCCCGATTGGGCATGTGCTGTTCGCTCGGTGGCAGTGGGGGGCCGATGACCATAAGTCTCGCCAGACGACGACATGAGGCGCTGATACTGGCTGCCGGGCCCGTCCTCGGGGCCGGCGTGGGCGCCGTGACCAACCTGGTCACCTCCACCTGGAACTGGTGGCTCTTCGGCGCGCTGCTCGTCCTGGTCTCCCTCGCGGCCGTGGGCGCCGCCCTGATGCCGGGCAGCGGCGCTCCCGCGGACGACTCCGTCCGGGTCGAGGAGCCCGACGGTCACAGCGGTGGCCCGAGCACACTCCCGCCGGGGACCGCGGTGTTCGTCGGCCGTGAACGCGAGCTTGACCGGATCATGAACGCCGAGCCGCCCGCACCCGTGCCACGGCCACTGGTCTGCCTCGTCACGGGTCGCTCGGGCAGTGGCAAGACGGAGCTCGCCGTGCAGGCGGCCCACCGTCTCGCCCCGCGCTATCCGAGCGGTCAGCTCTTCGTGGGGTACCGCAGCCACGGGGAGTCGGCCGGTCGACTCGCCCCGGAGGACGCCCTGGCCGCCGTGCTGGCCGCCGTCAGCGCCGCCCCGGGGACAACGCACTTCGATCTGCACAGCATGAGGAACCAATGGCTGTCGGCCGTAGCAAGCCGGCCGTTCCTCATTGTTCTCGACGACGTGGCCGAAACCGACCAGGTGGAGTCCCTTCTTCCGGCGTCTCCGCGCTCGATGGTCATCGTCACCAGTCGGCGCATGCTGGCCGGCATCGACGCGGACGTGCACGTCGAGGTCGACGCTCTGAGCGAGGAAGCCACCCGGTCCGTCTTCACCGCCATCCTGCGGCGGGGCTCGCGCACCGTCGACGAGGCCGTGGTCGACGCGATGGTGGGCCTGTACCGCCTGCCCCTGACGATCCGGCACCTCGCCGACCGCATCGTCGCGGAGCAGACGCCGCTCGCCCTGGGTGCCGAGCCGCACATCCCCACGGGCAGTGAAGGGACCGAACCCATGCGGGCGACGATCGAAGCGCTGACACCGGTGGACCACCTGGTCTTCCGGCGGATGGCACTCCACCCCGGGCCGCACGTCACCGCCGAGATCGCCGCGGCCCTGGCCGGCCTGCACCTCCAGGAAGCGGCACGCGCACTCACCCTGCTGCATGAGCACGGACTGATCATCCGGCCCGATCCCCATGGATACGGTCTGCACGACCTCGTGAGATCGCTGGCACACCGGGAACTCTCACTCCGAGACGACCCGGGAACGTGCGTGGAGGCCCGCGAGCGGCTGTTCAAGTGGGCGGAAGGGCGACTGGCAAGGGCCAACAACGACATTCACGCCCCCATCTTTCTCGAGTTGCCCGGCCTCGACCTGGGGGAACCCCAGACGCCCATGGACGAAAAGCAGGCACACGAGTGGCTGCATCGCTACTTCGAGGACCTGCGGTCGGTGGCGCGCCTGGCCATCGACCACGCTCGGCCGGAGAGTTGGAAACTGACGGCCCAGCTCGCCTACTTCATGCGCGTGCAGAAGAGGAACATTCCTCAGGCAATAGCACTCAATGAAGCCGCGTTGGAGATCACCCGGGCGTCGGACGAGGCCGGCCAGGCTCACTGCCAGGCGCAGTTGGGGGCCCTGCACCGTGCCTCCGGGCGGTACGAGGAAGCCGTCCGGCAGGCCCGGAGCGCGACGGACACCTTCAGCCGGCTGGGTGACCGACGCAACGAGGCGCATGCCACAAGCGAAGTAGGCGTGAGCCTCTATCACTTGGCCCGCTACGCCACCGCACGGGACACGATCGAGCGCGCCGTCACTCTCCACGAGGACGAGGGCCAACAGCGTGGTGAGGCCAATGGGCTCGGAGTTCTCGGGATGATCAGCAGGGCGACGGGCGACTACCCGAGAGCACGGGGACGCCTCACAGAGGCGCTGGCCATCTACCGGGAGATAGGGAACCTCCGTAACGAGGCATGGATTCTCATCGAACTCGGCACCATCGACCGGTTGACCGGAGAACTCCACAGAGCTGAGGCACGGTTCACCACCGCGCGGCGCATCAGCGCCGATGCGAAGGACCAGAACGGCTGTGCCTGGGCGCGGCGCGAGATCGGGATCGTGAAGAGGATCCTCGGTCAGTACACCGAGGCACGCCGGCTACTCGAACAGGCCCTGGAAGGGTTCACCGACCTGGGCAGCGAGCGCAACATCGCCGACGCGGAAGTCGAACTCTGCACCCTGTACCGGGCAATGGGAGACCTCGCCACGGCACGTGTGCACGGCGACGCCGCACTCGACAAGTACGAGCGCATGGGAAACCTCCGGGGCGGAGCCTGGACGAAGGTCGAGTTGGGCATGCTCGATGCCGCAGAAGGCCGGCTGCGGTCGGCGGACAGGAAGTTCAGCGAAGCAGAGGGCACCTACGCGGAGATCGATGACCGTTCCGGTAAAGCGCGGGTCCGACTGGAACGGGGCAGACTCGCGCGGATCCGGGGAGAGGAACCGGCAGCGCGCCGGTATCTTGAAGAGGCCCTGTCGCTCTACACCGACCTCGGTGCGGCACAGGCCGCGGAGGTTCGGAGCCTGCTCCACGGAGGGTGAGAAGACCAACCGGAGGCGCGAGTGGTGAACGTTGCGCGCAGCCGCGACGGCCGTGAGATCGTCTTCGAGACCTGGGGTGATCCCAAGGGACACCCGGTGTTCCTGCTGCGCGGCACTCCCGGCAGCCGAAACGGCCCGCGCCCGCACTCGCTGGTCCTCTACCAACTCGGCATTCACTGCACTGGCCTGCGCGGCCCTGTGCCCCGACCGGGTGCGCAGCGCCGCCGCACTGGTGAGTCTCATGCCACCGGACGCTGAGTCGGCGGACTGGTTCGAGGGCATGACGGAGTCCAACGTCCGCGAGTACCGCAACGCCCTCGAGAACCGCACCGCACTGCACCGCAGCCTCGTGGAGCGCGCGGACAGCATGCGGTGCGACCCCTTGGCCCTGCTCGCGTACCTCAACGACGAGTTGCCCGAGGCCGACCGGCAGATCGTGGCGGACGCCGGCGTCCGCGGCATGCTGCACAAGGTCCTGCAGCCGTCGGCGGCGCACTTCACCGCGGTTGTCGTGCTGCCGAGAGTGCTCAGCTGGATCCGGGAACAGGCGGACGCGGAAGACGCCGCGACGACGCCGTAAACCACCCCTGATGCCTCAGACCGGGTGCGGCCGGCTTCTGGTGGAAGCGCCAGAGCCGGCTGTTCGGTGGGTGGCGGGTGGTGGCCGCCCGGTCCAGGGGACGTGCGGCCGTGGCTGAGGAACCCGCAGCGCTGCTGGGCGCCGCCGGGCGGTCGAGGGTGGGTGTGGGCGTCAGGCACGGTCGGCTTTCCCGGCTGCGATGCCGGGCCTGTTGCGGCCGGAGACCATCCAAGTGACGGCGGCGTCGACGGCCCAGCGCAGGGGCACCAAGCGGCTGTCGGCCGCCCCGACACGGCCTCTTGCGATGGGGCTGCGGCCATCGCTTGTCAGCGTCTCCAGCCACAGGCCCAGTTCCCCGAAGTCGCTGTCATCGAGATCCACGTCGACGAAGCTCGTCCAACACGGAGCACTCCGGCCCATGACCTTGCAGTCGTACCGGCGGGTCGGGGCGGACACGCGGTACTCCGCCAGGTGGAAGGCAGAGCAGACCTCGAAACCGACGCCCAGCAGCAGGATGTCCGCACCGCACTCGTACAGGCGGCCCAGGGGCGACCGCTCACCCAGCAGGCAGTCCCGTGCATGGTGCGCGGTGATCCGCGTGGCCCGCGGGCCGAGCGCGGCGAAGGACGTCTGGGGGTGGACGCTGCGTGCGGCGCCCTCAGCGGTACGCACGTGCTCGGCGATCGCACCCATTCCCTCCGAGGGCGTGGACGCCGCCTCGAAGGGTTCCATGCCGTCCTGGAATTCGGCTAGTCGGCGTTCCGACATGTCTTGCGTTCGGGCGAGGTAGGTGCGGGACGTGAGTGAGTTGCCCGGTGTGAAGGTGGGGACAGCCAGCGTGCCGTCACTGCCGAGCGCGCTTCGTAGGGCGCGGACCACCGTGCGGGCGCCGCCGCGCACCGGCCCAACGGACCGCAGCGACGCGTGCACCAGGAGTGTTGACGCCCGCCCGCACCCCAGACTCCGCAGGTCGGCTTCGAGGGAGGCCTCATCGGGCAACGGCGATCACCCCCGCAGCCTGGCAGCCATCCGGCGCCCATGGTCGGTCAGATCCTCGGTCGGCAGCGCACCCGGTGGTGTTCGCCCCAGATAGGCTGATCGCAGCCTGTCCTTCGCCTCGTGGTTCCCGGCCAGGTCGAAGAGGTCCGACAGAGCATTGAACTTCATCTGCTGCACTCCGTCCACGAGCAGCGCGGCCAGCCTGTCGGGAGTGGCCGGCAGGGACAGCCCCAAGGCACCGAAGGCATCCGGGGCGGCGGCCACCACGCCTTGTTCCTTCACCTGGCTCAATGGCGTGCATACGGTGAGCAGGGTGCGGACGCCCGCCGCGCGGCCGCCGTGCCGGCCTTGGACATGGACGGCGGCTTCGGCGAACAGCCGCTGCCACCGGACGTACTCCTCGTCGTCCAACCGTGGTGCCGGAGTACCCCCGAAAGCGTCCCGGTGCGGATCGCCGTCCTCCACGAGGATGCGGAAGCCGTCCATGACGATGCTGCGCACCGGTTCCCATGACGGCCCGTCGTGCGAGGACTCGGTCACCGCAATCGGCAGCGACCGATCGTGGACGCGCAGCAGGAGAGCTCCACGGCGGACGACCAGTTCCCCCTTCCCCGGGCGGGGCGGCAGGACCAGTCGGCCGTAGCCCGGGACATGGACGGCCCGCACAGTCCCGCGTAGTCCGACCGTGAGGTCGGCACCGGTCCGCAGGGCAACCGCCACAGCGATCTCCGCGAGCCGCTGCCGGACCGCGTCACGGGCCAGTTGCCCCTCGAGGGCGCGCACCGACCAGTGGCGGAGGTACGGGTGTCGAAGAACCTCCGCTGTCTCACCGGGCCATCGCTGGTCCATGCGGGTCACTGCCTCCGCCTCCGGACCCCGGTACCGCGCGCAGAGCGCGGCGAGGAGTACCCGGCGGATACTGGACTCCGCTCCGACGAGATCGCGCAGCACGTCGGCGTCGCCGTTCCCCGCCGCGAGCGAGTCGAAGCCGTGAGACGTGAGTGTGTGCGCCGGGCGGACCGGCTGCCGGCGGGCGTCGTCTCGACAGTGGTCGATGAGGCGGATGAGATCGCCGCAGTACACCGACGGGTTGTCGAAGCCGTTGTCCGAGCGGTACCGGTGGGCGTACAGCCCGCCTCCGCAGAGCCGCACCACCCGGCATTCCCGACACGTCCGGGACAGGCCCGCGACGCCGGTCTGCCGGACGAGGAACCCCGGGTGGCCCGCCGCCTCGTCGAACGAGTGCCGCAGCACGTGGAATCCCGTCCGTGGCGCGTCCTGCCCCGCTGTCTTGAGCCAATCGGCCTGCTCGATCTCGCCGTCCGTCTCGACGACCACGAGGTCGGGGCTGCTGAGTCCGAGCGCCTCGGTCAGGGATCCCCTTCCGTCCCGGACAGCTTCGATCGAGTCGAACAGACGAACCGCGAAGGGGCGTCCCTCGGCGGTCCACTGGTCGTACACGGCGGTCAGCCACCGGGCATACGCGTGGGGGCGTACGTCCGCCTGCGGGGGAGGGCGATCCCAGGTCGCATGCGGCAGGAGGAAGTCCACCCGTGGAGGATCGAGCGCCCCGAGGGCCCGGTACACGTCGACCGGATCGTTCTCCACGTCGACCGTGCACAGCAGGCCCGCGAACATCCGGCGGTACGCAGGCGACCCGATGAGCCGTACGGCGCGGACCACCGCGTCGTACGACCCCGTTCCGTTGGCCCGTCTGCGATGCCGGTCGTGGGAGACACGGTCCCCGTCCAGAGAGATTCCGGTGCGGATCCCCTCCCGGGCCAGCATGTCGCAGAAATCGCCGTCCAGCCGCAGCCCGTTGGTCTGCATGCGCACGTCGAGATCGCACACTCCGTCCAGGGCCCGGCGCAGTCCGGAGGTGATCCGAGCCAGCCGTTCCCGGCCCGCGAGCAAGGGTTCACCGCCGTGCAGAACGACGTGCACGCGGGTCAGTTCGGGGTGGCCTCGGGCGTGCTCGGCGATTCGTGCCACCGTCGCCGCCGCCACGTCGTCCGGCATGACCGGGGGACGCCGCTGCCAGCTCTGGTCGGCGTGCTGGTAGACGTAGCAGTGGTCGCACGCGAGGTCGCACCGGCTGTGCATCTTGAGAACGAACTGGCGAAAGGCCCTCGGCCGGACCGTCATCGGCGGGTGGCGTGCGGCCCGCTCAGAGGCTGGAGTTGAAGGTCGGGGCAAGGGTCTGCCGGGAGGGCAGCAGGCGATTCAGCACCGGGGAGTCGTATGCGGCCAGGTCTTCCAGAGGTGTAGCGGCGCAGTCCAGGATTTCTGTGGTGAGAAGGGGGGACTGTGTGGTCGTCACCACAGGCTCGCTCACACCGCCGAGGGAGGTTTCTTCGGCTGTGCTCATCGGTATCTCCTTCGCCATCTCGTGGGACGGGCGCACAGGGGCAGTCGAACCGTGGCACAGGGGCACCAAGTGCTCATCATCGTGCCTCCGGTATTCGAAGGACAAGTGTCATTCGGGCCGTCGGGCGCGGGCGCGGCGCTCGGAGGCGCGCCTCGCCGTCGAACCCGACCATGGCGGTCCGGCCGGCCGGGGTTCTGGCGACTGCGTACGACCGTCTCGGTGGCCTCGGACAGGTGGCCGACGGCCTCGACGTGGCGGCTGTGCCGGTCGGACCAGAACCAAGTGAGCGGCGGCGGCTGGGCGCCGAGGAGGGGGGCGGCCGCGCGGGCCCCGTCGTGCTGGGCCGCCTCCCAGTGTTCGGCGTGTGGCAGGAGAACGCCGTGGTGGCGGGTGCGCGCCGGGTCGCCGTCCGGGGTTCACCAGAACCGGCGGCGGATGACCCGCGCGGGTCAGGGTGAGGGGGAGGCAGCTCTTCCGACTGCATTGTCGCGCCTTACTGGCCCAGGCAGTAAGGCGCGGGTACGACGACGGTGCTCCGGGCGCGGACCAGGGGCAAGTCGGACATCGAGCGCTACGGCGCACAGCCTCGCAGGGCGAACGCGACCGTGTTCTTGAGGCCCTGCTCGACGGCGTCGGCCTGGATTCCGCCGGCGATCGCGAGGGCCACAAAGCCATGCATCGCAGCCATGACGGGAAGACCGATCTCCTCCACCGGGCCTTGGCAAACCTCGCCGCGGCGCTGGCCGTCCTCGATCAACTGGGCGGCCAGTTCCGGCAGCCGTTGGGAGGCCTTGGCCAGCGCGGAAGGCACGGAGGGGTCGTACTTCACCGAGTACATCAGGTTCAGCAGGGCCGGGTTGGCCGCGGCGAATCCCATGTAGGCGCGTGTGAGCGCGGTCAACCGCTCGGCGAATGACTCCCCTGCCTCGTCCTGAGCCGCGATCAACAGCGCGCTCAGGCGGTCGAATCCCTCCAGCGCCAACGCGTCGAGCAGAGCCTGCTTGGTTTTGAAGTGCCGGCTGGGCGCGGCAGGGCTGACCCCGATATCCCGGGCCAGTTCCCGCAGCGAAAGGCCGGCGGGCCCCCTCTCCTTGAGGGTCTCTTCGGCGTGCGTCAGCAGGGCGGCGCGGAGGTCTCCGTGGTGGTAAGGGCGGTGTGTCATGCAGCCAGCATATCTACCTTGTAATCATTGACAACATTGTAGTCAATGCATGCATTAATGGTATGAACCAAGTGCTCCACTTGCTTTCAGGGCCGTTCCGGAGAGCGGACGTGTGAGACAGAACTCGCCTGCTCCTCGACGGTGAGCCTGGGCGAGGCGGCCGCGGGTACGCGCTTCGACGACGTCAACGCGGCGACGGAGGAGGTGCTCGGCCAGGCCGCGGACGGCGGGCGCGAGGACATGGAGCGTGCCATCGCGGCCGCCCGGCGCGCCTTCGGCGAGCCTGACTGGTCGACCGGCAAGGAGCTGTACAAGCGGGCTCTCGCGCAGCTGCAGGTCGCCCTCGAAGAGGAGCGGGGGCGCGAGTTGCCCGACTCGAACACGTTCGGCCTGTGCAGTCGGCGCAAAGTGGTCAAGGAGGCGCAGGGCGTCGTCGGCGCGATCACCCCATGGAACGTTCCGGTCGAGATCATCACGGGCCGGCGGTCGGCGCGGTGGCGCCGAGCGGCAGCGCGCCGACTCGTGCCGTCACGGCGTTCTTTCTTTGTTGCGGGCGCTGAGGCCTATGCGTGAGCGGTGGTCGCGCGCAGGTGGTTGGGGAAGGCGACACCGGTGAGTTCTTCGGAGACCGTCCACAGGCGACGGGCGGCTTCCGGGTCGCTGGCACGTGCCGTGCGGCCGACGAGGGTGGGGCTCCCGCGCCATTCGCCGCGTCCGTCGGGGCCGACGTAGGAGGCGCCGGGCAGGTCCTGGACTGCCGCGTAGAGGGGGTTGAGCGCCCCCTGGGTGGCGTCCTGGGCGAAGAAGCGGTTGACGAAGTAGCCGAACCAGCGGATGGCGACGTTGGCGTTGCCGGCCTGGATGTTGGTGTTGGACCAGCCGGGGTGCGCGGCCAGAGCGCGGATCGGCGAGCCGGTCGCCGTGAGTCGGCGCTGGAGTTCCAGGGTGAAGAGCAGGTTGGCGAGTTTGGACTGGCCGTAGGCGGTGACCGGGTTGTACTCGCTGGTCAGGTTGAGGTTCTCGAAGTGAATGCGGGGATTGTTGGCGATCTTGTGTGCGTTGGAGGCGATAGTCACGACGCGGTCGGTGATGTGGGGGAGGAGGAGGTTGGTGAGGGCGAAGTGGCCGAGGTGGTTGGTGCCGAACTGCATCTCGAAGCCGTCCTTGGTGCTGGCTTCCGGGATGTTCATCACGCCGGCGTTGTTGACCAGCAGGTCCAGGTCGCCCTGCCAGTCGGCGGCGAACTCGCGGATGGAGGCGAGGTCGGCCAGGTCGAGACGGCGGACTTCGAGGGTGCCGCGGGCGTCGGTGATGGTGGAGGCGGCGGTTTCGCCGCGGCGGGGGTCGCGGACGCCGAGGACGACGTGGGCGCCGGCCTGGGCGAGGCCCTGGACGATGGCGAGTCCGAGGCCGCTGTTGGCTCCGGTGACGACGGCGGTGCGGCCGGTCAGGTTGGGGAGGTGGGCGGCATCCCAGTGAGGGGTGGTGGTGTTCTTGGCCATGACCCCCAATGTATGCAGCGCTCACTATGTTGTCAATGTTTACTATGTGGGTGTTGCCCACACGGCTGTGGGAAGAGTTCAGGACGCTGCCCGCCCAGTGGGAGGACGGCTCTGACGGGCGCCGAAGAACACCCGGCTTCGGCTCGTCTTCGTCGAGGAGACGGATGAAGGAGACGGCATGCGCCAGGCCATGGACAAGGAACCCGGTCAACAGGGCCAGGGCAAGGAGCCCTGCCGGCGACGCGCCGCGTGAGCGACCGGTCAACCGTTTGATGGTCACCAGACATTCGCGTTCCGTCTCCACTCGAAGCCCGACCAAGGGCGCCGGGCGGGCGCCCCCTCCCGGCTCCCGTCCGCCCAACCACCGGCCGCGCTACCGGGATGTTGCGATCTTGGTCGCGAAATCGTGCACGGACCCGCGCTGCGCCTGGCGAGCACACGGATGCCGCGCCGCTGGTCGAACCCGTGACTGCAGGTTGCCCGCGGCCTTGCTGAGCGTTTCCCACGTGTCGTCGACGGAGCCATCCAGACGTCGAATTCCGCTCACGATGACCGCCTCACTCCGCGTGGGCCGATCGCCCACGGTGAACCCCCGCCCGACTCACTCCCGCTTGACGATCAGGTCCGCATTCATCGGCGGGTGACCGCGCTGCGGGCCGTCCGGACCCATGGGTGGTGGCCCGCCGCGTGGCCGGGATCACCGGATCGGCCGCGACATCGTGATGGGTGCTGCCATGGTCTGAACGAGGGGTACCGGGACAGCCGGCGGACGGTCCGGCGTGTGCCGCCGTTCCAGCAGGACGTCGTTCGATTTCAGCATGTGCTTGCGAGGAACCCCGGGGCTTCGGGCGGTTCCTCGCATTCTCTGGCTCGCGGCGATCAGGTCATGATCCGCGCGTATGCGCTCACCAAGGCCCGCCCGGCATCGCGTGCACGATCTCTGCCTGGTCGCGCTTGGTGTGCGCCTGCCAGTAGTGCTCGGCGATCGTGGCCGCCTCCGTGCCGGGGCCCGAGCCGATCATGACGCCGATGGCCACATGGGTGGCGTGGACGCCGTGTTCGGCCAGATCGACGTTGAGCGCCAGGGCGTAGTTGCGCAGCGCCGCCGCGGCGATCCCGATGGAGCCGAACGTCCCGCCCAGCGGCCGGACCGACGACGCCCCGGTGGACAGCAGCAGTGTGCCGCTGCCACGGCGGAGCATGCCGGGGAGCACCTGGCTGACGGCAGTGAGGGCGCCGTACACGTAGTGCTCGAACTGCGGCTGAAGGTCCTCGCGGGCGGTCTCCAGGACGCTGACGCCGCCGAGGGCGTGGTTGGCCGGGGAGTACTCCAGGACGTCGATCGGTCCGAAACGGCTCTCGGCGGCGGCCAGCGCCTCGCGCAGAGTGTCCGGGCGGGTCACGTCCGCGGTGAAACCGGCCGCCTGAATGCCCTCGTCGGCAAGCTGGGCGACAAGGTCGTCGAGCTTGTCCCGGGAGCGGGCGAGAAGGGCGACGTCGAACCCTTCGGATCCGAAGCGGCGGGCGATGGCCAGACCCATTCCAGGGCCGGCTCCGACGATGGCGATCACTGGCATGAACGGCACTCCTGTCAACAGTGAAGAAAAAGGGGAGGGGCCCCTCATGTTTCCGGGTCTCAACGGTAACATGAGAACCCCCTCATGTTGATAGGCTGCGGACATGGACATCGATCCGCCCTCCGTCACCGCGGGGCCCCCGCCCGCCAGGCCGTTGCGGCGCGACGCCCAGCGCAACCGCGACACCCTCCTCGCGGCGGCTCGTCGCGCCTTCGCGGAGGAGGGGCTGGGGGCGTCCCTCGAACAGGTGGCGAAACAGGCCGGGTTGGCCATCGGCACCCTGTACCGGCACTTCCCCACCCGGCTCGATCTGGTCCAGGCGGTCTTCGCTGACAAGCTCGGCGTCTGGTACGAGGCGGCGGAGCGGGCGGTCGTCATGGACGACACCTGGGAGGGCTTCTGCTTCTTCCTGGAGACGATGTGCGAACTCCAGTCGGGCGACCGGGGGTTCAGTGGCCTGGCGGGAACCCGGCTGCCGGAGGTCGCCTGCCTGGCCGGAACCCAGACCCGTATCCATGAGCTCGGTATCCGCATCGTCGAGCGCGCCCAGGAGCAGGGCACGCTGCGCCCGGACGTCACACCCGAGGACGTGGCCTTCGTGATCTGGTCCGTCGGCCGCGTCTCCGAGGCGACCCAGGACGTGGCTCCGGAGGTGTGGCGACGCCATCTGTACCTGCTGCTCGAGGGGTTCCGCGCCGGACGCGTCCATCCGCTGCCCGTACCGTCACTGACTCCGGAGCAGTTGTACGAGGCCATGGCGCGCCCGGGTGATCTGATGGGCCGCACTCCCTGACATCGAGCCACTGTGCGCAGGGGCGGAAGGCGCCGGGACGAACCGTGCTAGCCGTCCCCCTCAACGGGGCCGAGCGGGGTCGTCATCTGTGAGAAGACCACCCCCGCCAGGGCGCTCGAGAGGGATGAGCCGATGGTCCGGGCGAGGGGATTGAGGCTGTTGGCCGCCGCCGTCTGGGACAGTGGCACCGCGTAGCTGGTGGCGACGACGAAGGCGCCCAGCATCAGCGTTGCCTTCGGTCCCATCTGCCCGACACGCGGGCCGATGCCCCCGACACCACCATCATCACCAGGCCTACTCGGCCGCCGAACAGGACCTTGCCGCCGCGCTGGAGGAGCGTCTGCCGGCGTCGGCAGACCGGCCCCTGCGGGCCCAGGTCCTGGCCACGGCGTTCCTCGCCACCCTGCGCGTGGTGCTGCACAGGTTCACCGTGGATCCCGAGCAGGACACCACGGCGCTCATCCACCAGGCTGTTGCCGTCCTCCGCGAGAGTTTCGGGTAGGTCGGGCTCTACCGTGACACGCTCGGCCTCACTGAGGCGGCGTGATCGACCTGGTCAGGGCGCCTCACCTGATGGCGGACTTGGCCGTACTTGATATTGATCTCCGCCTGCGACACCGGCCTGGTCCGGCCCGCACCAAGTCCGCGACCGGCGCGCCGCCCGGCCCATGCCCTCGCCTCTGTCACCGTGTGCGGGAGCCGCACCACGGCCTTGTCCCCGGGCGACTCGTCCCGTTAGCTTGCGGCGGGTATCGGAGGACAGCTCGAGGCGAGGCGTACCAGTGGCAGGTCAGGGCAGGACACACCGGGAGGCGCAGTACGGCCTGCTGACCAGCATCGCCGGCGAGGCCGGGGTGTCACTCAGCACGGTGTCCAAGGTGGTGCACCGGCGTCCTGACGTCGGTGCGGCGACACGCGTCCGGGTCGAGGAGCTGCTGACGCGACACGGGTATGTCCGCCCGGGGGAGCCGGACCCCGCGGTGCCGCGTCAGATCATCGCGGTGTTCCGTGACCTGTCCGGGCCGTACACCCTGGAGGTCGTCCGCGGGATCGTGGACGCGGCGGACGACCTCGGCATCGACGTGGTGACGGGAACGACCGCCCATCGCTCGATCTCCCAGTGGCTTCAGGAGTGCGTGGCGCTCGGCGCGGCCGGGATGATCATCGTGATCTCGATGCTGGCCGAGGAGGACCAACGCCGAATCGTCGAACAGCGCCTTCCGGTGGTGCTGATCGATCCGCTCAGCGCGCCGAGCCACGACATCCCGAGCATCGGGGTCACGAACTGGAGCGGGGCGAGGGACGCGGTGCAGCACCTGCTGGGGCTCGGGCACACCCGGATCGGCATGGTCGCGGGCCGGTCGCACTCGCTGGCCGGGGCGGCACGGCTGCATGGCTACCGGGCCGCGCTGGAGGAGGCCGGTATCGCCTACGACCCCACGATCGTGCGCTCGACCGACTTCGACTACGACGAGTCCCTCGCCGCCAGCCTGCAGATCCTGCGCTCGGCCGACCCGCCCACGGCAGTCTTCGCGGCCAGCGACGCACAGGCGCTCGGTGTCCTGGAAGCCGCCCGACAAGCGGGGTTCGCCGTCCCCGACGACCTGGCGGTCATGTCCTTCGACGACACCCTCGTGGCGGCCATGGCCTGCCCACCACTGAGCGCGGTACGCCAGCCCTTCGAGGAACTGGGCAACGAGGCGACCCGGGTGCTGATGCGGCTCGCCGAGGGCAAGCCGCCGGCGTCGTCGCGGATCGAGCTCGCGACGGAACTCGTCCTGCGCACGTCGACATCCGTACGCCGGCCGGTCACCACCCTGTAACGGCCAACAGGTGCTCCCGGCGGTGTCAGGCGAACGGGAGTATCACCCCGGTGGGGGAGTGGGACAGCAGGCGCAGGGTCTGCCGCGAGTCCATGGCACCACGGCACACGAGGGCGATGTCCCGCTCGCGCGGCGACGTCAGCACCACCCGGACGACACCCTCCCGTACGTCCCAGCTCAGCTCGTCGACGCGCACCCCGGCCCGGGTCTCGACGCCGCGCAGACTGCCGCTCGGCCATTCCGGGGGCAGTGCCGGAAGCACCTCGACGATGCCCGGCCGGGAGTCCACGAGCATCTCCGTGACGACGGCGGGCAGACAGTGTGCGGCGTCCGCGTTGTAGATCTCCAGATCGGGGTTGTGTGAGGTCATCAGTGACCGGAAGACCATGTTCCGGCCGAGGATCTTGAGGATGTTGGCCTTCGCCGTTCCGCCGTCCTTCAGTCGCGCGGCGACCAGGGCGCGGTGCAGGCTGCCGTGCGCGGACGTGTTCTCGTCGCCGCGCCGCAGCAGCGCTTCGCGTGCGGCGGCGGCCAGGTCGGGCGTGTCGTCCGGGGTGATGTCGTGCAGGGGCCACACCGGGTAGAGGTGGCTGATGTGCCGGTGGTCCTCCGCGGTCGCCAGTCCTGGCCACGCCCACTCGGCGAGTGCCCCGTGGTCGTCGACGCGGTACGGCGGCAGCCGCTCGGCCAGCGCGCGCCAGCGGTCGGCCGCCGCCTGCTCGACGCCGAGATGCGCGCAGACGCCGGCGGCGGTGGTGAGCGCGTGCCGGGCCGCGGCGACATCCATGGTGGCGTTGACCCCGGCCACGCCCGGCCCGTCCTTCGGGCCCACCTCGGGGGAGTAGGACGGGACCAGGACGGCGTGCCCGTCGTCGTCCTCGCGGGTGAGGAAGTCCTCGAAGAAGACGGCGGCCTCGACGAGCCACGGTGCGAGCGTCCCGGCGAGGAAGGCGTCGTCGCCGGTCGCCTGCCAGTACTCGTACAGCGGGTACAGCAGCCAGTCGGCGCCCGCCAGCCACATCGTCCAGGGCCAGTCGTCGTCGAGGTGGAACAGCAGCCCGTGCTCTCCGTCGGTCCGGCTCGGTGCGAGGATGCCGCGGGTGCCGTAGATCGTGCGGGCGTTGGTGCGCCAGTCGTCGATCTGCGCGCCGATCAACGCGGCGTACGGCGCGATCAGTTCGGGCATGCCGGTAAGGACCGCCCCGGCCATCTGGAGGTTGATGTTGGCGTCGGTGGTGTAGTCGCCGGACCAGGCGGCGCCCCAGGCCCCCAGCCACAGTCCGGTCAGCCGGGGCGGAAGGACTCCGCTCGAGCTCAGCAGAAGGTAGCGGCCGGAGTGGAACAGCGCTTCGACCAGGGCGGGGTTCAGCGTTTCGGGGTCGGCCAGGGCGAGCAGCTCACCCACGGGGAGCGGACTGTCGCCGTCGGACGCGCCCAGGGTGAGCTCCGCCCGGCCGTAGAGCTCGCCGTGGACGGGAGCGTGGCGGGCGAGCAACGCGTCGTACTCGGCGGGCAGCGCGAGCAGCGCCGTGCGCAGCCCCGTGACGTCCACGGGAGTCGGCGACCGGTCCATCCGGGTCAGCAGCACCACGCGCGTCGCTCCCTCGACGCGGGCCGCGTCTGCCTTCACCGTGACCCGGCCACCGGTGACGACGGCCCGGGTCACGCCGGCGAACTCCGCCGCACCGGGTCCGGGCGGATACGCCCCCACCACGGTGAGGCACGCCTCACCGTCCCCGGTGGCCTCGGCGGACGACGAGAAGGTGACCTCGGGCGGTCGGCCGGGAAGCTCGCCGGAGAGCCGTACGACCAGGTCGAGCCGCGGACCGGTGATCTCGACGACCGCGACGGCGTCGGTGCGCGAGACGAACGCACGCCGCTGCCATTCCCGCTCCCCGTCGGTCCAGGTGACCCGCACCTCGCCGGTGGTGAAGTCCGTGCCGCGGTGGTAACCCTCCACCGGGCCCGCCTCCGCTTGAGCGTCCAGGTGGAGCACGTGCCCGGGGTGGAAGGACTGGGTCCAGGCCATCGCCCTGCCGTCGGAGAACTCGCGCTGGGCCCGCTCCCGGTCCCCGGCCAGGATCAGATCGCGGACGTGCTCGAGACGGTCGGCGACGGCCGGCGGGCGCATCGTGAGGGACTCGTTGGGGAGGACGTAACGGTGGTGGTTGTGAACGATCCGCTCCTGGTGGGGATGCCCGAACACCATGATCCCGTACTCGCCGTTGCCGGAGAGGAAGGCGTTCTCCCAGCGGTCGGCGGGCTGGGTGTCGTGGACGCTGTGCACCGGCATGTCCCGGCCTCCCGGATAGCGGCGTGCCTGAGCGGCTCGAACAGGGTGCGGGGAGCCTACAAGAGTTCACCACTCGGATTGCGAAAGTCTTTCGCAGTCCGACCGTCATCGAATCACCGCAGGTGGAAGGGGCTTCGGGTCCTTTTGCCACCGCTTCGGTGATCGAACTTGTGTGTACCTTCACTGCGCGTACAGCCCGCGGATGTCGACAGGGAGGTCCACGCCGAAGTGACGGGTCCAGCCAGGTCGCGCCGGAACGCCCAGTACGGGCTGCTCACCTCGATAGCCGGCGAGGTCGGTGTCTCACTCGCGACCGTTTCGAAGGTCGTCCACCGGCGACGCGACGTGTCCGAGGCGACGCGGACACGTATCGAGGCGCTGCTGGCCGAGCGCGGCTATGTCCGTGCCTGGGAGGGAGATGCGCGCCGTCGGAGGCAGATCCTGGCCGTGTTCCGGGACCTGGCCGGCCCGTACACCCTGGAAGTGGTGCGCGGCATCGTGGAGTCGGCGGCCGAGATGGGCGTCCACACGACCGTCGGTACGACGGGCCGGCGCTCGATCGCCCAGTGGCTGGGGGAGTCCGGTGCGCTGGGCGCCGTGGGGGTCGTCATCGTGATTTCCGCTCTCGCCGAGCAGGACCAGCGCCGGATCGTGGACCAGCGGCTGCCGGTGGTGCTTGTCGACCCCCTGAACGCGCCGTCCGCGGACATCCCGAGCGTCGGGGTGACGAACTGGCACGGTGCGACGACCGCCGTCCAGCACCTGATCGAGCTCGGGCACCGCCGCATCGGCATGCTGGCCGGCCGCTCGCACTCGCTGGCCGGGGCGGCACGTCTGCACGGCTATCGCGCCGCCCTGGCGGAGGCCGGGATCCCGTACGACCCCGCGATCGTCCGGTCGACGGACTTCGACTACGGCGAGGCCCTGCGCGCCGCCCACAGCATCCTGGACCGGCGCGAACGGCCGTCGGCTCTGTTCGCCGCGAGCGACGCCCAGGCCCTCGGCGCCCTGGAGGCCGCGCGGCAGCTCGGTATCGCGGTGCCGCGCGAGCTGTCGGTGATGTCGTTCGACGACACCCTGGTCGCCGCCATGGCCTCACCGCCGCTGAGCGCCGTAAGGCAGCCGTTCCGGGAGCTCGGTCAGGAGGCCACGCGTGTCCTGCTGCACCTCGCCGACGGCCGGCCTCCCGCGACGATCCGCAGGGAACTCGCAACGGAATTGGTCGTGCGCATGTCGACAGCGCCGCCCGAAGTCGAGAAACACGAGCGCCCTTGACCGCGTTTCCGCACGGAATTGGTCGTGTGCATGTCGACAGCCCCGAAGTCAGGAGAGCCGGGCGCCCTGACCTCGGTTCCGCAAGCCCCCGGACTGCGAAAGTCTTTCGGAACTGATTCCCCTCCGATATTGCCGTGGCTGAATTCCGCCGCTTAGCGTGACCGACGCCAGCTCAACCGCAGGAGCAACGGGACGCAAACCTTGCGCGACAGCACCTGACGGTCGTGGCCATCGACTCACATCCCTCAGCGCGGACAGGCCTGGGACGGCCTGTGCGGTGAAGCGCACCCGCGAAGGGATCCTGCCGACTCGAAAGGTGTTCAACGATGAACAGAGTCTCCCGACGCTGGTTCCTCACCGCCACGGCGGCGACCACACTGGGCGTCACCGTGGCCGGCTGCGGCAAGTCCGACAGCTCCGCGGCCTCGCCCAAGGGCAACGTGGACTTCTGGACGCTGCAGGACCCGACGAACTCCGTGCAGAAGGCCGCGGTCAGCACCTTCAACTCCACCGGGCACGGCAAGGTCAGCATGTCCGTGATCGCCTCCGACGGGTACAAGGACAAGCTGCGCACGGGCATGGGCTCGTCGAAGATGCCCGGGATGTTCTTCAACTGGGGCGGCGGCAGCCTGAACGACTACGTCAAGGCGGGCAAGCTGGTCGAGCTCGACGAGATGCTGGAGGCGTACTTCCTGCCGTCCGCGCTGGAGGCCGGGAAGGTCGACGGCAAGCTGGTCGGCGTTCCGTGTCGCGGCACCCAGCCGGTGTTCCTCTTCTACAACAAGAAGGTCTTCGCCAAGGCGAACGTCGAGCCGCCCAAGACGTGGGCCGACCTGACGGAGCTGGTGAAGGTGTTCAGGCGCAGGGGCGTCACACCCTTCGCGCTCGCGGGCAACGCCAGCTCCTCCTGGACGGAGCTGATGTGGGTCGAGTACCTCGTCGACCGACTCGCGGGCGAAGGGCTCTTCCAGAAGATCCAGGACGGCGACTGGTCCAAGTGGCAGGACCCCGCGGTCCTCAAGACCGCCGAGATGATCAAGGAGCTGGTGGACGACGGCGCCTTCGGTAAGGGCTTCGGTTCGGTCAACTACGGCGCCGGCGGCACCTCCACCCTGCTCAACAAGGGCAAGGCCGCGATGGTGCTGATGGGCTCGTGGGAGTACGCCGTCCAGCAGGGCGAGGCCCCGGACTTCGCCAGGAACGACCTGGGATATGTGGCCTTCCCCTCGGTCGAGGGCGGCAAGGGCGACCCGAAGAACGTTGTCGGGAACCCCACCAACTACATCTCGGTGACCACCGCGGCTCCGAAGGAGACCGCGGCGGAGTTCCTGAAGACCACCTACAGCGATGCCTACGTCCAGGGCCTGGTCGAGAAGGGTGAGGTGCCGGTCACGACGAACGCCGGGAAGCTGCTCGAGAAGGCGGCCGACCCGGCATACGCGAAGTTCCAGTTCGACCTCGTGCAGGCGGCCCCTTACTTCACGCAGTCCTGGGACCAGGCGCTCGGCCTCACCCTGGGCACCCCGCTGCTGACCGAGATCCAGAAGCTGTTCAACGGGCAGAGCTCGCCGGAGCAGTTCGTCAGCGCGGTGCTGGCGATCAAGAAGTAGGAAGGGCACGTCCACGTGGTCTCCGCAACGACTTCGCGGCCGGTGAGCAAGCACCGGGTGCGCGACCGGGCCGCTCCTCCCACCCTGGAGCGGCCGGGCGTGGCCTGGGCGCTTCCGGGCCTGCTGTTCTTCCTCGCCTTCGCCGTCGCGCCGATGGTGGGGGTGCTGTACCTGTCCTTCACCCACTGGGACGGCCTGAGCACCCCGCAGTTCACCGGCACGGAGAACTGGTCGCGGTTCTTCGGCGACAGCCAGGTCTGGCAGTCCACCCTGGTCACCGGCATCCTGCTGGTCGGGAACATCGCCGTCCAGGCACCGATCAGCATCCTGCTGGGCGTCTGGGCGGCCGGCCACCAGCGCAACCGGGCCGTGCTGTCAGCGGTCTTCTTCCTGCCGCTGCTGCTGTCGACGGCGGCCACGGCCATCATGTGGCGCCAGCTCCTCGACCCGAACTTCGGCCTGCCGGCGAAGGTCGAGTGGATCTTCGGTGCGAATCCGCTCGGCACCCGGAGCGGTGCGATCGCCTGTCTGGTCCTGGTGACCAGCTGGCAGTTCGTTCCCTTCCACAGCCTGCTCTACCAAGGCGCCGCCCGAGCCATCCCGCACACCCTGTACCAGGCGGCCGCGATCGACGGCGCGGGACGGGTGCGGCAGTTCTTCCACATCACCCTGCCGCAGCTGCGCAACACGATGATCACCTCGACCGTCTTCATGGTCGTCGGCGGGCTCACGGCCTTCGACATCGTGCTGCTGCTGACCAACGGCGGCCCCGGCACCGACACCTCGATCCTGCCCTTCTCCATGTACCAGACCGCGTTCCGCACCTACGACTACGGCTACGCCAGCGCCATCGCGAGTTTCCTGCTCCTGCTCGCCACCGCGGCCTCGGTCCTCCTCACGAAGCTCAGCGGATACGACAAGATGACGAGCACCCTGGAGGGAGTGTGAGGACGCGCCCCAACTACGCGGCCGGTATCGCGGCCTTCGTCTGGCTCCTGATCATCGGCGTCCCCCTGTACGCACTGGTGAACACGGCGGTGCAACCGCAGACGACGTACACCGACAAGGGACCGGTCTCGATCCCCGACGCCGTGACGCCGGCGAACTTCCACACGGTGCTGGACAGCGGGTTCCTGCAGTACATCTGGAACACCCTCGTGGTGGCGGCGGCCACGGTCGCCGTCGTGCTGGCGCTCGCGATCCCGATCAGCTACACCGTCGTACGAGGCCGGGGCTGGATGTCCAGGGGAGTGTTCCGCCTGTTCCTCCTGGGGCTGGCGATCCCGTCGCAGGCCGTGATCATCCCCCTCTTCCTCATCGTCAACGACCTCGGCTTCTACGACACCCTGTGGGGGATCATCCTGCCCACCGCGGCGTTCGCACTGCCGGTGAGCGTGCTGGTCCTCAGCGGCGGGATGCGGGACATCTCCACCGAGCTGTACGAGGCGATGGCGCTGGACGGTGCCGGCCCGGCCCGGACCCTGGTGACGATGGTCGTCCCGATGTCGAAGTCCGCCATCGCGACCACGTCCGTCTTCACCGCACTGCAGGCGTGGAACGGCTTCCTGTTCCCGCTGATCATGACCCAGTCCGAGGACACCAAGCTGGTGACGCTGGGCCTGTACAACTTCGTCTCCGAGTACGGAGCGAACGTGCCTGCTCTGCTGGCCGCGGTGCTGATGTCCGCGGTCCCCATCCTCGTCGTCTACCTCTTCGCCCGCAGGGCCCTGGTCGCGGGCCTCATGGGAGCCGGCGGCAAGTGACCGTACCGGCGTCCTGCCGGGGCCGACGAGGCAGGACGCCGCCCGATCCGGAGCCCGGGCGCCGAAAGGCGTCGATCACCACCTCCCCATGACGCCGTCCGGCGTGTCCGCCTCCCCGCGACCGCCGGACCGGTGCCCGGGCCCGACTCCCCGTCCCTGTCACGGTGGCAGTGCTTCTGCGACTTCCTGGATCACCGGCGCGGCTCTCGCGCGCCCGAAAACAGAAACGGACGAGACCTTGACGATCAGCGACGAGCGCCCGACGACCGGGCTGTGGAACGATCCCACCCTGCCGGCGTCCGCCCGCGCGCGGGCCCTGCTGGACGCCATGACCGACGCCGAGAAGATCGCGCAACTCGGCAGCACCTGGCCGGACCACGACGACGGCGGTGACGTGGCACCCATGCAGGAGACCTTCCGCGGCGCCGACCGCTTCGAGGAGGCCATCGTCGACGGACTGGGGCAGCTGACCCGGGTGTTCGGCACGGCGCCGATCGATCCGGAGGCCGGCCGCCGGCGGCTGACGGCGTTGCAGGAGCAGGTGGTGGCGGCGAACCGGTTCGGCATCCCCGCCGTCGCCCACGAGGAGTGCCTGACCGGATTCTTCACCTGGCAGGCCACCGTCTACCCGACACCACTTGCCTGGGCGGCCACCTTCAACCCCGAGCTCGTCGGACGGATGGCGCAGGCCATCGGCTCGGACATGGCGGCCGTCGGCGTCCACCAGGGCCTGGCTCCCGTCCTGGACGTCGTACGCGACTACCGGTGGGGCCGGGTGGAGGAGACCCTCGGCGAGGACCCCTACCTCGTCTCGGAGCTCGGACTGGCCTATGTGCAGGGCCTGCAGTCGTCCGGCGTGGTCGCCACGCTGAAGCACTTCGCCGGATACTCCGCCTCCCGCGCGGCCCGCAACCACGCCCCGGCCGTCCTCGGCCCCCGCGAACTCGCCGACGTGATCCTCGTACCCTTCGAGAAGGCCGTGGTCGCCGGCCGTGTCCGGTCGGTCATGAACGCCTACAACGACATCGACGGCGTGCCCTGCGGCGCCGACGAAGTCCTGCTCACCGGGCTTCTGCGGGACACGTGGGGCTTCGAGGGCACGGTGGTCTCCGACTACTGGGCCGTCGCGTTCCTGGCCTCCATGCACCACGTGGCGGACGACGTCACGGGCGCGGCACGCGCCGCACTGCGGGCCGGTATCGACGTCGAGCTGCCGCACACCTCCGGCTACGGGGAAGCGCTCCTGGACGACGGCGTCCCCACGGATCTCCTCGACCGTGCGGTGCTGCGGGTGCTGACGCAGAAGGCCGAACTCGGGCTGCTCGACCCCGACTGGAAGCCGGGGCAGTACACCGCCCCGGCGGACTTCGACTCGCCCCGCAACCGCGGCATCGCCCGCGACCTGGCCGAACAGTCCGTCGTGCTCCTCGACAACCCCTCCGGCGCACTGCCGCTCGCCTCCCCGCGCTCTGTCGCCGTGATCGGTCCGGCCGCCGACGATGCCCGGTGCCTGTTCGGCTGCTACTCCTTCCCCAACCACGTCCTGCCCCACCACCCCGAGACCCCGCTGGGCGTCGAGGCGCCGACGGTCCTCGACGCCATCCGGCAGGAGTTCCCCGACGCCTCGGTGCACCACGAGACCGGCTGCTCCTTCACCGGGGACGACCGCAGCGGCATCGAAGCCGCGGTGGCGGCAGCCTCGGCGGCCGACCTGACGATCCTCGTCGTCGGTGACCGCTCCGGCATGTTCGGGGAGGGCACCTCCGGTGAAGGCTGCGACGTCGGCGCACTGACGCTCCCCGGAGGGCAGGAGGACCTGGTGGACGCCGTCCTCGACGCGGCGAACCAGACCGTCCTCGTCCTCGTCTCGGGCCGCCCGTACGCGATCGGCCGGCACGCCCGGGCGGCGGACGCGACCCTCCAGGCCTTCTTCCCCGGCGAGGAAGGCTCGGCGGCGATCGCCGGCGTCCTCTCCGGCCGGATCAACCCCTCCGGACACCTGCCCGTGCAGGTCCCCGGCGACACGGCCGGCCAGCCGGGCACCTACCTCGCGCCCCCGCTCGCCCTCAAGAGCGACGGGGTGAGCAACATCGACCCCACCCCGGCCTTCCCGTTCGGACACGGCCTGTCCTACACCACCTTCACCATCGAGGACGTAGAGGCCGACGCGGAGACCATCGCGGTCGACGGGTCGGTGACCGTCCGCGCCACCTTCACCAACACCGGCCCCCGGGCGGGCACTTCGGTCCCGCAGCTGTACCTCACCGACCCGGTCGCCTCCGTCACCCGGCCCGTCCGCCAGCTGATCGGCTTCACCCGCATCGAGCTGGCCGCAGGGGATTCCCGCACCGTAGAGTTCCAGGTCCACGCGGATCTGACCAGCTTCACCGGGCAGGACCTACGCCGCTGTGTCGAGCCCGGCCGCCTCGTGCTGACCGTCGCGCAGTCGGCGGGAGAGCCGGGCCGGTCCGTGGAGGTGGAGCTGCGCGGTGACACCCGGGTCGTCGACCACACCCGGACCATGACCACAGCCGTCACGATCCTCCCGAGCTGAACCGGACCGCCGCCCGCCCGCTTCCTCTTCGCCCTCGTCCTCGCAGGAGTCGCGCCATGCCCTCCGCCATGCCCGCTTCCGCCCGCATCACCGCCCTGGACGTCCTGGACGTACGTTTCCCGACGTCCGAGCAGCTGGACGGGTCGGACGCGATGAACCCCGAACCCGACTACTCCGCCGCCTATGTCGTCCTGCGCACCGACGCCGGCGACGGCCTGGAGGGCCATGCCCTGGCCTTCACCACCGGGCGCGGCAACGATGTGCAGGCGGCTGCCATCGCGGCCCTGGCGCCGTATGTGGTCGGCCTGACCGTCGAGGAGGTCTGCACCGACCTGGGCGCGTTCTCCCGCAGCCTTGTCCACGATCCCCAACTGCGCTGGCTGGGCCCGGAGAAGGGCGCCATCCACATGGCCACCGGCGCGGTCGTCAACGCGGCCTGGGACCTGGCGGCCAAGCGGGCGGGCAAGCCCGTGTGGCACTTCCTGGCCGAGATGTCACCGGAGGAGCTGGTCGCCCAGGTCGACTTCCGCTGGCTGAGTGACGCGCTGACCCCCGAGGAGGCCCTTCAGATCCTGCGCCGCGCAAAGCCGGGCCGCGAGGAGCGGATCGCACGGTTGCTGGAACGGGGTTACCCGGCCTACACCACCACACCGGGCTGGCTCGGCTACTCCGACGAGAAGCTGGCCCGCCTGGCCCGCGAGGCCGTCGCCGACGGCTTCACCCAGATCAAGCTGAAGGTCGGGGTGGACCTGGAGGACGACGTACGGCGCATACGCATCGCCCGTGAGACGGTCGGCGACGGCATTCGCATCGCCGTGGACGCCAACCAGCGCTGGGACGTCCAGCCCGCGATCGACTGGATGCGGGTGCTGGCCCCTTACGACCCGTACTGGATCGAGGAGCCCACCTCCCCCGACGACATCCTCGGCCACGCCGCCGTCCGCAAGGCCGTCGGCCCCATCAAGGTCGCCACCGGCGAGCACATCGCCAACCGGGTCGTGTTCAAACAACTCCTTCAGGCCGGCGCGGTGGACATCGTCCAGATCGACTCCGCGCGGGTCGGCGGCGTCAACGAGAACATCGCGATCCTGCTGCTCGCCGCGAAGTTCGACGTGCCGGTCTGCCCGCACGCCGGCGGGGTCGGCCTCTGCGAGATGGTGCAGCACCTGTCGATGTTCGACTACGTCGCCGTCTCCGGCACGACCGAGGACCGCGTCATCGAGTACGTCGACCACCTGCACGAGTACTTCGTCGACCCGGTGCGCATCGCCGACGGCCGCTACCTCGCGCCGAGGCTGCCGGGCCTCAGCGCCCAGATGCACCCCGAGTCCCTCAAGGAGTACGCCTACCCCGACGGCCCGGTCTGGTCGGCCCGTGTCTGACGTGCTGTGGCTGGTGGACGCCCACCATCATGTGTGGGATCTGGACTGTCGTCCCCAGCCCTTGCTGGACGAGCCCGGCCATGAGCCGATCCGCCGGACCTTCGCCGCGGACGACTTGCGATCGGCCGCGACCCGGCCCATCGCCGGACGGCGGCTGGACCGCACCGAGCCGGCCACCGACACGTCTGCCAGCGCCTCGACTTCATCGGCATCGACTCGCCCGGCGGGATGCAGCAGCGCTGGGGGTCCCCGCCTCGACCCTCATCCGCCTGCCGGACTCCCTCTCTCTGGACCGGGCCGCGCTCGTCGAGCCCACGGCGGTGGCCGTGCACGACGTCGGCCGTGCCGGGCTGCAGGACGGTGAGAAGGTCGTGGTGGTCGGCGGCGGGCCGGTCGGAGTCCTCATCGCGCTGGCCGCGCGGGCCGTGGGTGCCGAGGTCCGCGTCGTGGAGCCGAGTGCCCACCGGCGGCTGCTCGCCGAGGAGTTGGGGCTGATCACCTGGAACCCCACCGGGACGAACGTCTCCGAACGGGTAGGACAGTGGACCGCCGGCGCCGGCGCGGATGTCGCTTCGAAGGCTCTGGCGCGTCCGCCGGGATGGACGCAGCGGTCGAAGTCCTCGGTGTGCGGGGCCGGTTGTGCCTGGTCGTCATCCATCCCCGGTACCGCGAGGTGAATTTGCACCGCTTCTTCCGGCGCGAACTCACCCTCGTGGGGGGCCCGGTTGTACGACCGCTCCGACTCCGACGGGAGACCGCCGCCGACGTGGTGATGGTGGCCGGACGCTACATGCTGCTGGACCAGTCGGCGCTGGACGACGTCCTCCCCACCGCACTCGCGCTCGGTAAGAGCGTCGTGGCGGCAGGGGTGTTCAACTCCGGTCTGCTCTCCGAGGGCCGGCTCGCACACGGCATGAGGTACGACTACCGGGCCGCTCCGCCGGAACTCGTCGCCCGTGCCCGGGCCATCGCCGACGTCTGCGAACGGCACGGCACGACCCTGCCCGCCGCGGCGATCGCCTTCCCCTTCACCCACCCCAGCGTCATCAACGTCACCCTCGGCATGCGAACTCCTGAACAGGTCACGCGGAACATGGGGCTCCACCGTCGGCACGTCCCAGAAGATCTCTGGCACAACCTGCGCGGCCGAGGCCTGATCAGAACCGACGTGCCCGCCGGCCACCGCATCCCTCATCTCCCGGCTACTGAATAGTGCTCGTGATTCCGCCCTGTCAATATCGAATGAGGAGCGGTGTGCGAAACACTTTCGGAAACGTACCGGTGACAAAGCGGTCTCTCGTCCCAATACTTTTCCCCACCCGGCTTACGCCTCATCGACCGGATTGCATCGATGCGTAATCGCCGCGGGCCGCATGCCGCAGTCGACAGTTCGGTATTCACGTCCGGCTCTGCGGTCATTCCCCGTCGGTCACGGAGTTTGTCCTCTCAATTGCCGTGGCCGTCAACCCGTACGTTCAGAGGAGCCGCAGTGAGACAAACATGGGCACGGAGGGCTCTCGCGACAGCGACAGCCTTCGGCGTCGGCGTGGGACTCGCCCTCGCCTCCACGGGCAGCGCGTCGGCGTATCAGCCGAGCCAGACGAACCTGTACGTGTCGCAGGATTCCGCCACGTGCAACAAGAAGCCCTGTGTTCTGTACCCGAAGACGGCTCAGCTGCCGAGCGGCCGGATCGTCGCGTCGTTCGAGAACAGCAAGGGCGACCCGGTGGGCCAGACCCTGCCGGTCTACAAGAGTGACGACGACGGTACGACGTGGCAGAAGCTGTCCGACGTCAAGGCTCCCGCGTATCTGTCCAGTGACTCGCAGTACGCGAAGTACACCAGCAACTGGACCAACCCCTACCTCTATGTGCTCCCGCAGGACGTCGGAGCGCTGCAGGCCGGCACGCTGCTTCTCGCGAGCGTCGTCTCGGGGGACGACTACTACTACAAGGAGCGCAAGGCCGCCGACCCGAACTGGACGCCCACCGCCGACGGCGACCGCAAGGACATCGCGATCGCCCTGTACGCCAGCACGGACGACGGTGCGACGTGGGACTTCCAGAACATCATCGCCACCGGCGGCTGGCAGGGCATCAACCCCTCGAGCGCCAACACGAACCGGCAGAGGGACCCTGTCTGGGAGCCGTACCTGGTGGCCCGCAACGGAAAGCTCGTCGCCTACTACTCCGACGAGCAGGAGTACCTCGGCTTCGACGCCACCACCGGTGTACCGAACCGTGACCCTGATGACGACACGGCCACGGACCCCGGGTTCCAGATCCTCGTGCACCGGACCTGGGGCGGCGGCAGCACGTCCTGGACCCAACCGATCGTCGACGTCCCGGGCACGACCGACACCGTGGGCGGCAAGACACTGATCGGCAACGGACGTCCGGGCATGACGACGATCGCCGAGACGACCGACGGGAAATGGCTGCTCACCTACGAGTACTGGGGCGGTGGAACGGACACCCGGTACCGGCTCGCGGACGACCCGCTGAAGTTCTATCCGAACACTGTGACGGACCAGCCCGTCACCAATCTGCCCGTGCCCTCAGGGGGGCGCAGGCTGTCCACGAGCGGCAGCCCGGTGCTCGTCCAGCTCCCGGACGGACGGATCGCCTACAACGCCAACGGCAGCGGCAGTGTCTGGGTGAACGAGTCCGGTAAGAGCGACGGCACCTGGAAGGAGTACCGGACGGCGATCACCAACGGTTACAGCCGCAATCTCCAGTACGTGGAGGGCACGGGACGCGTCCTCATCCTCCAGGCCGACTTCAGCACCGGCTACGGGCCCATCCGTTACGCCGAGGTCGACCTCGGCCGGTCCGACGGTGCCTATTACACCCTCGTCAACCGCGCCACCGGTCAGGCGCTCAGCCCCGACGCCGGCAAGACGCAGGACGCGAACCTCACCGGAGACGTCCCCGACCTCGTCCTGAAGGACCGGAACGCGGCCGACGACCTGCAGCGCTGGCACACCACGGCCAAGGGCAGCAACGTCACCCTGCTCAACAAGGCCGGTGGCCGCTCGGTCGCCATCTGGACCGGCAGCGCGACAGCCGGACAGAAGCTCGCCCAGTGGGTCGACGACGGAGCCACCGACAAGCAGTGGACCCTCGTCCCCTCAACCGACGGCCACTACAAGCTCCGGTCGGTCCGCAACACGAGTCTGTTCATGACGGGCGCGACCGCGAACGGCTCCGTCACCCTGGGCACGTCGATCGACGCGTCGACGAACGCCGCGGCCGACGACTCGCAGGAGTGGCAGCTGGTCCAGGACCCGCTGCCGACGGACGGCACCTTCACCCTCAAGGGCGCCAACTCCGGACGCTGCCTCGACGTCCCGGGCGGCCAGACGGGCGTGCAGGTACAGATCTGGGACTGCTCCGGGAACGCGAACCAGACCATCACGCAGACCACGGCGGGTGAGCTCCGCGTCGCCGGCAAGTGCCTGGCGGCCGATGGTGATGGCACCACCGCGGGCACCAAGCTGATCCTGTGGACCTGCAACGGCAAGACCAGCCAGAAGTGGTGGTCCCGACTGGACGGATCCGTCATCAACCGCTCCAACGGCCTGGCGATCGACGTCACCAACTGGGGGACCGCCAACGGGTCGAAGGTCCAGCTGTGGACGGCTCTCGGCAACGCCACCCAGAGGTGGAGCCGGGCCTAGTTCGCGCCGGTGGGGTGCGGTCCGAGGGGGACCGCACCCCGCTGAACGCGGTTCCGGAGCTACGCGAGTCGCCTGAAGAACCCGCGGATGTCGGCGCTGAGCAGGTCCGGCTCCTCCATGGCGGGGAAGTGGCCGCCGAGGTCGAACTCTGACCAGCATGTGATGTCGTTCAGGGTTTCGGGGTACCGCCGAGGCGCCCGGAAGCCGACGTGTAGGCCATGAACTCCCCCATCGCCGCCCGCGCGTCGTCGCCGCCCTGCGCGGAACTGATCCGCTCGGACCATCCCCGCGGGAGCTCCCGGTCCTCCAGGGGCGCCCCGAGCAGCTCGCAGATCGCCATTGCGGGGAGAGAGAACCGCAGCGGGCGCGGTGGTCGTCGCCGTGCTGATCGCCCTGACCCTCGTCCGGGCATTCCTCGGGTTCTGGCCGAACGCGGTGCTGTCGCGTCGTACGCGCAAGGGATCCGAGCCGGACGACAAGGCCGAAACGCGCGGGAGGACCCTGCGAGGCAGGAGGCCCCTGCCGCGAAAGAAGAATTCCGTGGCCCGCAGCAGCGCCAGGGCCGACGTCGTCGTGGCCCTCGGGAGCGGGGAGACGGACGAGAAGGAGCGGGACAACCTGGGTACCCGCTGGGCCCGCTTCGTCCTGCGCCGCCCTCTTCCCGTACTGATCCTCGGCGTCCTGGGCCTCGGCGGCCTCGCTCTTCCGGCGACGGGCCTGCAGCTGGGCATGCCGGGCGACGAGGCCAAGTCCACCTCCACCACCGAGCGCCGGGCCTACGACGCCCTGGCCGAGGGCTTCGGCCCCGGCTTCAACGGCCCGCTGACCATCGTCGTGGACGCGAAGGGATCCGCCGACCCGAAGGCCGCCGTGAGCACGATCAGCGAGGAGATCGGCGCCACGAAGGGGATCGTCTCCGTCTCGCAGGCGCGCTTCAACGAGGCCGGTGACACCGCGGTGTTCATGGCCACCCCGTCCACCAGCCCCACAGACGAGAAGACCAAGACCCTGGTCAAGACCATCCGTGACGAACGTCCCGCAATCGAGTCGGCGACGGACGCGTCCTTCGAGGTCACCGGTACCACCGCGCTGAACATCGACATGGCCGAGAAGGTCCAGGCGGCACTCGTCCCGTACCTGGTCGTGGTGGTCGGTCTCGCGGTCCTCCTGCTGCTGGTGGTCTTCCGGTCGCTGCTCGTCCCGCTGAAGGCGGCCCTCGGCTTCCTGCTGTCGGTGCTGGCGTCCATCGGTGTGGTCGTCCTGGTCTTCCAGCAGGGGCACGGTGCGGAACTGCTGGGCGCGGAGACCACCGGCCCGATCATGAGCATGATGCCGATCTTCCTGGTGGGTATCGTCTTCGGGCTGGCCATGGACTACGAGGTCTTCCTCGTCTCGCGGATGCGGGAGGCGTACACCCACGGTGAGGCGGCAAGGCAGGCGGTGGTGTCGGGGTTCCGCCACAGTGCCCGGGTGGTGGTGGCCGCCGCGCTGATCATGATCGCGGTGTTCGCCGGGTTCATCGGCGAGAGCGATTCCATGATCATGATGATCGGGTTCGGCCTCGCCTCCGCGGTACTGCTCGACGCCTTCGTCGTCCGCATGGCGATCGTGCCCGCCGTGCTCGCCCTGCTCGGCGACAAGGCGTGGTGGCTGCCGAAGTGGCTGGACCGGTTCCTGCCTCGGGTCGATGTGGAGGGTGAGGCCCTCAGCCGCCGCCCGGCCGACGCCCAGAGCTCTGCCCCTGCCCCTGCCCCGGACCTGGACCCGGACCTGGACCCGACGCCGGACGAGCCGGTCGGCGTGCGTGTCTGACCTGGCACCCACCCGTCCACGGCCCGCCCGAGGCAAGGACCTCGGGCGGCCCGGACGGCCGTCGTCCCAGGGCGACGGCGACCATGGATCCAGCACCCCACCGGGAGCATCCTCACCGGGAGAGACACGATGACGAGCAACCTCGAGCGTCACTCGGAACGTCGTCCGCGCGTCGTGGACACGGCGATGTACCTGGCACTGTTCGGCTGCGTGGCCCTCGGTGCCTCGCTCAATTTCCCCGGTATGGATCTGCCTAAGGACGACTGGCCCGCCGTACTCCTCGCCGGGATCTCCTGCCTCGGACTGCTGAAGGCACGCGACCACCCGCGCAGCGCCCTCGCCGTGGCCACGACCTGCACGGTGGCCACCGGCGCCCTGGGCTATCTGCTCACCCCCCTGCTGCTGGCGCCCCTGATGATGGCGCTGTACTGGCTGGCTCTCAGTACCGATCCCAGGACCACGCGTATGTACGGCGTGACGGTCATGGCCATGGTGGTGATCACGACGCTGCTCGACAAACCAACGACCGACATGCTGCTGCTGCGCACCCTCGGTCCCATCCTGTGGCTGCTCCTGCCCATGGTCGGCGGCGGCAGATCTCGCCTGCGGCACGCCTACACCGAGTCCGTCCAGGCGCGTGCCGCGCACGCCGAGCGCACCCGCGAGGAGGAGGCCCGCCTGCGCGTGGCCGAGGAACGCATGCGCATCGCGCGCGAACTCCACGACGTCGTCGCCCACCACATGGCCGTGGCCAACGCGCAGGCCGGCAC
>NZ_VJZE01000160.1 GCF_009377205.1 Streptomyces phyllanthi
CCCTTTGAGGGGTGCGGCGGCCCCGGCCATCGGCGATGGCTACGGGGTGAGCCGGTTCGGGCCACGGAACAGGAACGTGGCCTCCCGAATCGAGTCGAGGCCGAGCAGCACCATCAGGACCCGCCCGAGCCCCATGCCCAGACCGCCGTGCGGCGGGCATCCGTACCGGAAGGCGTTCAGGTAGTCCTGCATCGGTTCGGTGCTCATGCCCTTCTCCGCAGCCTGCTTCAAGAGCACGTCGTAGCGGTGCTCGCGCTGCGCGCCAGTCGTAACCTCCAACCCCTTCCACAGCAGGTCGAAGCTGAGCGTCACACTGGGGTTGTCCGCCGGCCGCATGTGGTAGAAGGGCCGGATGCTCGTCGGATAGTGGGTGACGAACACCCACTCGTGTCCGGTCTGCTCTTTTACCTGTGCGGCGATCCCGCGCTCGCCCTCCGGGTCCAGGTCCTCCTTCACACCCGCAGGGTCCCAGCCCTTGGCCCGCAGGATCTCCTGCGTCTCGGCCATCGTGATCCGCGGAAACGGCGTCGTCGGCACCTGGACCTCGACACCGAACGTCTCCTGGATCGCCTCACCGTGTGCGTCGGCAACCTTGGCGATGGCATGCGCGAGCATCTGCTCCTCGAACGCCATCACGTCCTCGACCCCGTCAATCCAGGCCAACTCCACGTCGACACCGGTGAATTCGGTGGCGTGTCGGGAGGTGAACGACGGCTCAGCGCGGAAGACGGGCCCGATCTCGAAGACCTTGTCGACACCTGCCGAGATCGCCATCTGCTTGAAGAACTGAGGCGACTGAGCCAAGTAGGCAGAGCGGTCGAAGTAGCCGAGCTTGAACACCTCCGCGCCGGACTCCGAGGCGGTGCCCATCAGCTTCGGGGTGTGCATCTCGGTGCAGCCCTGCTCGTACGCGTACTCGCGCATGCCTTGCTCGAACGTGGTCTGCACGGCGAACAGCAGCTGCGCCTGGGGCCGGCGTCGTACGTCAAGGAACCGCCAGTCCAGGCGGTGTTCGAGTCCGGTCTGCTCGTCAATGGGCAGTGGCGTCTCCGCCCGGTTCAGAACCTCGACTGACTCCGCAAGGATCTCGAGGCCGCCGAGCTTCACGATCGGGTTGTCGACCACGCGACCGGTAATCCTGACTGCGGACTCCGAGGTCAGCCCCTCCAACGAAGTCTCGACCTCGTCGCCTTCGCCGCCGCGCTTGTGAGTGACCTGCACCACGCCGGTGTGGTCGCGCACGACGACGAACTGCATCTTGCTCTGCAGACGGAGCGTGTTCACCCAGCCCGAGACAGAAACGGTCTGCCCGACATGTTCTCGCAGGCCAGACACCAGTACACGGCTAGTCTTGTGGATCATCGCAGCCCTCCCAGGGGCGTCGTCATGATCCCTTGGGGGCGCGGACGAGAAGGGTACTCGCGGTGCCACCGCGCCTTTACTGCAGCTCAAGGAGCTACAGCCTCATTCGTGCCCGATGACGGGGGCCAGCCGGCGGGGCATTGGACCTTCTTGTAAGGCCGTTCCTCCCCGCGCTCAGGAGGGTCTTCACCTCGGGGCGCAAGGCCGCCTTTCCAGCTACCAGCGGCTCTCTCTGCTCGCGTGATCCCGCAGCTACTCGTCTCCTTCAACGCGTTGCCGTTGAGCATAGCGGGACAGGCAGGGTTACGACAGCAAGATCACGCCAACGAACGACCCTGCGGCCACTCGCCCCTCCCAACGCCCATCCGTGCGGGCAGAAGCGCGGACCTGCTGCTGAGAATCCCATGAAGAGATATCACAGCAGTGATTTCAGATGGATGCGATCAAGTCCTACGCTGTGTTGTTAAGGCCCCGCCCGGATTCTCCCACCTCAAGGTCAATCAGGGTCTTGCACGCTTTGACCGCCCCAAGCCTTGGGTGGCCTACTTTCGAGAGAGCGAGCCTCGCACTCATGAGCGAGGCTGATGAAAAATTCGGACGCGAACCATCGTCTCACTTTTCCGTCACCGGCTCCGCACAAGCGACTCAGGGAAAGGATCCTATCGATGGAAGTAATGCATGCGCCCGGAAATTCCGTTTCGATTATCTCAACCGTGCCGTCGAAGGCCCCCGACCGTAGCGTCAAGTACGTTTTCAGGACGTCAGACAGGGCCACCTTCGAAGCCGTGCAACTCTGGGAGGGAGAACACCAAGCATATTCGGTGTGCATGTCGGCCCAGGCCGGATGCAGGTATGGCTGCACGCATTGTGCTACTACCTTCGCACGCACGCCCTTCGTTCGAAACCTACAGGCCGAGGAGATCACATCGGCGGTGGGGCAGTTGGAGGAGCACGTACGAGCCCAGCAAGGCCCCCTCGTCTGGGTCGACTTCGCCGGAGTCGGAGATGCCGCCGCCAACTGGACTCATGTCACCACCGCCGCGAAAGCGATTCTCGGCCGCGAACTGGCGCGGCACGTGAAGGTGACTAGCATCGCGCCACAGGCTTGGGTACGAAATCTCCTGAAGCCCAAGTCCTGGCTCCCGGACCGCCTCATGTTCTCGCTCCACGGAGCCAACGCTGCTCAGCGCAGGGTCGTCATCCCCCGTGCGGACGACCCTTCAACCGTCTTGCCACTGTGGGCAACCGTTGCTGAGATGCGTCCGGTGGTGGTGAACTACGTTCTCTGCGAGCACAACACGCGACCGGAGGACGAGACGGCGCTTACCAGACTGCTCGCTCCCTACGCCGGATGCTTTTCCATCCTGAGGCTGTCCAGCTTCAATCCCGTGCTGGGCAGCCCGCTGCGCCCAAGCACGCGAGAAGCGGAATTCATCGCAGCGCTCACCCGTGATCTGGACGGCTGGACGGTCTCCCACCACCTGTCCGCAGGCCGGGAGACGGCGGCCGCGTGCGGGCAGCTGCGCGCAGAGATTCTGGACCTCGCGCCGCCAGCCAAGCGTCCGGAGCTGTAGCAACAAGCAAGCTGGGCCCTCTACGCAGTAGGCCCCTGTCCGTGTTCGAGGTAGACAGGGCCGCCGCTGGTCCGCGACGCAATCGCGGCCTTCACCCTGCGTGACAGCCGCGGAATAAGGAGGTCATCGAGCTGCTCTGGAGGGAAGAACTCTGCTGCGAGCAGTTCATCTGGAGCAAGCTTGATAGCTGCAACCTCCTCTGGGGCAAGCTCGTCGCCGTTGAAGATGTACAAGACCTTGTCACCTTCGGCATCGCTTGGCGCCCAGTCCACGACGAGCAGGCGACCGATCTGCGGAGTGATGCCGAGCTCCTCTTGGACCTCGCGCTTACACGCAACCAAGGGCGATTCAGCATGTTCAACGTATCCTCCGGGGACCTCCCACATCGGCTTGTACGAAGGCTGGACCAGGAGGACGTGTCCGTCGGCGTTGAAGAACAGCGCGCCGGCCGCCATACGGGGGCGTGCCATGCGCTGTTCCTGCTCGTTGTCGGCCATGGAACTCAGCCTACGATCCGGATCTGCGACGCTCTCACGCGGCTACTCGCCTGTTGCTGGGGGTTCACTGCGTGTGACAATCGATGCGGCAGTTGTGAGGGGAGTTGCCCGTGCGGGGTATGACTGACCATCTTCCGTTCGGCAAGCGAGTCCGGTTCTATCGGCGGCGGCGTGGGCTGAGCCAACAGCAACTCGGCCAGCTCCTGGGACGTTCGGAGGACTGGGTGTACCGCGTCGAGTCCGGACGCATCCCCGTGAACAACGTCAAGATGCTGGCCGACCTGGCGCAGGTGCTGCGCGTGCATGTGGAGGATCTTCAGGGAACGCCCACGCTGCTGGAGGACGACGGACGTCATGCGGGCAGTGTGCCGGCGATTCGCGCCGCGTTGATGCAGTCCCGACGACTGGCCGGCGCGCTCTACGACGACCGTGAAGCGGTTCGCCTCCCGCGTCTGGCACTGGAGGTCAACGAAGCCTGGGGCCTCTACCAGGACGGGCGATTCGCGCGGCTTGCAGAGTGCCTGCCCGGGCTCCTCGCGGACGCGCGGCTGGCCACGAGAGAGCGGTCGTCCGGCAGCGAACGGATTGAGGCACTCCGGCTGTTTGCACTGACGTGCCACGTCGCGGCCGTACTGCTGCGCAAACTGGGCGAGACAAATCTGGCCTGGACTGCAGTGGACCAGGGCGACATGGCAGCCGTGGAAGCAGGCGACCCAGCGACTGTCCTCGCTCTCCGCCGAGGTGTCGCGCATGTGCAACTCGGGGCCGGGATGCCCGCCGAGGCTGTGAACGTCACGCTCGACGCAGCCGACGGGCTCGAACGTGACTGGTGGCTGTCCACGCCATCAGCCCTCTCCCTGTACGGGACCCTGTTCCTGAACGGAGCTGTCGCCGCGGCGAGAATGAGGAACCGAGCCCTGGCGGACCACATGATGGGCAAGGCACAGGAGGCAGCCGTGCGAATCGGCGGCGACCTCAATGAGATGTGGACTTCCTTCGGGCCCAGCAACGTTGCGATCCATTATCTGGCGCTCGCCCTCGAGTTCGAGGACATCCAGTTGGCCGCAGACTTGGCTCCACGCATCCGAACGGCTGGACTACCGCTGGAGCGTCGAGCCCGAGCACGGCTCGACGTAGCCCGAGCCTATGCCGAGGCCGGTCGTACAGATGACGCTGCAGACGAGCTCAAGCGCGCCTACCAGGCGGCTCCTGAGCAGATCAGAGCGCACGAGTTCTCCCGAGAGCTGGTGCGCCGTCTGCACAAGATCTCCCGTCGCCGCGACGTGCAGGATCTCGCTGTGAACCTCGGGGCCATCAAGTAGCGGAACCAGGCCGCCCACCCCTGCTTACCCGGAATTTTCTTCCGGGTACGGCCCCTTGCCAGCCTCTACGGTCTTCCCGACCAGGCGCCGCTTCACGGGGAGGCAACAGGGTGTCTATGACCTGGCTGGACGACAGTTCTGGAGCCAAGGGCATCGCCGACGCGGTGGCCCTGCGCTGGAGCTGTCACCCCCGGTGCGTCGGGCTCGCTCGCGCTGAGCTTCGAAGAGCACTGCGAGGATGGGGCCTGTCATGCCTGGAGGACGCTGCTGTCCTCGTCCTCTCGGAGATCCTTACCGACTTCGTACGCCATGCGCACGTACTGCCAGGCAGAGAAATCGAGACCCGCTACCTGCGTTCCGTGCAGGGCCTGCGCATCGAGGTCTACGGCGCAACGGACCAGCCGCGTCAGCCGACGAACGACGCGTCCGCCCCCCAGCATGACTTCGGATTGAAGCTCCTGCAAGCGCTACCCGACCGCCGAGGCACGGAGCCACGCTCGGGTCCTCGCATGGTGGTGTGGGCAGAACTGAACGTCCCTTCACGGACCGGTGCCGGCAATGTCATCTGACGGTCGGGCTCGTCACCTGTTCGCCCTTACGGCTGACACTTCGATCCGCTCATCGCCCAGCGAGGGAGGAAACGAAGCACGCGAGACCAAGACGTGGGGCCGGTCCTCCTTACCCGACCGCGGCACAGAGACGGATCTGGGTCGACGGCCCGTCCGCCGGTGCCGCAGCTGCCGCTGCGTTCTCAGCCGATACAACGACGACCCGTACTGCAGCGGTTGCACTCGCAGCGCACAGCGCCGGCCAGGCCTAGCGCCCCATGTGCCAGACGAAGTATGGGGCCATGCAGAGGTTCAGGAAGCACTGATTGCCCGGGACTTCGGCAGGATGTGCCACCTCGTTCGTGAGGCAAGCGGACTGCGCCAGAGCGATATGGCCGAGCTCACAGGACTGAGCCAGGCCTTCCTGTCCATGCTGGAGTCAGGTGATCGACGGCTGACCAACATCGACAAGATTGTCGAGCTTCTTGCAGGACTCAATACTCCCGTGGAGCTCACTGGCCCCATCCTCCTACCGGCGAAGTGGGTGGGTGAGCCCGACGAGGCAGCATGGCATGCACGCATGACCGAGTAGCGCCGACGCCTCTGCGGGGCCTGCTCACGCCGTAACGCACCACGAATGTTCCCCGCGCCAGCCTGCCACCACGGCGTTCCCCGGAAGCACACTGCCCTCCGTGGCTCAGCCAGCAATGGACCCGCGCTCATCCACGGCACAACTCCGTGGCACCAGGGAACACTGTTCCCTCATTCTGACGACATGCCCAACATCATCACCCCCCGCCTTCGGTACAACTCCACTGCGGTACGCCCCCAGTGGGAGGACCTCCCCCCGAGCGTTCGCCAGCTCATCGCACAACGTCTTGGGGGCGAGGTGCAGGCCGGGCCCAGCGCAGGGAGCGGATTCACCAGCGGCTTCGCAGCAGTACTCCGCGGGACGTCGGGGCCTCAGTTCGTCAAAGCAGTCAACAGCGCGGACAACACTGTGGTCGCCGACTGCTACCGTCGGGAATCCTTGATCAACCAGGCGCTCCCCGCACAGATCCCGGCCCCACGCCTGCAGTGGGTTGAGGAGCACTGCGGGTGGGTCGTTCTCGGTATCGATGCTGTCGACGGCGGCCGCCTACCCGACACGCCATGGAATCCGGACGAGCTCACGGCCGCCCTCGACGCATACACGATCACTGCAGAGGCACTCACCACTCCACCTGTGCGCCTCCAGCGCGTTGGCCTCAAGCCAGTAGGTGAGGACGGTGACTTTGCCGACTGGCGCAACCTCACCCGTGGTGCCACACCCACGAACGTCCTTCCCTCCTGGATGCCGCTCGGCCTCCTGGACGTGCTTGCCGGCCTGGAAAGCGGCTGGCGGGAGGCCGTCGCCGGCAATGCCGTCCTTCACCATGACCTGCGTCAGGACAACGTACTGATCGACTCCTACGGCGGCGCGTGGATCTGCGACTGGAACTGGCCATGCCTGGGGGCGAGCTGGTTCGATCTTGTCCTTCTCCTAGCCACCGCTTACGCCGACGGTCACGATGCCACGTCCCTGTTCAGGCAGCACCCCACCGCCCGCGGAGTCACCGACGAACAACTCGATGCAGCGCTGGCCGCGCTCTCGGGTTTCTTCCTGACCACCGGCGGACAGCCCCCAGCGGCCTGGTCACCGCACATTCGCCAGCACCAGACGTGGTGTGGGGAGGTCACGCTGCGCTGGCTGGCCGACAGGCGTGGCTGGACATTCTGACCTGCGGGCATCTGTTCACACTCGACAGACAGCCCACTCAGCTTCAGGCGGGCAACGGTGCTACCAGCACGCGCTTCCAAGCGTGGGTACCGGTCGGCCAGGTAGAAGCCGTGGCTCAAGCTGCTTGAGGCTCGATTTGTCCTTGTGCACTGCCTATGGACATGGCTTCCTCGGCATCGGCATAAGCGTGTGAGGACGTCACTGCTCCAGTGCCCTCCTCGGAAACAACGACTGCCAGTTCGAACCATGTGATCTTTCCGGCGGCACACGGCTCTGAGCCCCACCTGGTTGCCAATGCGTCCACCAGGAAGAGACCACGCCCGCTTTCGTCCAGCGCCCCGGCCTGAGACGGACGTACCAAGGTGGGGTCGACGTCGGTGACTTCCACGCGCAGCCGCTCTCCGGTCCATCGCACAGCGACCACACACGGGGCCCGCGTGTGCGTGACCGAGTTCGCGACTACCTCTGCGGTAAGCAAGCGCAAGTCGTTCGTCAGTTCCTCCCCCAGGGCCAGCCCGAGTCGCTGCACCCGGTGGACAACGCGCTCTCGCGCGGCTGGTACGGCCTCGGTCAAGGGCGGGACGGTGAACGCATAGGGCGACTCTCCAAGCGGGCGGGGCATGGCTGTGACCTCTCGCAGGGCGGGAGCTACGGCGGCAACGCGATCTCCCATGAAATGAACTGATCGCTCGCCAACTTCATCGGGCGCGTCCACGCGTATCCAGGAAGCGGCAGCAGCCCAGCAGCCGGCGGAAGACCACCATGGACCAATGACGCTCGGCTCCCCATCTCTGCGGTGATATCACCGCAGAGATGTCATTGAGACCGAGAGAGCCATTCATCCGGGCCGCGACGACCGAGCGCGTTGCCCATTCGGCGAACACCCGCTCATGGTGGGCAGAGGGCAGCGTCGCGAGTGTCGATGCGGTGCCCCTGCTGCTGCAGGAAGGTCGACTGCAGGTCCGACTAGGACCGGCTCCAGCGCGCCGCGATCCGGGACAGCAGCGATGGCCCCCGGCCTCCGGAAGTCGTCCGAGCAGGTATGAAGTTCGCCCTGCTCATCAACGTAGACAGCGGTGCTCACGAAACGGCACGTCCGCTTCTCCGTAAGGTCCGCGAGATGCGTAAATAAGAGCGAGGCGTACGTGTGCCGTAGGCCTCCGCTGTCGCCCACGCGTGACCAAAGTGGGGCCACCCAAACAGCGGATGCCGGGCGGTAGGCACACCTCGACCACGGGATACGGACCATTGGTCACCGGATCCCACAGTGGAAAGTTGCCGGGCAATATGCCCGGCCCGAACTCGCGGAGCAGCGGGAGGGGCAACTTGAGCCAGCAGGTGCGAAGTAGCGTGCCACGCCATCTCGGAGTGATCGTTGATGGTAATCGACGCTGGGCGCGGGAAAACGGCCGGGCAATGGAGGAAGGCTACAAAAGGGGGAGCGAGAAGCTTTCCGAAGTGCTCGGCTGGTGCGAAGCAGTTGGCATAGAAATCATCACGCTATGGGTCTTATCTGTAGCCAACCTTGAAGGCCGCTCCGCCAAAGAGTTGCGGGCGGCAAGTGAGGTGATTGAAAAATCGGCACTAGCTCTTGCAGCAGAAGACCATTGGCGAGTCAATGTAATAGGTGCGATGGAACTACTGCCGGAGGATCTCGCCAACACCCTCAAGCGTGTCGAGCGGAGCACCTCAGAAAACCCGGGAATGCTGGTCAACTTCGCGGTCGCCTACGGCGGCCGGCGCGAGATACTCGACGCAATTAGGCTTCTCCTTCGGGAAACCGATGCGAAACCCAGCGACCTGGCAGAAAAACTAACTGAAGAAGATTTCAGTAAATATCTATACACGGCAGGCATACCCGATCCTGATCTTATTCTGCGCACTTCAGGTGAACAGCGCCTGTCAGGGTTCATGCCCTGGCAGAGCGTCCACGCCGAGGCTTACTTCTGTGACGCACATTGGCCAGCACTCACTAGAGGCGACTTCGAGCAGGCATTGAATGCGTACGCCACCAGAGTACGCACCTTCGGAACATGACTTACGAGCCGCGTGAGAGCCAGACACACTTCAGCCATACGGACCCTTCTCGTCATAACCGGCAAACATTGCAACTCTGATCCCGGCAGGGGAAGAATGCTCCTCCTAATGCGCCAGCCATCTCCCCTGGCATGGCTGGCCGGGAACTGAGCCGCGACGGGCCGAAGCATCGGCCAATCCACTGGGGCCAAACCGACCCATCTGCCGCACCCCGCAGTTATCTGCTCACTGCATACCCTTCTGGAGTCCTCATTCCAGCGGTTCCCTCGCAAGGTCTCAGCGGGCCGAATCGCATGCGTTCGCCTACGGCAGACAACTCCCCCGAGGAACTTGCTGGAACACATCCACCGAACCATGTCAACGTACGGACGGACGGAGAACAACAGCTCAATGGAGGGTTCCACCGATGCCGACAGCAAGGCGAAGAGACCGCCTCATGCTCTGGCAGTGCTCACACGGCAAGACCAAGCTCCGCTCGACTCAAGGCCTCGCTGCTCAGGCCCGCGACTCCCTGTGAACCAATTTCCAGGACGCGCAGCAGGTCGGCGGTAACCACTCGATAACCACGCCCGACCTTCACAACCTTGCAGGGGTACTTGCCTCGCTTTGCAAGTTCGTACCCCATGCTGCGACCGAGCCCGAAAGCGCGATTTGCAACGGGAATGCTCACGACAGCGGGGAGAGCCAGGACCTCCTCCTGGGTGAAGGGCACTGATCTTCCGGTGTTGCGCTCTGCCATCGGCTCTCCTTCTGCAGACGGATTTGTGGAGCAGAAGGTCTATCACGAAACCCTGCTGCGGCGTTCCGAACAGCTAGCTTGCTAGCCATGGGCCGGCGCGATACCCGTGATCATCTCCTATTCATGAGCGGACCTGCCCTATAACGCCGCCGTCCCACCCGAGCCTGCCGAGGGCTTCAGCAACAAGGGATCAGCGGCACGGGCCACCCCCGATCCAGCCCAGCCCGCCCATCGTGCCCTCGACAGCCCGGCTCGCCAACCGCGCGGCTCCGATTGCATTCCAGCCAGGCCGCGGCGTCCACGTCCACCGACAGGCCATCACCCTGCCCCACCAGCTCGAAGGAAACATGAACGGATCCGTCTACCAGCGATGCTCCTGCCGTGACCCCAAGACCAACAGACAGCTCGGTACGGCGTGCCCAAGGCTCAAGCAGCGCAAGCACGGCAACTGGTATCTGCGCCAGGAGCTGCCCGACACCGCGGACGGCGAACGCCAGACTCTGAGGCGAGGCGGCTACGCGTCCAAGACCGACGCGCAGGACGATCTCCGCCTGGCTCAGTCCTTGCTCGCCCTGCCCGACGCCTCCGACATCGAGGGCCAGCGCACTGTCGCCGACATGCTCCAGGCTGCGGTGCGGAATAAGGAAACGTTTCCCAGCATCGAGGACACCACCCGCCGCCTGAAGTCTGGGCAGGCACTCGTCATGCGCCTGACGGTCGGCTGGTTCCTGGAGGAGTGGCTGGCCGGCAAGAAGGTCGGCAAGGGCACCCACCGCAGCTACGGCGGCCACATCCGCAACCACCTGGCACCCCGAATAGGGCATATCCGCCTCGATAAGCTGCGTGTGGCTGACTTGTCGGAGATGTTCCAGGCCATCGCCGACGCCAACGTGGAGATCCGGGAACAGAACGCCCAGCGCCACCAGGCTCTCGCCCTGCTGAAGGAGATCCCCATCGAGGGCGCCGGCAACCGTGCACGACGCGCCGCGATCCGGGAGTCCATCGCGCAGATGCCGCCGTTCCGGCGCCCGACGGAGGCCACCACCCGCCAGCGCATACGCGCGACCCTGCGCGCCGCCCTGAACAGCGCTATGGCCCAGCAGCTGATCATTTTCAACCCGGCCGCCCATGTCGAGCTCGACTCCGCCCGCAGACCCCGGGCCCTGGTCTGGACACCCGAGCGCGTCGAGCGCTGGCGCAAGACCGGCCAGAGGCCCAGTCCAGTGATGGTCTGGACTCCGGAGATGACCGGTCAGTTCCTCGACCACGTCGCCACCGACCGGCTCTACGCGATGTGGCATCTGCTCGCCTACCGCGGCCCCCGGCGCGGCGAGGTCTGTGGCCTGGCCTGGTCCGAGACCCACCTCGACGCCCAGCGCGTGACGATCTCCAACCAGACCATCGTCGTCGATGGCTGGACCCTGGAGGACTCCGCTCCCAAGACCGACTGGGGCTTCCGTACCCTCGCCCTTGATGCCCAGACGGTCAGCGCGCTGCGTGCCCACCGCGCCCGCCAGGCCGCCGAACGCCTCCAGCAGGGTGAAGCCTGGGTGGACACCGACCGTGTTTTCACCGAACCCGACGGCTCGTGGCTGCATCCTGACCGGGTCTCGAAGGCCTTCGAGAAGATCGTGTCCGAGATCGGCTTGCCTCCGATCCGACTTCACGATCTGCGTCACGGTGCCGCGACCCTCGCGCTCGCCGCCGGCGTCGACATCAAGCTCGTTTCCGAGATGCTCGGTCACAGCACCGTGCTGATCACTCAGGACATCTACCAGTCGGTCCTGGACGACCTGTCTCTCGACGCGGCCGAGGCCACCGCGCGTGTCGTCCCGCGACGCGCGTGAGGCCGCTCCGGGCTCACACCGGGCTCACAGGCCACTCCAGCCCCGCCGAAGCTGACGCGACGTCATGCCGACGTGCCAAGCTTGCGCAGGTCAGAACGTTTTTCCCTTACCTGCGCCTGGTGGGGCGGGTGGGACTCGAACCCACGGCCGACGGATTATGAGTCCGCTGCTCTAACCGGCTGAGCTACCGCCCCGGTACGGCGCGTCGCGCACATTTGTGCGCGCCGTCTGCCGCAGCATAGCCGCTCATACGATCTCCTGCTTCGGATGGTCGACTTAGCCTGCCCTGAAGGACCCCACCTGCGGCGCCGTGGTTCCCAGGGACATGAAAAAGGACCCCGTCGGGGTCCTCGTTCACGCTGCTCCCCCGACTGGACTCGAACCAGTAACCTGCCGGTTAACAGCCGGCTGCTCTGCCAATTGAGCTACGGAGGACCGAGCTCCCCCGACTGGACTCGAACCAGTAACCTGCCGGTTAACAGCCGGCTGCTCTGCCAATTGAGCTACGGAGGAATGCCTCGTTGCATCGAACGTACCTACCTGGGTATCCGCCAGGGGGCGCGCGCTCGCTGCGACACATACATTAGCGCAAGCAGGGGGGTGCTCCGCCAATCAGTACCCCGCGCCCCCGGCGACGCAGGGCGGGGAAGGACCGACGGAGACGCAAGGAAGGTGGTCGCCATGCGTTATCGGCTCACGTTCATCGCCGGACTCGCTCTGGGCTACGTGCTGGGCACGCGGGCCGGGCGCGAGCGCTACGAGCAGTTGAAGAAGTCCGCCCGCCAGGTCGCCGAGAACCCCGCGGTGCGCAACACCGCCGAGTCGGCCGCCCAGCAGGGGCGGGCCTTCGCGGGCAAGGCGTACCACGTGGTGAGCGACAAGGTCGGGGACCGTGTGCACGTGCCCGACGCGTTCACCGCCCGGGTCCGGTCGCTGCGTGAACGCAACGTGAACGGCAGCGGCGAGGACGACTGGGGAACCAGCAACACTTAGAGGACGAAGACGCACGGGAGGGCCCTGGTCGCGCTGTCGCGGGCCCGCTCCGCCGTGTACGGCGCGGCGCCCCCACCCCTTCCCGTACGGCAGAATTTCCGCCATGGGGATAGTCGCCGGGCTCGACAGTTCGCCCGATTTCACTCGTATCGTCGTCTGTGACACGGACACCGGGGCCGTGCTCAGGCAGGGGTATGCCCCGCATCCGCTGGAGAAGACGGAGAGCGGCGGCCGTCCCTCCGATGTCGACCCGCAGGCGTGGCTGCTGTCCCTGGGTGAGGCGGCCGGCGGTGGGCTGCTCGAAGGTGTGCAGGCGATCGGCGTGTCGGCGCAGCAGAACGCGCTGATCGCCCTGGACACGCAGGGCAACACCGTGCGTCCGGCGGTCGTCGGCGGTGACAAGCGGGCGCAGGTCGCCGCCGCCGATCTGATCGACGCGCTCGGCGGGCGGCAGGCCTGGGCGGAGGCCGTGGGGTGCGTACCGCAGGCCGCTCAGCCGGTGACCAAGCTGCGCTGGCTCGCCCGGACCGACCCCGACGCCGCGATGCGCACGGCCGTGCTGATGCAGGCCCACGACTGGCTGGTGTGGCAGTTGCTCGGGCGGCCGGTGCGGAGGACGACCGACCGGGGCGGCGCGTCGGGGACCGGGTACTGGTCGGCGGCCACCGGCTCGTACCGGACGGATTTCGTCGAGCTGGCGCTCGGGCACCAGGCCATGCTGCCGGAGGTGCTCGGGCCGTCGGACGCGGCGGGTACGACGCCGGAGGGGCTGCTCATCTCCGCCGGGACCGGGGAGACCATGGCCGCGGCGTTCGGGCTGGGGATCGGGCTCGGGGACGCGGTCGTGTCGCTGGGCGCGTCCGGGTCCGTCATGGCCGTGCATCCCGAGGCGCTGGTCGACTCCAGCGGGATGATCACCTCCCTGGCCGATGCCACCGGTATGCATCTGCCGGTCGTCACCACGCTCAACGCCGTACGGACCCTGCGCGGCACCGCCGAGATGCTGGGCGTGCCCGATCTGGAGGGGCTGTCCGACCTGGCGATGAAGTCGACGCCGGGTTCGCACGGGCTGGTGATGCTGCCGTATCTGGAGGGCGAGCGGACGCCGAACCTGCCGCACACCGCCGGGACCCTGACCGGGCTGCGGCGCGAGGCGATGAAGCCCGAGCATCTGGCGCGGGCGGCGTTCGAGGGCATGCTGTGCGGGCTCGCGGACGCGCTGGACGTGCTGCGCGGGCGCGGGGTGGACGTGCGGCGGATCTTCCTGCTGGGCGCGGCGGCGGAGCTGCCGGCCGTGCAGTCGGCGGCGCCCGCGCTGTTCGGGGTGCAGGTGGTCGTACCGCAGCCCGGGGACTACGCGGCGATCGGCGCGGCCCGGCAGGCGGCCTGGACGCTCGGCGTCTCCCAGGGCACCCTCGATCCGCGCAATCCGCCGTCCTGGCAGGGGGCGCCCGCGCAGTATCTGGATCCGGGTGAGGAACTGGCCGTGGGGCAGGCGGTGCGGCAGCAGTACGTGTCGGTGCGGGAGCAGACCCATCCTGGGGCATTTCGGGTGTAGGCGGCGGCAGGGCTGCTCCCCGACGGCCCTCCGGCGCGGGCGCATCCGATGGCCTACGCACCCGATGGCGTACGTCTGCGGACTGGATCCTTGTAGGTTCTTTGGCCGCTATTGGGTTAATCGGTTGGGGTAACGCCGGTGGAGTGTTCGACGATGGTGCGTGGTGCATTCGCCCCCGTGGCCCGACCCCGTCACCCGACCCGTCGCCGACCGAGAGACCTCGCGTGCTCATACGACTCCTGCGGACCCACCTGCGTCCGTACAAGAAACCCATCGCCCTGCTGGTGCTGCTGCAGTTCGTGCAGACGTGCGCCACGCTCTATCTGCCCACTCTGAACGCGGACATCATCGACAACGGTGTCGTGGACGGGGACACGGGCTACATCCTGTCCTTCGGCGCGGTGATGATCGGTGTGTCGCTGGCGCAGGTCGTCTGCAACATCGGGGCCGTGTACTACGGCGCCCGTACGGCGTCGGCGATCGGCCGGGACATCCGGGCGGCCGTCTTCGACCGGGTGCAGTCGTTCTCGGCGCGTGAGGTCGGCCACTTCGGGGCGCCCTCGCTGATCACGCGGACCACGAACGACGTGCAGCAGGTGCAGATGCTCGCCCTGATGACGTTCACGCTGATGGTGTCGGCGCCGATCATGTGCGTGGGCGGCATCGTGATGGCGCTCGGGCTGGACGTGCCGCTCTCCGGGGTGCTGCTGGCCGTGGTGCCGGTGCTCGGGATCTCCGTGAGCCTCATCGTGCGCCGTCTGCGCCCTCTGTTCCGTTCGATGCAGGAGCGGCTCGACACCGTGAACCGGGTGCTGCGCGAGCAGATCACGGGCAACCGAGTGATTCGCGCCTTTGTGCGGGACGAGTACGAGAAGGAGCGCTTCCGGAGCGCGAACGCCGATCTCACGGAGGTGTCGCTCGGGACCGGGCGGATGCTGGCGCTGATGTTCCCGATCGTCATGACGGTGGTGAACCTGTCGTCGATCGCGGTGGTGTGGTTCGGCGCCCACCGGATCGACAGCGGCGGGATGGAGATCGGCGCGCTGACGGCCTTCCTCGCCTACCTCATGCAGATCGTGATGTCCGTGATGATGGCCACCTTCATGTTCATGATGGTGCCGCGCGCGGAGGTCTGCGCCGAGCGCATCCAGGAGGTGCTGGACGCCGAGAGCAGTGTCGTACCGCCGACCGATCCGGTACGGGAGCTGCTGCGGCACGGGACGCTGGAGATCCGGGGCGGGGGCTTCCGCTATCCGGGTGCCGAGGAGCCGGTGCTCAAGGCCGTCGATCTGGTGGCGCGGCCGGGTGAGACGACCGCGGTCATCGGGTCCACGGGAAGCGGCAAGTCCACGCTGCTCGGACTGGTCCCGCGGCTGTTCGACGCCACCGAGGGCGAGGTGCTCGTCGGCGGCGTGGACGTACAGACACTCGACCCGAAGCTGCTGGCGAGGACGGTCGGGCTGGTGCCGCAGAAGCCGTACCTCTTCGCGGGCACGGTCGCCACCAACCTCCGGTACGGCAACCCGGACGCGACCGACGAGGAGCTGTGGCACGCGCTGGAGGTGGCGCAGGCCAAGGAGTTCGTCGAGGGGCTGGAGAACGGGCTGGACTCACCGATCGCCCAGGGCGGCACGAACGTGTCGGGCGGTCAGCGGCAGCGGCTCGCCATCGCGCGGACGCTGGTGCAGAGACCGGAGATCTACCTCTTCGACGACTCCTTCTCGGCGCTCGACTACGCGACGGACGCGGCCCTGCGTGCGGCGCTCTCCCAGGAGACCGCCGAGGCGACCGTCGTGATCGTCGCCCAGCGTGTGGCGACCATCCGGGACGCCCACTGGATCGTGGTCCTCGACGAGGGCCGGGTCGTCGGCGAGGGCCGACACGAGGAGCTCATGGCCGTGAACCAGACGTACCGGGAGATCGTCCTCTCCCAGCTCACGGAAGCGGAGGCTGCCTGATGGCCGGGCCGATGGCGGGGATGATGGCCGGGCGCGGCCCCGGGCACAACTCCCTGGAGTTCAAGGCGTCAGGGAAACGGCTGCTCGCTCAGTTCAGGCCCGACCGGGCCACGATGTTCGCGATGCTCGCGTGTGTGGTGCTCAGCGTGGGGCTGAGCGTGCTGGGCCCGTGGATACTCGGGAAGGCCACGGACCTGGTGTTCGCGGGCGTCGTCGGCCGGCAGATGCCCGAGGGGGCGACCAAGGCCGAGGTGCTGGAGTCCATGCGGGCGCGCGGGGACGGCGGGGTCGCCGACATGCTCCGGGGCACGGACTTCACGCCCGGACAGGGCATCGACTTCGGGGCCGTCGGGAACATCCTGCTGGTCGCGCTCGGTGTGTTCGCGGTGGCCGGTCTGCTGATGACGGTGGCGACCCGGCTCTCCAACCGGGCGATCAACCGCACGGTGGGCCGTATGCGCGAGGACCTGCAGGCGAAGCTGTCGCGGCTGCCGCTGTCGTACTTCGACCAGCGGCAGCGCGGTGAGGTGCTCAGCCGTGCCACCAACGACCTCGACAACATCGGCCAGACGCTGCAGCAGTCGCTGGGGCAGCTGGTCAACTCGCTGCTCACGGTCCTGGGCGTGCTGGTGATGATGTTCTGGGTGTCGCCGCTGCTGGCGCTGGTCGCGCTGGTGACCGTGCCGCTGTCGTTCGTGGTGGCCACGCGGGTGGGCAAGCGGTCGCAGCCGCACTTCGTGCAGCAGTGGCGTACGACCGGGAAGCTCAACGCGCACATCGAGGAGATGTACACCGGGCACACGCTGGTGAAGGTGTTCGGGCGGCAGGAGGAGTCGGCGCGGCAGTTCGCCGAGGAGAACGAGCGGTTGTACGAGGCCGGGTTCCGCGCGCAGTTCAACAGCGGGGTGATGCAGCCGCTGATGTTCTTCGTGTCGAACCTCAACTATGTGCTGGTGGCGGTGGTGGGTGGACTGCGGGTCGCGTCGGGCGCGCTGTCGATCGGCGATGTGCAGGCCTTCATCCAGTACTCGCGGCAGTTCTCGATGCCGCTGACGCAGGTGGCGTCGATGGCGAACCTCGTGCAGTCGGGGGTGGCGTCGGCGGAGCGGGTCTTCGAGCTGCTGGACGCGGAGGAGCAGGAGGCCGATCCCCTGCCGGGGACGCGGCCGGAGGAGTTGCGGGGGCGGGTGGCGCTGGAG
>NZ_VJZE01000161.1 GCF_009377205.1 Streptomyces phyllanthi
GGGCCGTGTTGTCGGGGGCCGGGGCCGCGCTGTTGGGGCTCTACGCGCGCGTGGCGGCCGTTCTCCTCGCCGCCGTCACCGCCACCGGGGCGTGGAGCACTCTGCGCCGTATGCCGCCCGACACGGTGGTGGAGCAGCTGACGGCGACGGCGTACGGGCGCGCCCTGCTCGCCAAGGTGCTCCTCGTGGCCGTCGTCGCGGTCCTCGCGCTCGCGGCCCGCGTCCGGCTGGGCCGTGCCCGCGATCCGCTCGGCGCCTGCGCACCCGCGCGGGCGGAGGTGGCCGTGCTGGGAGTGGTCGTGGCGGTGTCGGCGCTGCTGACGGCACTGCCGGTGCCGATCCGCTGGTGACGGCACGGCACCGTGAACGATCGCGGCATCCACGGCGCCGGAGCTCGTGCGGCCGCGGTGGGGGACGACCCGCTGACATCGCCCTCGTCGTCGACTCCGGACCGGGCGCCTGACAGCGGGTGCCGGGCGGCGGCGTCACCAGACCCGGACCGACCCTCCCCGCGCGAACACCGGGCTCGTCGCGTCCGGCGGTGTCTCGTCCAGCGGCTCCGCCAGCTCCCTCACCGTCGGCCCCGCCTTCGCCGCTATCGCGTCCAGGAAGTCCAGGTCGAAGCCGTACACGCGGGCCGCGTTGCCGCCGATCATCGCGGCGACCTCCGCCCGCGGCACGCCCGCGTACGCGACCCGCAGGGCCTCACGGGAGTACGGGTACGTGCCCTCGTCGTGCGGGTAGTCGCTCCCCCACATGATCTTGTCCACGCCGATGCGGTCCCGCAGGGGCACCTCGTGGGCCCGCATGAAACTCGCGCCGACGAAGCAGTTCTCGCGCCAGATCTCGCTCGGCCCCCTGCCCATGGACGCCGCGAGTCCGGCGCCGAACTTCGACTCCGCCGTGGAGGTCCGTGCCGCCGCCGCGACCAGCCGCTGGTGGTAGTAGTCCAGCATGTCGAGCACGCCGGGGATCCAGCCCGAACCCTGCTCGGTCAGCACCAGTTTCAGGCCCGGGTGGCGGCGGAAGGCGCCGCCGAAGACCAGGTGCCACAGGGCGCGGTGCGAGAACCAGGTCGTCTCGACCATGAACACGGCGCGTGCGGCGGGTTCGTCGCCCAGGGGCGGGGACGCCGAGCCTGCGTGGTGGTTCACGGGGACGTCCAGTTCCTCGCAGACCGCCCAGATCGGATCGTACGTCGACGAGTACAGCTCCGGCAGGCCCGAGCCCGGTGGGGTGCCGGGGAGCAGCAGGCCTCCCTTCAGCCCGGCGCCGACCGACCGTCTGATCTCCTTCACCGCCTCCTCCACGTCGTTGAGGAGGATCTGGAACACGCCCGCCCGGCGGCCGGGGGCGGCCGCGCAGAAGTCCGCCAGCCAGCGGTTGTGGGCCTTCAGACCGGCCCAGCGGCGCTCGTACTCCTCCGCCGTCGGCGCCGGAGCGATCAGGGAACCGGACGGGAAGAACGGCGGGATGGTGTTGGGGAACACCACCTCCGCGACGATGCCGTCCTCCTCCAGCTCCGCCAGGCGGCGCTCGGAGTTCCAGTTCTTGTCGGCCGTGTCGGCCATCAGGTCCTCGTACGGATTGACGTACGTGGCCGCCCACGCGTCGAACTCGTCGTGATACCGCGACGCCAGGTAGGGCCTGTAGTCCAGGAGGTCGGCCCCGGCATGGCAGTCGGCCGAGACGACCGTGTAGCGGTCCTCACCTGACGCGCTCCTCCCGCCGGGCTCGCTCATGGCGTCACCCCCAGGACGGGAAAGTCGTGGTCCGTCAGCCAGTGCCGGCCCACCTCGCGCGAGCGCGCCCAGGACGCCTCGACCGCCTCCTGGTCGCCGGACTGGCCCAGGTCGGCCGGGGTGGGGCCGATACGGCGGGCCAGCGGAGCCAGTTTCGCCACGTCGAAGCCGAAGACCTCCGCCGCCGCCAGCCCCAGCATGCGGCGCGTCTCCGCCACCGGGATGTCGTGGAAGGTCCTCGCCAGCCACGCCCGCGTGTCCGGCCAGGTGCCCTCGGGGTGCGGGAAGTCGCTGCCCCAGAGGATGTTGTCGACGCCGATCTCGTAGCGCTGGGCCAGTTCGCGGCGCTTGGTGTTGGTCGCGCAGATGAAGACCTGGCGGTCGAGGTACTCGTGGGGCGGGCTCTTCAGCTCCTTGAAGGGGGAGAGCTTCTTGCCGCCATGGGCCCCCAGGTACAGGCGGTCCATGAACCAGAGCAGGTTCGGCAGCCACCAGCAGCCCGACTCCGCCACCCCGAACCTCAGCCCCGGGTGGCGTTCGAAGACGCCGGACCAGAGCAGGAACCACAGGGGCCTGGCGGGCCACCAGGTGACCTCCGAGACGTAGATCCCCAGGTGGTCGCCGTACTCGTGGCGCGGCGCCGCCCCGGAGTGGGTGACCACGGGCATCCCGCACTCGGCGGCCGCCGCCCACACCGGGTCGTAACGGAGGTCGTGGTACGGCTCCTTGTCGACCCACATGGAGGGGATCATCAGCGCGCCGAGCCCTGACTCCCTGGCGCGGTGGATCTCGGCGACCACCTCCGGCACCTCGGCCGTGACCGGCAGCAGGGCGACCCCGCAGTGGCGCTCGGGGTTCTCCGAGACGAAGTCGGCGAGCCAGCGGTTGTGCGCCCGCGCGCCCGCCATGCCCAGCCGGGGGTCCTGGTCGCCGGAGAGTCCGAGGCCCACACCGAAGGGCGCCGCCGTCCGGCTGTCGACGGCGTCGGCGTCCGGGAAGACGACCTCGGCGGCCACACCGTCGCCGTCCAGCTCCTTCAGCCGCTGCGCGGTGTCCCATCCGCCGCGCAGGCCCTCCTCGTTGTCCTGGAACCACTTGGCCGCGAACGCCTCGTTGCGGATGCCGAGGCGGGTCATCTCCTCGCGGCGCCGGTCCCGTCCCGCGAGGAACTCGTCGAAGTCCCCGTGGAAACGAGCCTCCAGGTAGGGCCGGTACTCCTCGGTGGGCAGCCCGGCATGGCAGTCGGACGAGATGATCAGATAGGGATCCCGGTACGGGTCCTGGTACAGGTCCTGGTACGCGTCCTGGCCGGTCACAGCGACCCCCCTCAGTCGAGGACGAAGCTTTCGAGATACGACGGGTTCGCGCGGTCGAGCATCGACCGGGCCCGCGCGCGGATCTGGGCGTCACTGTGCTCGCTCTCGGGCAGCAGCCAGAAGCGGTTCGCGCGGATGCCGTCCACCACCAGCCCGGCGACCTCCTCGACGGGCGTGAACCGCACCTCCCGCCCCGCCTCCCGCATCGCGGCCTCCCACTGGCCGAGGCTGCGGTACGGCGTTCTGCGCGGCCTGCGCTTGGCGTACCGGTCGGGCCTGTTGCGGTGCGACTCCCACAGGCCGGTGCGGAGCATGTGGGGTCCGGGGAAGAGCACGGACGCCCCCACGCGCGCGTGCTCCGCGTTCAGATGCGCGTACAGGGACTCGGTCATCGTGACCACGGCCGCCTTGGTGACGGCGTACACGGAGGCGGTCGGCAGGGGTGCGATACCGCCGTCCCCGGAGGAGGTGTTGACCACGTGGCCGGGCTCGCCGGAGGCGATCATGCGCGGGACGAAGGCCTGGACACCGTGGAAGACGCCCCACACGTTGACCGCGAACGCCCACGCCCAGTCGTTGGGGTCGTGCTCCCACATACGGCCCTCGGCGCCCGAGCCGACGCCCGCGTTGTTGCACAGCACGTGGACGGCGCCGTACGTCTCGTACGCCGACTCGGCCAGCGCGAGGACCTCGTCCCGTTCTCCGACGTCCACCACGCGCGCGTGGACGTCGGCTCCGTCCTCGCGCAGCCCGGAGGCGGCCTTCTCCAGGGCGCCCTCCTCGACGTCCGCGAGGACGACCTTGAGGCCCTCGGCCGCGAAGCGGCGGGCCATCGCGAGCCCTATCCCGCTCGCCGCCCCGGTGACGACGGCGACCTGTCCCGCTCTCAGCTCCATCTCAGACGCTCCCCTCGGGACCCGTCGAAGGCTCCGGAGGCCCGTCGACGATCTGCGACGGGTCGTCGTAGCGCTGGTGGACGTACGGCAGCAGGGTCCGCGCGTCGACCCGTTCGGCGACCCTGCCCCGCTGGTCGCTGGTCTTCTCGCCGAGGGTGATGCCGACGAGTTCGCGTACGGGCAGGTCGGCGACCGGGTCGTACGGGGACTCGCGGAGGACCACCTCGCCGGTGATCCGCTCCAGCCTGCGCACCGTCTCGTCGCGCAGGCAGTGCACGAGCAGGGGGTCGGCGTCGAAGCCCGAACCGTCCACCGCGGGCAGGAACTTGAAGTAGAAGTCGGTCCGCCGCACGGGCTCCGGCGGCGGCGGTTCCTCCCCGCTCACCTCACCCCGCACCTCCACGAACGCGACACCGTGCCGGGCCAGTGACGCCCGTACGGCCGTGCCGTGCCGTTCGACGGTCACCTCGCCCAGCTTCTTCGGCTCGCCGAAGACCTCGCGGCCGCCGATGAGGGCCCGTTCGTGGGTCATCGGCATGACGAGCGGGTACCAGCCCTCGACTCCGTCGTGCGCGGCGGCGACCGCGAACGAGCCCGCGCCCAGCGGGTACCGGTGCAGGTCGACCCTGCTGATCGTCACCCGTACCAGGGGGCGCCCGGTGGGTTTCAGGGGCGGCGGGAGCACCGCCGCGACCGCGTCCGGGTCGCTCTCCCAGACGGCCACCACACCGGTCGACCAGATGGCGGGGAGCCTCGAACTCGCGGTGCGCGCGGCGGCGATCTCCGCCTCGGTCCGCGCGCCGTACCGTACGCGTGCGCGTGCCATGTCGTACCGCCCTTCACCGATGGGCACTGATGGGGCACTGATGAGGTACTGGTCGGGCACTGCTGTTCGCTGATGGCCCGTCAGGTGGCGCTGTAACACAGTTACAGCACAGCCCTCGCCGGGTAAATACGCGTGCACGCACCGGACCGGAGGGCATGCATGGCGAGAGCGTCACTCACGCGGGACGAGGTGCTGGAGGCAGCCGCGGGGCTGGTGAGGCGGCATGGGCCGCAGGGCCTGACGATGCGCGGGCTCGCCGCCGGTCTCGGCACCTCCGTCACCTCGATCTACTGGCACGTCGGCAACCGCGAGTCGCTTCTCGACGCGCTCGTCGAGCGCACGATCGCCGATCTCGGCGAGATCCGTCCCAGCGGCCGTACGCCCGCACGACGCGTCGTCTCCGTGGCCCGGGCGCTGCGCCGGCTGCTGCGCGAACACCCCCACCTCGTCGCGATGGTCCACGAACGGGGCCTGACGGACCGGATGTTCCTGCCCGCACAGCGCGCGCTCGTCCACGAGATGCACGCCGCGGGCCTGCGGGGCGCCCGCGCCGCCGAGGCGGTGCGCGCCGTGCAGTTCCAGGTCGTCGGCTTCGTCCTCGTCGAGCGCAACCGCGAGCGTGCCCCCGCCCAGCGGCCCGCCGAGGGCGAGTTGTGGGACGCCGAGAGCGCGGACGGCGACCAGGGTCTCGCCCGGGCACTGACGCGCCCGGTGGACGAGGAGAGGCTGTTCCTGACGTCCGTACGGGCCTTGGTGGAGGCCCTGCTGCGCGTCCCGGAGACCACCGCGAACGCCCCGGCGGGAGCCGCCGCCGGAAAATAGGTGGCGGCCCGTGACGAGCCCCTCCTAGGTCGTGATCGCGGGGGCGGCTCCGCAAGCGTGCCCGCATCCACCTGCCCATGCTCGTCGACCTGGAGCGGCACACGTTCCTGTGGACGGACCTGCACCTGTCGCCGTCCGAGGGCTACCACAGCGTGCACCGGCACAGCGCCGACCTGGGCCGCGTCGGACGGGACCTCGCCCAGTACTTCACCACCGGCCGCACGACGCTGTGGGACCTCGCGGTCTGGCACGCGTCAGCCCGGGCCGACGAGATCGCGGTGATCCACCACACCCCGTCCAGGGCGACCGGCCTGGCGAACGAACTGTGGCACTACCACCGCATGGAGGGCGAAACGGACAGAGCGTTCGCCGCCCGCGTCCATGCCCTGGAGCCCCCTCAGGGGCGCCGCCTCTCCGAGGACGTGGACGCGCCCGCCGAAGTGGCCGCCGAGCGGCACGCGTTGCTCGCGCTCGTGGAGGGCCGGGCCGTCCCGGAGGGCACGACCGGCGCCGTGTACCGCCTGCTGCCCGGCCCGGTGGACGGCTGCGGACTGGATCCGCTGACGGCGGGGGACCTCGTGGCGGCGCTGGGCCGAGCCGGCCCGCCCCACAGGTCCCGGTCGGCGGTCCGCCCGCTCCGGCCTGGCGTGCCGTCAACCGTGGTGCGCTCCGGCGGGCTTCCGGACGGACTCGCGAGGGCGGGGGCGACGGTGGCCCGCACGCGCGCGTGGGCCCTGTGTGCCGTGGCGCGTTCGGGACGGGGGCGGCCGGGCTGTCAGTCGCGGCCCGTATCCTCAGTGACCATGCTCGAAGACCGTACGACCGCGGCGCCCGACGCCCTTTGGCCGGCCGCGTATCCGCAGGGGTACGCGGTCGTCGACGTGGAGACCACGGGCCTGGCCCGGGACGACCGGATCATCTCCGCCGCCGTCTACCGGCTGGACGCGCGCGGCGAGGTCGAGGACCACTGGTACACGACGGTCAACCCGGAGCGCGACCCCGGCCCGGTGTGGATCCACGGTCTGACGAGCGAGGCGCTCGAAGGAGCCCCTCTCTTCCAGGACATCGCCGAGGAGTTCGCCACCCGGCTGGCCGACCGCGTGCTCGTCGCGCACAACGCGGTCTTCGACTGGTCGATGATCGCCCGGGAGTACGCGCGCGCGGAGCGCGAGGCACCGGTGAGGCAGCGGCTGTGCACCATCCAGCTCTCCAAGGAGCTGGGCCTGCCGCTGCCCAACCACAAGCTGGAGTCGCTGGCCGCCCACTTCGGCGTCGTACAGCAGCGGGCGCACCACGCCCTGGACGACGCGCGGGTGCTGGCCGAGGCGTTCCGGCCGAGTCTGCACGCGGCGGCGAGCAAGGGGGTGCGGCTGCCGCTCCTGGAGTGCCGGCCGCTGACCGAGTGGTCGGGCTCCCCGCACATCGGGCGCCAGTCCTCGGGCGGCTACCAGCCGGGGAGTTGGCGCCCGTCACGCAAGCGGCCCTCGTGCCCGTACCCCAACCCGGGCCGCTACGAAGAGGGCAAACGACTCAAACAGGGCATGCGGGTCGCCTTCTCGGGGGACACGTCGATCGACCGCGAGCTGCTGGAGGACCGTGCCGTCGAGGCCGGACTGCATGTCGCGACAAGCCTGTCCCGGCTGACCAGTCTCCTGGTCACGAACGACGCCGACTCCGGCACGTCCAAGACGGTCAAGGCGCGGCAGTACGGGACGCCGGTGATCGACGAGGCGGCGTTCGGGCAGCTGCTGCGGGACGTGGAGCCCGCGGCGGAGGACTGACCCGCGGGACGTGGCGCGATGGAGGGCCGACCGGGGCGTATGGGTGATTGCGAGACGACTCGCCCCACGCCCGCTCGCCCGCACCGCTTGAGCGCCGCACCCTGTGGCGCATGGCACGTTGCGAAGTCTGCGGAAACGACTACGGCATGACGTTCGAGGTGCACGCGCAGGGCGCTGTGCACGTCTTCGACTGCTTCGCCTGCGCGATCCACCGAATGGCCCCGATCTGCGAGCACTGTCGTGTCCAGATCATCGGCCAGGGCGTCGAGGCCGAGGGCAAGTGGTACTGCGGCGCCCACTGCGCCCGCGCGGAAGGAGAAGCGGGGATCGTGGACAAGGTCTGAGCTTCCCCGCCCCCACGGGGGCGCGGCCCTCGATGGGACCCTCTCACCGGGGGCCGGTTCGGGACCAGGTACCGTCGTGACGTGTACCGCTTCCTGTTGTCCCGGCAGTGGGTGATCCTCACGCTGGTCGCCCTCCTCCTCATCCCCACGATGATCAGGCTGGGCATCTGGCAGATGCACCGCTACGAGGAGCGCGCCGCCAGGAACCAGCTGGTCTCCGACGCGCTGACCGCCAAGCCGGTGCCCGTGGAGGAGCTGACCTCCCCCGGGCACACCGTCACCACCGGCGAGCGGTACCGCGGCGTGACGGCGAAGGGCCGCTTCGACACCGACGACGAGGTCGTCGTCCGCCGCCGCACCAACTCCGACGACGAGGTCGGCTACCACGTCGTCACCCCCTTCGTCCTCGACGACGGCAGGGTCCTGCTCGTCAACCGGGGCTGGATCCCGTCGGGGGGCCTGGGCGAGACCGCGTTCCCCAGGATCCCCGCACCGCCCCGCGGCGAGATCACCGTCACCGGGCGGCTCATGCCCGACGAGACGACCGAGGCGAGCGGCATCAAGGACCTCAAGGGGCTGCCGGACCGGCAGATCATGCTGATCAACAGCGAGCAGGAGGCCCGTCGGCTCGGCTCCCCGGTGCTCGGCGGCTATGTCGCGCAGACGGCGCCCGAGCCGAAGGGCGACACTCCGGAGCTGATCGGCAGGCCCGGCGACGAGAACGCCGCGCTGAACTACGCGTACGCCATCCAGTGGTGGCTGTTCGCCGCCGGTGTCCCCGTGGGCTGGGTCGTCCTGGTCCGTCGCGAGCGCCGCGACCGCGAGGAGGCCGCAGCAGCCGCGGAGGAGGAGAAGGAAGCGGCGCCGGCACCGGCGTGACGCCCCCGGCACAACGGGGCGGAACCCTCAGGTGCCGCGACGGCCCGCCGGCCTGTCCCGCCAGTAGAGGAACGTGCGTTCCGGCTCGGGCAACAGGTCCCACGGGTGGTGTGTCATATGGCGGCCGATGCGCTGGAAGACGGGGGCCGCCTCGTCCGGGAGGTGCGCACGGGTCAGCCCGAAGGCGAGGACGTTGAGATCGGTGACGGCTTCGGCATGGGCCACGGCGGTGGTGCGGAACCAGCCCTCCAGGGCCACGCCGATCTCCTCGGCCGCCCGGGGCTCGTTCCATTCGCCGCTCGTGCCGAGAGCGGGGAGCGGCGTACTCCCCTGGCGGTGAGCCGTCAGCTCGACGCGCGCCGCCACGGGAAGCAGGGCGACCGGCGAGCCCTGCGGGGCCCGGGCGGCGGCCTGCCAGGCGAAGTCCATCATGTCGGGGACTGTCCCGTGTCCGCGCGGGGACAGGTACGACAGCAGCCGGTGGTAGGCCGTCCGGTGCCAGGGCGCGCGGTTGACGGCCTCGGTCCACACGGGTACGGCGTCCTTGACCGGTACGGCGCAGGAGTACATCAGGGACAGCAGCGCCAGCCAGGGCAGCGGATCCTCGGGGCAGGCCCCGGCGGCGCTCAGGCACGTCTGTTCGGCCCGGCGGACGGCGGTGTACCCCTCGGCCGGAGCCCTGGTCGCCTCCACGAAGGCCCGCAGGACCAGGGCGTCCCCGTCGCCCGGCCGGTCTGCCGCCCACCGCTGCGAGACCACGGCGGGCAGGCTCCGCGCCAGGACCGAGACCCGGTGCGCCCGGCGGTCCCAGTCCCTCCCCGTGGCACGCAGCAGCTGGGCCGCGGGCTCCCAGACCGGGCGGGTGCTGCCCGCGCCGAGACCGTGGAGCTGCCCGCTCGGACGCAGTTCGGCCAGGGTCGTGTGCAGGGGTTCGTCGTCGAGTTCGGGTCGGATCAGCAGGGAGGATCGGCGTCTGAGCATCTCGGTTCTCGGCGGAGTGGGCGGACGAGGTCGTGGTGCGGTGACGCGAAGAGGACGGAGGGTGCGTGGACAGGACGGGGATGCGGGGCGGGCGTGCCGTCAGGGCTGGGAGGACACGCCCGCCGCGCGGTCAGGGCGCCGTGCGGAGATCAGCAGCGGCGCGGATCGGCGACAGTCCGGATCAGCGACAGTGCGGTTCGGCGACAGTGCGGATCAGCGACAGTGCGGTTCGGCGACAGTGCGGATCAGCAGCAGCGGCCGGGCGACTCGCACTCACGCTGCAGGGTGCGCATCCGCTGGTACTCCCGGCGGGTCGGCACGGGGGCGTGCGGGTGGTGGCGGCGGTGCCGTGCGCAGTAGCGGTCGTACTCCGCCTCACCGGTCAGTTCCCGCGCGTACCAGAGCACGGTGCCGAGCGCCTTCCGTACGGCCCTCATGACCTGGCCCCCACCAGCGACTCGCTGTCGCGCTGCTCCGGCACGTCGATACGGGACTCGACGTACGGCGCCTCGGTCGTCGGCAGCGGCTCGGAGGACCTCAGGGCCCGTACGCACACCACCGCGCAGTTGACCAGGACGATGAGGACCAGCAGCAGGAAGATCGCCATGATCACGCCGTCCACGGTGTTGTTGAGGACGATGGTGTGCATGTCGTCCGTGTTCGTGGCGCCCGGCAGCAGCTTGCCCGCGTCGATGGCGTCGGCGTAGAGGTCACGCTGGGCGAAGAAGCCGATCTTCGGGTTCTCCGAGAAGATCTTCTGCCAGCCGGCGGTGAAGGTGACGGCCACGTCCCAGACCAGCGGGATACCGCTGACCCACGCCCAGCGCAGCTTGCCGGCCTTGATGAGCATGGTCGTGGTGACGGCCAGGGCGACGGCGGCCAGCAGCTGGTTGGCGATGCCGAACAGCGGGAACAGCTGCTTGATGCCGCCCAGCGGGTCGGTGACACCGGCGTAGAGGAAGTAGCCCCAGGCGCCCACGACCAGCGCGCTGGTGATCCAGATGCCCGGCTTCCAGGTGACCCGGCCGATCGGCTTCCAGACGTTGCCGAGCATGTCCTGGAGCATGAAGCGGCCCACGCGGGTGCCCGCGTCCACCGTGGTGAGGATGAACAGGGCCTCGAACATGATGGCGAAGTGGTACCAGAAGGCCTTCATCCCGGCGCCGCCGAACACCCCGGCGAAGATCTCCGACATACCGACGGCCAGGGTGGGGGCGCCGCCGGAGCGGCCGACCAGCGTCTGCTCCTCGACGGCCTTGGCCGCCGCGGTCAGCTGGTCGGGGGTGATGCTGAAGCCGAGGCCCTTCACGGCCTCCGACGCGGTCTCCACGGTCGGGCCGAGGAGCGCGGCCGGGGAGTTCATGGCGTAGAACAGGCCCGGTTCGAGGACGCAGGCGGCGATCAGCGCCATGACGGCGACGAAGGACTCCGTGAGCATGGAGCCGTAGCCGATCATCCGGACCTGGGACTCCTTCTGGATCAGCTTCGGGGTGGTTCCCGAGGAGACCAGCGCGTGGAAGCCGGACAGGGCACCGCACGCGATCGTGATGAACAGGAAGGGGAAGAGGGATCCGGCGAAGACCGGTCCGGCGCCCGTGGAGGCGAACTCGGTCACGGACTCGGCCTTGAGGGTCGGGGCGGCGACCGCGACACCGACGGCCATCAGGGCGATGGTGCCGACCTTCATGAAGGTCGACAGATAGTCACGGGGCGCCAGCAGCATCCACACGGGGAGCACGGAGGCGACGAAGCCGTAGCCGACCAGGCAGAAGACCAGGGTCTCGGGGCTCCAGACGAAGTGCTCGGCGAGCGAGGAGTCCTGGATCCAGCCGCCGCCGAGGATCGCGAGCAGCAGCAGCGCCACGCCGATGAGGCTGGTCTCCACGACCCGGCCCGGCCGCAGATAGCGCAGGTAGAAGCCCATGAAGAGGGCGATGGGGATCGTCATGGTGACCGAGAAGGTGCCCCAGGCGGACTCCGCCAGCGCGTTGACGACGACCATCGCGAGGACCGCGAGGAGGATGATCATGATGGCGAAGACACCGATCAGCGCGGCGGCACCGCCCACCCTGCCGATCTCGTCCCGGGCCATCTGGCCGAGGCTCTTGCCGTCCCGGCGCATGGAGAAGAAGAGGACGATCATGTCCTGGACCGCACCGCCGAAGATCACGCCCGCGATGATCCAGATCGTGCCCGGCAGATAGCCCATCTGGGCGGCCAGGACCGGGCCCACCAGCGGGCCGGCGCCCGCGATGGCCGCGAAGTGGTGGCCGAACAGCACCCGCTTGTCGGTGGGGTGGTAGTCGACGCCGTCCTCCAGCCGTTCGGCCGGGGTGGCGCGGGTGTCGTCGACCTCGAGGACGCGGCGGGCGATGAACCGTGAGTAGAAGCGGTAGCCGATGGCGTACGAGCCGAGGGCGGCCATCAGCAGCCAGACGGCCGAGATCTCCTCGTCGCGGGACAGGGCGAGCACGGCCCATCCGGTCGCGCCCACCAGGGCGACGGCGGTCCACACGAGGATCGATTTCGGGGTCGTCCGGGACCGCCGGGGCGGTGGGCCCCCGGGTGCCGGGAGGGCGGACTCGGGTACGGCTGATGTGGACATGGCGGCTCCTCACCTGAGCGGTGGTGTCGGGCGATACGGCGGTACTGACGTACGGACGTACAGGACGTACAGATCCAACGGACACAAGGGACGCGAGGGACGTACGGAATGGCTCTGATCAGGGATCGTGACGGCGGTCGTGCCTGGTCAGCACGTACGCGGCGAGCAGGCAGAGGCCGCACCCCGGCACCCAGGCCAGCTGGTACCAGTAGAAGAACGGCGTCCCGGCCAGCCGCGGGCTCGCACCGGCGTACCAGGGGACCCACAGCAGCCCTGCCGCGGGCGCGAGGAGGAGCAGGGCGACGGCGACGTGCCGTAGCCGGTGCTTACCGGTCCGTGCCATGACCTGTGCTCCTCTCCCGATTGCTGTCGGTCTGTGCAAGAGTTGCGCACTCGCTGGAACTGGTTGACAGCGAATTTCCAGAAGATTTCCCGCCGGTTTTCCGAGCTCCTCTGTCCTCCGAACCGGCCACCCGCGCAACCAACACGCGAGGGCCCAGGCACACCAAGGACGGTGACCCATGGCGGATGGCGCCATGACCGCGACGTTTCTCGCCGTGATCGGCGGAGCGTCGCTGCTCGCCGTCACCGCGCGCCGTCTGCGTCCCGTCGACCGGCTGCCGGCCCTGGAGGGCTGGGCGCTCGCCGACCGGAGCCTCGGCCCGGTGTGGACCTGGCTGCTGCTGGGCGGCACGATCTTCACCGCGTACACCTTCACCGCCGTCCCCGGACTGGCGTACGGCAACGGAGCGCCCGCGTTCTTCGCGGTGCCGTACACGGTGATCGTCTGTCCGCTCGCCTTCGTGCTGCTGACCCGGCTGTGGACGGTGGCCCGCCGCCACGGATACGTCACGGCGGCCGACTTCGTACGCGGGCGGTACGGTTCGCCGCCGCTGGCGCTCGTGGTGGCGCTGACCGGGATCCTCGCGACGATGCCGTATCTGGCGCTGCAGCTGCTTGGCATAAGGGCGGTGCTCACGGCCGGGGGCGTCTATCCGCGGGGCGCGGCCGGGGACCTGGTGATGGTGGGGCTGTTCGCGGGGCTGGCCGTGGCCACGTACCGGCACGGGCTGCGCGCGCCCGCCGTGATCTCGGCGCTCAAGGCGGTGGCCGTGTTCGTCTCGCTGACCGCCGTGTGCTGGCTGGTCCTGGCCCGGCTCGGGGGGCCGGGCGCGGTCTTCGAGGGGGCGGCACGACGGCTCGGCGGCACGGACACGGGCACCGGCTCGGCCATCGGCGAGTCCGCCCTGCTGCTCTCCCCCGAGCAGCAGCCCGCCTACGCCACGCTCGCCCTCGGCTCGGCCCTCGCCCTGCTGATGTACCCGCATGTGCTCACCGCCGGGTTCGCCGCCGACAGCCCGCGCACCGTCCGCAAGGTCGCGGTGGCGCTGCCCGCCTGGACGGCGCTGCTCGCGCTCTTCGGGTTCCTCGGTATCGCGGCGCTCGCCACGGGGGTGCGGGCGCCCGAGGGCGGGGCCGAGGCCGCGGTACCGATGCTGGTCGACCGGCTGATGCCGACGCCGCTGGCCGGGCTGGTGTTCGGCGCGATCACCGTGGGCGCGCTGGTCCCGGCCGCCGTGATGTCGATCGCGGCCGCCACGAGCTTCGTACGCAACGTGTACGTCGAGTACGTCCATCCGACGGCCACGCCCAAACGGCAGGTGCGGATCGCCAAGGCGGTGTCGCTGACGGCGAAGGTGGGTGCGGTGGCGTTCGTGTTCGGGCTGCGCGACCAGGACGCCATCAACCTCCAGCTCCTGGGCGGCGTGTGGATACTGCAGATCTTCCCGGCCGTGGCCGTGGGCCTCTTCACCGGCCGGCTGCACCCGCGGGCACTGCTCGCCGGGTGGGCCGTGGGCATGGTGGCCGGGACGTACATGGTGGTGCGGGAGGGGTTCTCGTCCATCGTGCCGTTCGGTCCGGCCGACCAGCCGCTGGAGGTCTACGCGGGGCTGGCCGCGCTCGCGCTCAACCTGATCGTGGCCGTGGTGGGCACCGCGGCCCTCGAACGTCTCGGCGTCCCGCGCGGCGCCGACAAGACCGACCTACCGTCGCGCCTGGCCGTCAGGCGGCGCCCCGAGACGGGAGCGAACAACCCGTGAGACGCAGACAGCAGACCAGAGTGCCGGTACCGCGCTCCTCCGCGGCGCCGGTGGCCCACGCCCCCACGGCACCCGTGGCCCACGCACCGGCGGCACCGGTGGCCCACGCCTCGCCCGCACCCGTGGCACCGGCGGGGCCGGGCTCCGCGGAGCCGCTGTCCGTGGGCGCGCCCGAGCCGCTGGCGCCCACGGGGGCCGAGCCCCTCTCCCCCGCCGTGACCGACCCCGACGAGCTGGAGCGGGAGGCGGGCCTCGCCCGGCTGTTCGAGCTGCACTACTCGTCGATGCTGCGTCTCGCCGTGCTGCTCGGCGCCGACGACCCGGAGAACGTGGTGGCCGAGGCGTACTACCAGATCTACCGGAAGTGGCGGCGGCTGCGGGACATCGAGGCGGCCGAGGCGTATCTGCGCTCCACCGTCTGCAATCTGACCCGCATGCGGATACGGCACCTCCAGGTCGTCCGCAGGCACGTGGAGAACCCGCCGGACGAGCTCGTCGCCTCCGCGGAGAGCACCGCGCTGCTCCACGACGACCAGCGGGTCCTGATCGACGCGTTGCAGCAACTGCCCACCCGGCAGCGCGAGGCGCTCGTCCTGCGACACTGGCTCGGGCTGAAGGAGAGCGAGATCGCCGCCGCGATGGGCATCTCCTCCGGCTCGGTCAAGACCCACACGGCACGCGGCATCGCCGCCCTGACCCAGGCGATGGAGGCCCGGCGATGAACGACACTTCCCCGGACACCACTTCGGGCGCCTCGCCGGACGCCGCTCCGGGCAGCTCTCCGGACACCGCGGGCGCCGCCGAGGACCGTACGGCCGAGAACCGCACCGAACTGGAGCTCCAGGCGGCCCTGGAGGCGCTGGCCGGCGGGGTGCGGCCCGCGCCCGACGCGTACCGCACCGCCCGCGGCGACTGGCTGCGCCGTGAACGCCGGCGCCGGCTCGTCCTCGCCGTCCTGATCGCCGTCGTCTTCACCCTCGCGACCCTGATCGGCCTGTGGGTCCTGAACCAGACCCCGTCCGACCCGGGCGTCATCTTCTCGGGCGCCGAAGGCGTGGTGGCGGGGACGGGCCCGGGCTGACGGCGACTCCGAGTGCTCGCCGCCCGGATTGATCACCGGGCGGGGAGGGCACTCGGCAGCCGTGCACCCCCGGATCGAGGACTACGCGCTCATCGGTGACCACCAGACGGCCGCGCTGGTGAGCCGGTACGGATCGGTGGACTGGCTGTGTCTGCCGCGGTTCGACTCGGCGTCCTGTTTCGCGGCGCTGCTGGGCGAGGAGGAGAACGGGCACTGGCGGATCGCCCCGAAGGGCGCGGGCGCCTGCACCCGGCGCGCGTACCGCCGTGACTCCCTGATCCTCGACACCGAGTGGGACACACCCGAGGGTTCGGTACGGCTCACCGACCTGATGCCCCAGCGCGACCGCGCCCCCGACCTCGTCCGCGTCATCGAGTGCCTGGACGGCCGTGTGACGATGCGTGGCACGCTCCGGCTCCGCTTCGACCACGGCTCGATCGTGCCGTGGATGCGCAGGGCGGACGGCCACCGGGTGGCGGTCGCGGGCCCGGACGCGGTGTGGCTGCGCAGCGAACCCGAGGTGCGCACCTGGGGCGAGGACCGCGCCACGCACTCGGAGTTCACCATGGAGCGGGGCGAGAAGGTCGCGTTCGTCCTCACGTGGCACCCCTCGCACGAACCCCGCCCCCGCCTCGTCGACCCCCATGACGCGCTGGAGCACAGCCTCGCCGACTGGCGGGCGTGGGCGGCCCGTTGCCGCTACGAGGGTCCGCACCGGGACGCGGTCGTCCGCTCCCTGATCACCCTCAAGGCCCTTACGTACGCCCCGACCGGCGGTATCGTCGCGGCCCCCACCACCTCGCTCCCCGAGGAGCTCGGCGGTGTCCGCAACTGGGACTACCGCCACTGCTGGCTGCGGGACTCCACGCTCACCCTCGGCGCGCTCCTCGCGGCCGGGTACCAGGAGGAGGCCGAGGCCTGGCGCGACTGGCTGCTGCGCGCGGTCGCGGGCGATCCGGCGGAGCTGCAGATCATGTACGGCCTCGCGGGCGAACGGCGGCTCCCCGAGAACGAGTTGCCCTGGCTGCGCGGCTTCGCGGACTCGGTGCCCGTACGGGTCGGCAACGACGCCGTGCGCCAGTTGCAGCTGGACGTGTACGGCGAGGTCATCGACTCGCTGTCCCTGGCCCGGAGTTCGGGTCTGCCCACCAAGCCGCCGATGTGGCGGGTGCAGCAGGCCCTGATGGACTTCCTGCGGTCGGCCTGGCGGCGGCCGGACGAGGGCCTGTGGGAGATACGCGGCCCGCGCCGCCACTTCACGCACTCCAAGGTGATGACCTGGGTGGCCGCCGACCGTGCCGTACGCGCCCTGGAGAACGACCCGGAGCTGGACGGCGACCTGGACGGCTGGCGCGCGATGCGCGAGGAGGTGCGGCGGGAGGTGTGCGAGCGCGGCTACGACCCGGCACGTAACACCTTCACGCAGTCGTACGGCTCCCGGGAGCTCGACGCCTCGCTGCTGCTGATCCCCCAGCTGGGCTTCCTGCCGCCCGACGATCCACGTGTCGTCGGTACGGTCGACGCGATCCGCGCCGAGCTGGGCCACGACGGGCTGCTGCGCCGCTACAGCTCCGACGGGGCCGCCGTCGACGGGCTGCCGGGGCAGGAGGGCGCGTTCGTGGTCTGCTCGTTCTGGCTGGCGGACGCCCTGCACCTGACCGGCCGGACCGAGGAGGCGCGCGAACTGTTCGAGCGGCTCGTGGGGCTGACCAACGACGTGGGGCTGCTCGCCGAGGAGTACGACCCCGTGGCGGGCCGGCAGCTCGGGAACTTCCCGCAGGCGTTCAGCCATATCGGCCTGGTCGGCACCGCCTTCACCCTGTTCGGGGAGGACGGGACGGGCGGCGGGC
>NZ_VJZE01000162.1 GCF_009377205.1 Streptomyces phyllanthi
GGCACTCGGAGTGCCCGCCCGCTTCCCGGAATGCCGGCCCCGTCCTCGTGGAGAGGGGCCGGACGGCTGATCGCGACTACTCGGTCTTGACCTTGATGGAGCCGCCGATGATGCCTTCCTTGGCCTTGTTCACGGCGTCCGTGAGGCCGGAGATCTTCGCGAACTCGGGGTTGCTCTCGGCCAGGCCGACGCCGTTCACCTTCAGGTCGAAGGTCTGGACACCGGTCAGCGGCTTGCCGTCCTCGACGGACTTGGCCAGCGCGTACACGGCGCCGCCGACGTCCTTGAGTGCCGAGGTCAGGATGTAGTCCTTGTACTTGGCGAGGGCCTGCTGCTCGTACTGGTCGGAGTCGACGCCGATCGCCCACTTCTTCTTCGTGGCGGCGGCCTCGATCACGCCCTGGCCGGAGAGACCCGCGGCCTGGTAGATCACGTCCGCGTTCTTCTCCAGCTGCGCCTCGGCGGCGGCCTTGCCCTTGTCCGGGCTGGAGAAGCCGCCCTCCTCGGCGGTCTGCGTCAGGTACTGCGACAGGACCTTGACCTTGGAGTTGGTGTCCTCGACGCCCTGCTTGAAGCCGGCCTCGAACTTGTGGATGAGCGGGATGTCCACACCACCGACGAAGCCGACCGTGTTGGTCTTGGTCGCCTTGGCGGCGGCGACACCGGCGAGGTACGAGGCCTCGTTCTCGGCGAAGACCAGGGAGGCCACGTTGTCACCCTCGACGACCGAGTCGACGATGCCGAAGTTGACCTTCGGGTACTTCTTGGAGACCTCTTCCATCGCGGGGCCGTAGGCGAACCCGACACCCACGATCGGGTTGTAGCCCTGCTTGGCCAGCGACGTCAGACGCTGGACCTTGTCGGCGTCGGTCTCACCCTCGGTGGGCTCGATGTCGGCGGTCTCGTAGCCGAACTCCTTCTTGGCCTTCTCCAGGCCGGAGTACGCGGCGTCGTTGAAGGACTGGTCGCCCTTGCCGCCGATGTCGTAGGCGATGGCGAGACCCTTCTCGCTCCCACCGGTCTCGCTGCCGCCGGCGCTTCCGGCCTCGTCACTGGTACCGCCACAGGCCGTGGCGGCGAGTGCCAGCGACGCGACCCCCACCGCGACGCGGGTCAGTTTCGATATCCGACGCATCGTGAAGTTCCCCATCTCTCCGAAGCCCCGCAGTGGGTGCTCAAGTTCAGCCCCCGCCGTGGGTGCCGAGTCCGGCGCAGATTAACGCGCGTAGACCTCCGGGGGAATGGGGTTCCCCCTGGCTGTTATCCATTCGTGCCGATGGCCGGTTACGCCCTTGTAACCACGGTCGTCACCACGGTCCGGAAAGGTGCGGGTGAGAGCACATCGCCCTGTGCGTCCCTCACGCTCCGTACGCGGGGGGCGACTCGTACGCGCCGGTAGGTGTTACTCGTACGCGATGGTGCGTGTGGCCCGTACGGGACGGTAGGTGCGCCCCCGTACGCGGCGGTAGGTACACCACGGTGGGGCGACGGCCGCACGGCGACGAAAGTCACCGCCCGGCCGACGCCCCACCGCCAACCGCTCGACGTGCTCGACGTGCTCGACGTGCTCGACGTGCTCGACGTGCTCGACGTGCTCGACGTGCTCGACGGCTCCGGACTACTCCATGGCGTCGAGGAAGGCGGCCGCCGTGAAGAGCTCCACGCCCACCGTGATGGCGTGCTCGTCCGCGTCGAAGTCGCCCTGGTGCAGGTCGCGGATCAGACGGTCGCCGGGGCGGCGGACGCCGAGGCGGGCCATGGCGCCCGGGACATGCTCCAGGTACCAGGAGAAGTCCTCACCGCCGAGGCTCTGCTCCGTGCTCTCGACGGAGTCCGCACCGCACCGCGCGGTCATGGCGCCGCGCAGCAGTTCGGTCACCAGCGGGTCGTTGACGACTGGTGGAACGCCCCGGACGTAGGTGATCTCGGACTTGGCCCGGTGCAGGGTGGCGATCTCGTCGATGGCCGCGTGCACCAGGTCGGGTGCCTGCCGCCAGGCCTCGAGGTCGAGGCAGCGTACGGTCCCGGAGAGCTCGGCGTGCTGAGGGATCACGTTGCAGGCGTGCCCGGACTCGATGCGCCCCCAGGTGATGGCGAGCCCGGCCCGGGTGTCCACACGGCGGGCGACCACCGCGGGCACGTCGGTGGCGACCCGGGCGGCGGCGGTGACGAGGTCGGTGGTGAGGTGGGGGCGCGCGGTATGCCCGCCGGGACCGTCGAGCGCGACCTCCAGCCGGTCGCAGGCGGAGGTGATGGGCCCGGTACGGAGCCCGATACGGCCCGCCTCCACCCTGGGATCGCAGTGCACACCGATGATCCGCCCCACGCCCTCCAGCACACCGGACTTGATGGCGTCGGACGCACCGCCGGGGAGCACCTCCTCGGCCGGCTGGAAGATCAGCCGTACGGGCCGGGGCAGCCTCCCTTCCCGGTGCAGCTCGGCGAGGACGAGCCCGGCGCCGAGGACGACGGTGGTGTGCACGTCGTGGCCGCAGGCGTGGGCGCGGTCGGGCACGGTGGAGCGGTAGGGGCAGTCGGTCTTGGTGTCGGGGATCGGCAGGCCGTCGATGTCGGCCCGCAGGGCGAGCATGGGCCGCCCGCCGTCCCAGTCACCGATGTCACACACGAGCCCGGTCCCGCTGTCGAGTACGCGCGGCGCGAGCCCTGCCTTCTCCAGGCGGGCCTTGATCGCGGCGGTCGTACGGAACTCCTGGTGGCCGAGCTCGGGATGCATGTGCATGTCGCGGCGGAAGGCCACGAGTTCGTCGCGCAGGGCACCCGGCAGCGTGCCGGGAAGCGCTGCTTCCCCGGGCAGATCGGCCTCTGACTCTCGGGACATGAGTTGGTTCACCCTCTGAAGAGTAGGGCGATCGGGGCCCCGACTAACCCACGATCAACAAAAAATCAGCCTGCCAGGGAAGAAAATCACACCGCACGGCGCATGGGGGCCGACGGGGATGGGTATGCTCGCCCGTTCTTCCCGGACGACTGGATCTTGACCGACGGCCGGCTGGTGGCCCTTCGTGCGGCCTCCTCGGAGGCTCAAACATTCCGTACTCCACGGTTACCACGACGAGCACGAGGCCGCCTCGGCAGGCACCCCTGGAAACGGTGAGGACGGCGGCCTCGGACGCGTCGTGCAGACGGGAGGCGAGCGCGTGCACTTCGCGGGCAACGGCGGCCACGAACCCGTCCGGGGCACCGCCATCCGGGTCATACCCGCTTCAAGGATCACTCACCAGCACCATGGGGCGGCGGCCCGTACTCGGCGCGGGGACGCGTGAGCCGGTCCGCGGCGAGGGCGAGCCAGCCGCTGGGGGCGTACGGCGTCGGAGGGTCGACCTCCATGCCCAGCTCGGCCACGGCCAGGGCGTAGTCGGACTCGTCCAGGTCGAGGGCGAGGAGCTCGTGCAGTTCACCGACGGCACGGGCGACGAGCTGCGGGTCGGTGGAGGCCCGGTAGTCGTCGACAGCCGCGTCGTGATCATCGAACTCGTCCGGCATGTCCTGCGAGAACCAGCCACCGAGGAACTGGCCGAGTTCCGGGAAGCGGGCGTGCCACTCCCAGTGGGTGGCGGGCGCGGCCGGAGGCGGCACCTCGCCCTCCTCGATGCTGTGCTTGAGGTGGTCGGCGAGGCAGAACAGCCACTGCTGGACGTCCGACTCGGGCAGGCCGACGTCGGGGACGGCGTAGAACTCGCCGAGCCTCAGCCGTAGCCGCCCGGGCGGATTCTCGGCGTACGCCCGCAGCTGCTGCTCGGCCACCGCGAGCGCCGACGGCCGGGTGTGCCAGGTGTGACGGAGGTAGGCGGTCAGGGCGTGGCTCGGCTTGTCCGGGGTGTCGTCGGCCGGCTGTCCGGCGTAGGCGCGGATCACCTGGTCCAGTTCGCCGTAGCGGCGGTCGTGTTCGAGGGGGCTCAGGGGCACGGTGATCGGCCTCTACAGGTAGACGGGGAACGTGGCGTGGACGGCGAAGCCGTGCGGACGGGACGGGTCCCGCTTGAGGATCACCCGGGCCGCCCGCACGTCGACGGGCTCCCGCCCGGCCAGCATCATCGCCTGCAACAGCACCCGCCCGACCGGCTCCTCCCTGGACGGCCAGGACGCCTCGATGGCCAGCCGGGGGCGCGCGGACTGTGCCAGCCAACGGTGGATGACCTGCTCATTGGCGGTGACGACCTGCTGGGTGGCCCATTGGGCGGTTTCGCGGTCGGGGTAGGTGGCGGAGCGGGTGCGCATGGTGAGGGGTGTGTCTCCTGGGGCGGCGGGCGGCCGGTTAACTCTGCTTTCGCAGTGGCGAGTGCGCTTCCTTCATGTGTTCGGTGCACAAGCGGATGAAAAGCGGGAAGAAGTCGATGAAGTCCTCGCTGCCAGAGCCTCCGCCCATCGCGCCTCCGCTGAAGAACGCGTCCAACTCGTCCTCTGTGTGGAACAGGGCCAGAGCCTCGGCGCACTCGGCGACGACTCCTGGTAGCTGCCAGAGGCAGCCCGGGTGGGTTTCCGAGATGTACATCCGGATGCCGTCCTCCGCAGTGGAGTCTTGCATGTCGTCACTGACGGCCACGCCGTCCTGACCGAAGTAGATCGGCAGGATCTGACTCAGCCGGGGAAAGCGCAGGGAGAGTTCCCGGACGGTCAGCGGCGTGCCATGGAGTGCTTCATGGTCGAACGGCGCCTTCCATCCTTCGACGTACGCGGCGATTTCGCGGTAGGCCTTCGGGGTACGAACCTCAGTTTCAGCCTTCGGGAGTTTCTTTAGCGCATGGTGCGAACCGTCCGGGTGCTGTTCAAACAGGTCTGCCGCCCGACGGAGCTCGGCCGCGACCTCGTACAATTCACGCCCGCCGCCCTCTGCGGCATTCCACATTCCTCGAACCATCGGGAACAATTCTCTCCGCCACACCGAGGCGTCGTCCGGGACGGATTGCAGGAAACCTTCATAACGCGCCATGAGAACCCTGGCACCCTGGAGGCTGAAATATTCGGCCAATTCCTGACGGTTCGTCGACATATCGAACCCTAGTCCTCCTTCTTACTCTCGATCGGCATGGACGTCAGGACGGTGAACGGAGGATCGAGATCACCATTATAAACAAGACGTGTCTCGACCCCGGTCACATCCTGAGCCTTTGACGACGGGAAGTCATCGGACTTCATCTCGCTCTTACCAATGCTTCGTCCGCTGATTCCGTACGGAGTGTTTTCCACGCTGAAGTCCTTGCGCGCCCCGTCCTTGGGTGGCCCGTCAAGCCATTCCTTGATCTCGACCGAGTTCTTGTCCAGGTTGTACTGTGTCAGATTCTGTGCGCTTTGCAGATCAGTGAAGGTGGAAGCCCGCGCGACCTGTGGCTGACCGTTCGGCCAGCTGCTTTCCGGCCGCGGTTCCTTCTTCAGGTCGTCACGCAGACGCTGCGCCAACTGGTCATCCGTCAGGCCCACGTGCTTGAGGACCGTGTGGGAGTTCTCCAGCCATTCCGTGGAGGCCAGGTCGACCTTGTAGACGCCCCGGTCGGCATCACCGGGCGTGCTCCACTTGTGTTCGGGCTTGAACTCGTTCAGCGAGCGCGCTCCGAAGGCCTCCGCTCGCGCTTCCTCCGCCTCGTACGTGGGAGCGCTGCGCGATGCCTCCGTGAGCTCGGGAATCAGGGCGCGGAGCTTGGTCGCACCCTCGTGGAAGGCCTTGTGGCAGGTCTCGACCGCTCTGTCCGCGCCGGATTTGTCCATGTGGGTCCGGAAGAGCAGCACCACTTCCGCAAAGGTCAGCACAGCTGCCATCTTGGTGAACTCGTCCAGGCTGAAGCTGTCGGGCACCAAGTCCCTGATCGTCGCCTTCGTCGCCTCCAGGGCAAGGCGCTGGGTGGTCTCCCGGCACTTGTCGGCGGCGTCCGCCACGTCATGGAACGCCTGCTTCATGTCGTCGCCGGTCTTCTTCAGGACGTCGATGAGGGGGCGACGAGCGGCCGGGGCAACGGACGGGTTCGTCCGCCAGTCGCGGCCGCCGGGTTCCGTGGTCTTCAGGAATCCGCCGTCCGGTTTCCACCGCCGCCCCCACGCCGTAGTGCCCCAGATGGACTGGCAGAAGGTATTCATGGCTCCCTGCCACTCACCGTTGCCGCCGTCGGTCAGGTACTCGATGCAGTCAGTCAGCTACCCGGCCCTGAAGGCCGGGCTTGCAGGCAGAGTGAGACGTGATGCCCCACTGTGGTTCCCTGCGTCCGGTACCGCTAGGCGGTACTGGGGCGGTTGACTGCGCCCCGCTTCCACGCGGCATCGGCCCGGTGGGCGATGTTGCGGGAGCCGTTGTGGTCCGCGTGCAGGACGATCCCGCAGGACTTGCACGCGAACCGGGCTTGGCTGGTCCGGTTGGACCGGTGCGTGTGCCAGCACTCGGAGCACTGGCGGGAGGTGTTGCGCGGGTCCACATGGACCACGGGCACACCGGCCCGCCGTGCTTTGTACTCGACGAAGCTGCCGAGTTGGGCGAAGGCCCAGGAGTGCAGTCGTGCCCGCTGGTCTTTCTTGGCCGTAACCCTCTGGCGGATACCGGACAGGTCTTCCAGTCCGATGCCCCGGGAGGTGCGTTCAGCGGTGGCGACGAGCTTCTTGGCGATGATGTGGTTGCGCTGGGTGGCGTACCGGGATTCCTTGCGCCGCTGGCGCTTGAAAACCCGGGCCGTGCTCTTGGTGCGCTTCTTCTGGAGCTTGGTGCGCAGGTCGCGCTTGCGCTGCCGGTACCGGTTGACCTGACGTCCGGCCATGATCTCGCCGTCGGAGGTGGTGGCGATGTTGACGATGCCGAGATCCACCCCGAGGAAACCGTCAGGCTCGTACGCCTCGGGTTCGGGGGCGTCGATGGTGGCGACCAGGAAGAACATGCCGTCCCGCATCACCAGGTCGGATTCTCCCTTGCGGGAGGCCAGGAGCGTCATCGCCTCGGGCGCGCACACGAACGGGATGCCCTTGATCCGCCCGGCAACCGTCCAGATGGACACGGTCTGGGCGTCCAGGTTCCAGGTCAGGATGCGGTCGTCGTACGGCTGCGCCGCACCCTCCCGGAAACGGATCGGCTTCGCCTCCACCTTGGCCCGGCGCTTGGATCCCTCCAGGCCGTAGTTCCCCGCCCGCAGGTTCGCCTTGAGCGTGGCGTACGCATCACACACCTTCTTGACGGTGCGTACAGCAGCCTGCGCCCCGAGATCGAAGTCGGCCTTGATGCGGTGGTACACGGCATCCTGCAACACGTTCCGGCGCTTCAGGTCCTTCGCGAACGCCACCTCGGAAGCCGCGTTCGCGGCCCGGTTGCAGGCGCGCAGGGTCGCCGCCAGTGCGTCCGCGTCATGCGCGGACGCAGGCAACAACTTCACCTGCGCGACAATCTTCACGCAGAACACGCTATTACGGTGGATCATCGGAGGTCAACTTGCCGTACAGGCACGGTCTTTCGCCTGACGGCGAAACCCCGCCCCCTGCCCCGCTACGCGGGAGCTTCGATTCCTCCCCGGGCTGAAGAAGGCCGATGCACTGCGAATGGATTCCGGTAGCGCCGGACGGGACGAGCGACCCGGCGTACGTCCCCCTCCGCCCCGGCCGGGCCGGTCACGCCGCTGCCTTCACGTCCACTCTCGACCGCGCGTCGAGCTCGAACCAGAGCACCTTTCCCTCGCGTCCGGGCAGGCCTTCGCCGAGCAGGTCGTCACCAAGCTGCTGCCCGCCCCAGCGGTCGGCCCACTGGCGTACGAGGAGCAGCCCGCGTCCGCCGGGGGATCGCTCGTCCGGATGTTCTACCGGGCCTCCGGGCCGGGCGGGCTTGTCGAAGGGCGAGGGTACGTGGGGGTCGGTGTCCCACACGGTGACCCGTACACCGCCGCTCCGGGGCTTGTCGGCCGGGCCGTCGAGCCCGTGCAGCCGCAGGGCGGCGGGCCCTTTCGTGTGCTAGTACGCATTGGTGACCAGCTCGGAGGCCAACAGCTCGGCGGTGTCGAGCAGTTCACTTATTCCGTACGCGGGCAGCACAGCCCGCAGGGTCATACGGGCGACGCGCGGGGCGCGTGGATCGTGGGGCAGGTGCAGGGCGTAGGACCAGGCGGGGGTCGGTGACGGCGATACGGTGACCATGAATGTCTCCTGCGGGGAAGGGACTTGGGTCGCTCGACGGGTTTCCGCTTGCTGGCGGGGGCCGTTGAGCGACTCAGCAACACCATAGGGCGTAACGTGGAATGCATTCCATGAATGACAAGGAATGCAGTCTCTGATTCCCGCGCGTGGGTGACGTCTGCAGCATGCGTACGACGAGGAGAAGCCGCCGATGCCCCAGCAGAGCCCTCTGCCGACCGCCCGTCGGCGCCGCCTCGGTACCGAACTCCGCAGACTGCGCGAGCGCGCGGATCTGAGCGCCACGGAGGCCGCCGCGCTGGTGGGGGCCACGCAGTCCCGTATCAGCAACATCGAGGCTGGGCGGTACGGGGTGAGTGCCGACCGTGTACGCACGCTGGCGCGGCATTACGACTGCACCGACGACAAACTTGTCGAGGCCATCGCCGCCATGACCGGGGAGCGGCGGCGCGGCTGGTGGGAGGAGTACCGCGACATCCTCGCGCCCAGGATGCTGGACCTGACGGAAGTGGAGCACCACGCGCCCGCTGTCCGCGTGGCCCAGGTCATCAACATCCCCGGCCTGCTCCAGACTCCGGACCATGCACGGGCTCTCTTCAGGCAGACGGTCCCGCCGCTCAAGCCGCACGAGATCGAGCATCGGGTGTCGCACAGGGTGAAACGCCAGGAAGTACTGCATCGCGAGCAGCCTCCTCCGTACACGGCGATCATCCATGAGGCTGCCCTGCGCATGCGGTTCGGCGACCGCGCCACAACTCGCGGCCAGTTGGAGCACCTTGTCGAGACGAGCGAACTGGACCACGTCACTCTGGTGGTCGTGCCCTTCGACGCAGGCCCCTTCCACACGTCGGGCCAGGGCATCGACTACTTCCACGGACCTGTGCGCCAGCTCGACACGGTGCAGATCGATACTGACCATGGTGGTGAACTCATCGACGCACCAGCCCAGTTGGAGCGCTATCGCCTCGTACTGGACCGTATGTCAGCCGCTGCCCTCGACCCAGCCGAGTCACGCGACTTCATCACCCACCTGACCCGAGACCTGTAGAGGAGCCCTCGTGCCCGAACTCCACTGGCAGAAGTCGTCGTACAGCCAGGAAGCCTCCTCCTGCGTGTACGTCGCGACCACTCCCGACTCCACCCTCCGCCTCCGCGAAAGCGACGAGCCGGACGTCGTCCTCCACGCGGGCCGTGCGGCGCTGGCTGCGCTCATAGCGGCTGTCAAGATGGACAAGACGAGGATGTGAAGCTTCTGTCCGCTCCTTCGCCGACCCCGCCTGGTCAGTGATCGCAGCTGCTTACGATAAGCCGCCGAGTCTGAAGGCCCCCCATGCCCCCCGAACCGACCCTCACCTGGCAGAAGTCGTCGTACAGCTCAGAGGCTTCTTCCTGCATTTACCTCGCCACCGCCCCCGACTCCACCCTCCGCCTCCGCGAAAGCGACGAGCCGGACGTCGTCCTCCACACGGGCCCCGCGACGCTCACGGCGCTCATAGCGGCCGTCAAAAGGGCAGGGTGAAGACCTGAACGCGCGCTCAGCCGGCGGTCACGCGCCCTCGGCATCCAGTCGCTCCGCCGCGTCCAGCAAGTACTGAGGCAGCTTGGAGCCGGCCGCCAGGATCTCGATGCCGATGAGGCGATCGTCCTCGTCGAAGTCGAGGTTGATCATGCCGCCGGCCCCGTCCGGGTCGCAGGGATGCGTGCGCGCCGCTTTCGGACGCGTCTGCGGATCGGTGAAGTAGACGTACGCCGCGTTCGCCTGCCGGTCGTAGGTGACTCTGGTGTCCGCCATGGTGGGCTCTCCCTCGCATATCCCGTTCCGAACGCTCCCCGCCGCATGCGATCCTCCCGCTCATGGCTGACGTGGACGACGGAAAGCGGTACGTCTTCCTCGACCCGGACGGCACGGGCGCGGACACGGGCTGGGTGTTCGTCATCGTCGCGGCGCCGACCGGGGTCGTGTACCAGGTTCAGGGCGGAGGAGTCGGCTGCGTGCAGTATGCGCAGGAGGGCTATCTGCTGCCGATGTTCGGGCAGGGCCTGGACGAGGAGCTGAAGGAGATCTTCGAGGGGGAGCTGGAGGGGCAGGGGGCGAGACGCACGGACTGGCCGGAGGGCCTGCTCGACCGGCTGAGGGCCGCGGTGGGGCTGCACGTGTACGGTTCCGCGAACCGGGACGACACCTGGCCCACCGCGCTGGTCCTCGACGAGACGCGTCTGGCCGAGATCGACGAGGCGTGGGTTCCGGTCGTGACACCCGACGGGCCCGGGGTTCTGGTGTGGGAGAACTCCGACTGATCCACCACCCACCTGACCGCCCCCATCCGCTACACCGACGTCACCGCCGACAGCCGGTGCACGTCCCGTGCCGTCCCCGTGACCCCCGACAGGAAGCCCTGGGCCCGGGGTGAGGCGTTCGCCGTGAGCCAGGTGGGGTCGATGTCGCAGACCGCGACCTTGACGTCCGTACCGGCCAGGGCCAGGGGGAGAGTGTGGACGACCGTGGACGGGAAGCTGAGGATCGTGCGGCCGATGGGGCCGCGCCGGGCGATCAGTTCCAGGGGGAGGTCAGGGCGGACCACCTCCAGACCGGTCTCCTGCACCAGGCGGTGGAGTTTGTCGGAGCTCTCGCGGCGGTGGGCGAAGTAGCGGGTCGCCCCGTGGGTCCGGGCGAGGGTGCGGACCGCCTCCAGGTAGCGGTCGCCGTCCACCACGCCCGTCTCGACCAGGGAGGTGCCGACCAGGTCGGAGCCCTTGGTTATGCGGGGCGGGCCGAAGCGGGCGCGGGTCCAGGAGAAGTCGTTCGCCGAGACGCCGACGCCCTCGGGGGTCTCGTCGATCGGCATGGAGGAGAAGACCTCGACCTGCCGGTCCCCGCCGGGCGTGAGGCGGTGGCGGGCTCTGGATGACACAGGGGCGAAGAGCAGGTCGCGGGGGCTGGGGCGGCCTCCCTTGCGGTGCCAGCGGACCAGGCGTTCGCCGCGGGCGAGCTGGGAGACGAACTCCATGGTCGCCGTGCCGTCGTCCACGACCACCAGGTCCTGGGCCCGGGTGATGGTGAGCAGGAGTTGTACGTAGCGGGAGAACGGGTCGCCCATCACCACCCGGCTCGCCCGGCGGAGGAGCGGGGCGAGGCCGGCGATGGTGTGGAACGGGGCCGTGGTGCCGCCCCGCGCCTCCTCCCACCGCACCTCGTACCCCTCGTCCCGCGCCAGTTCCGCCATACGGCGCAACTGGCCCCGGGTCATGGGGTCGTTGGGTGAGAGGACGACCAGGGTGAGCCCCGTGCCGGAGGGCAGGCCGCGGTCCGGCGGGCTCTGGGTGCCGAGGGTGTGGGCGTGCGCCCACTCGAGCACGTTCAGGAGCTGTACCGGGCTCTCGACGAAAGCGAGAGTGTGGAGGCCGGCGGATCCGGCGCGGGGGCTCATCGACGTACGACCGTCGCTTCCCTGGGTGGGTGGGGTGGGAGTCAGACCGCGATCGGCTCGCCCGCCGCCGCGGCGATCTCCGCCTCGGCGACGACGCCCTGGACACGGCGCAGCTTCTTCATCGGGCCGAGCTCGGAGTCGTACACCTTCTTGACGCCGTCACCGAGGGACGCCTCGATGGTGCGGATGTCGCGGACCAGGCGGGAGAGGCCCTGCGGCTCCACCGACGCGGCCTGGTCGGAACCCCACATGGCCCGGTCGAGGGTGATGTGGCGCTCCACGAAGGTCGCGCCGAGCGCCACCGCCGCCAGCGTGGTCTGCAGGCCCGTCTCGTGGCCCGAGTAGCCGATCGGGACGTTCGGGTACTCGGCCTGGAGGGTGTTGATCACGCGCAGGTTGAGCTCCTCGGCCTTGGCCGGGTACGTCGACGTGGCGTGGCACAGGAGGATGTTGTCCGAGCCGAGGACCTCGACCGCGTGGCGGATCTGCTTCGGGGTCGACATGCCGGTGGAGAGGATGATCGTGCGGCCCGTCGCGCGCAGGGCGCGGAGCAGTTCGTCGTCCGTGAGGGAGGCGGAGGCGACCTTGTGCGCCGGGACGTCGAACTTCTCCAGGAAGGCGACGGCCTCGGTGTCCCACGGGGAGGCGAACCAGGCGATGTTCTTGGTCTTGCAGTACTCGTCGATCTGGCGGTACTCGTCCTCGCCGAACTCCACGCGGTGGCGGTAGTCGATGTAGGTCATCCGGCCCCAGGGGGTGTCGCGCTCGATGTCCCACTGGTCGCGCGGGGTGCAGATCTCCGGGGTGCGCTTCTGGAACTTGACCGCGTCGCAGCCGGCCTCGGCGGCCGCGTCGATCAGCTTGAACGCGTTCTCCAGTTCGCCGTTGTGGTTGATGCCGATCTCGCCGCAGACGTAGACGGGCTGACCGGGGCCGGCGGTCTTCGCGCCGAAGGTACGGAGGCGGGAGATGGAGGTGACGGGGCTCATGACGATCGTGTTCCTTACTTGGTGAGAGGCTCGAGAGAGTCGAGAGAGGGTCCGAGGATCCAGCCGGCGATCTCTCGGATCGCGCCGTCGCCACCGGGGAGGGTGGTGACCGCGCGTGCGGCGCCGCGCACGACGTCGTGGGCGCTCGCGACCGCCACGGGCCAGCCGACGAGGGCGAAGCACGGGAGGTCGTTGACGTCGTTGCCGACGTAGAGCACGCGCTCCGGCGCGATGCCCTGCTCCTCGCACCACTGCTTCAGTGCGAGGTCCTTCCGGTCGATGCCGTGGAGCACCGGGAGCTTGAGCTTCCGGGCCCGGGCGGCGACGACCGGGTTCTGTTCCGTGGACAGGACCAGCATCTTCAGGCCGCTCCTGCGGAGGGCCGCGATACCGAGTCCGTCCCCGCGGTGCACGGAGACGAACTCCCGTCCCTCGGAGTCGATCAGCACCCTGTCGTCGGTCTGGGTGCCGTCGAAGTCGAGGACGACCGCGTCGATGTCTTCGGCGGTCGGGAGTGAGCCGGGCCGGTCGGCGTCGAAGAGCGGCGCCAGGGCCCGGGCGCGGGCGAGGTCGTGCGGGTCGTCGATCTCGAGGACCCGCGCGGGGTCGGTGCGGACGAGTTCCGTACGGCCGAAGAAGCGGTGCTTGTGCTCGCGCAGACCGGCCGCGTCCATGGCGTACGCGGCGCCGGTCTCCAGCAGGTCCTGGGGGCGGTCCTGGCGGCGCGGGCGGAACGACTTGTCGTGGTTGATGCCGTGGCCTCCGGCGGTGGGCGCGGGAGTGACGTGACCGTCACCGGACGGCGCGAGCGCCGGGGCGGCACCGATCGTGTCCGCCGGGCGCACGGTGCGGTCTTCGCGCTGCTCGCCCGCACCAGCCGTACGCCGGGGCGCCAGGTGGCCGGCGGCCGCCGTGACGCGCCGGGCGGGCTCTTCCGCCGCGAGCTCGTCCGCCGCGTCCCGCCAGACGAAACCGTGGAACGGGGCTACGGTGAGCGCGGTGTCGGCGCCCTGTTCCACGACCGCCGCCGCGACCCCGTCGATGTCCTCGCGGACGATGAACGGGCTGGTGCACTGGACCAGGAGGACGACGTCCACCGGGGCGCCGTGGAGGGCTTCGTGCGCGTCCACGGCGTGCAGGACGGCGGCCTCGGAGGTGGCGGTGTCGCCGGCTATGGCGGCGGGGCGCAGCACGACCTCGGCACCGGCCTCCCGGGCGACGGCCGCGATGGCGTGGTCGTCGGTGGAGACCACGACGTCCGTCACCAGCCGGGCGGCCCGGCACTCGCGTACCGCGCGGGCGACCAGCGGGACGCCTCCGACCGGGGCGAGGTTCTTCGCGGGGACGCCCTTGGAGCCGCCGCGCGCGGGGATCACGGCGAGCACGCGGCGTACCGAAGTCGCCTGGCCCGCTTCCGGGTTGGGCATGGGATGCACTCCTTGCGAAGGGTTCAGGGCGTACGTGTCCGCCGCCCGGGCCGCGCTCACAGTTCCCCCATCCGCCGGATGACGGGTGCGACGCGCTGCACTCCGTGGCGGTAGGCGCCGCGTGCCGCCCGGCGCACGATCTGCCGTACGGGACCGGGCTCCCTGTCGGCGGCGGGGGCGCCGGGCAGCGGGGCGCCGTCCGGGCCGAGGTGGTGGCGGGCGAGGATGCCGGGCAGATAGCCGGGCGCGGTGACGGGCGTGTAGTACGGGTCGAGGGTCGGGAGTCCGTCGGCGGCGAGCAGCTTGGCGATGCGTTCGCGCGCCGGGTCGAAGGCCGTCTCGTACGACCCGTAGGCCGCGACTCCCTGCCGGGTGACCCAGGTGGCGTCGGGCTCCGGCTCGTGCCCGGCGTCGAGCTGGTCCCAGGAGGCGAGGCAGCCGGAGCCCACGAAGTGGTGGTTGCCGAGCGCCTCGCGGACGCCCAGGTCGGTGAGGACCACCGTGGGGACACGGCGGTGCAGGGACTCGAGGGCGGCCGTGGAGCTGACGGTGACCAGCAGGTCGGTCCGGTCGAGGACCTCGCCCATGTTGCCGTACACCAGGCGGAAGTTGGGCGGCAGGTCGACCCGCTGCGCCAGCTTCTGGTACGGCAGCTCCTCGATGTGGGTGGTGTGCTCACCGGGCTTGGAGCGCAGCTTCAGCAGTACCTCGCGCTCGGGGTGCAGCCGGGCGTGCTGGACCAGCCGGTTCAGCAGGTAGGTGCGGTCCTTGCGGGTCTCCGGGACGGAGGGCTGGGCGGCGAAGACGACCGTGTACGGGTCGTGCTTCTCGTAGGGGGCGCCGCCGAGGAACGGCAGCGCCACCTCGGTGACCGCCGAGGCGTCGGCGCCCACCCCCTCGTACACGGCGCGGAAACGGTCCGCGTCCTGACGGGAGTTGGCGAGGACGAGGTCCGCGCCGTGCCGCAGCAGCAGGCCGTCGGCGAGCTTCTCGTAGACCACGCCGACATAGCCGGTGACGACCACGGGCCGTCCGGTCCGCGTGCCCCAGGCGTTCCTGAGGCCGTGCAGCATGGCCTGGACGCCGCCCCCGACGAGGGCGAGCACGAGAAGGTCGTACGCCTTCCCACTGCCACCCGCCTCGCTGTCGCCACCCGCCTCGCTCATGGCGCGCAGGAACTCGACGCCGGTGACCTCGCGGATCGAGTCCGCGTGGACGCCGACCTCGTCGAGCTGGCGGGCGGTGGGGGTGGCACGGCCGCGCAGGAGATATCCGTCCAGGCGGATGTCCGAATGCTCCGGAGAGATGCGGCTCGCGGTGAGCGCGCCCCACTTCCACCGGGTATCGGAATCCGCGAGAACGGCGATCCTCAGAGGCTTCCTGGTACTTGCTGGCACGTCGAAGACGCTAGGAAGCCATTCCGAGCTTCCGCCCAACCAGAATGCAACAAACGGTTAACAGCACATCGATGAACGGCGAATCGGGGCCCGAGCACGCTGAGAAGAAGCCTGATTCACGGCACCGCAACGCGTAGTTCACCTGATATCAAGCTCCAGGCAATGGTGGATGCCGGACCGCCCTCTCACCCTCTTCCCGGAATTCGGCGATCCGATTCCGGCCGGAGGCTCGGGACCCGCGGGATCAAGGCTCGGTACCCGCAGGATCAAGGGGCGATACCCGGTCGACAACCAAGGGAGAGGAGCCGGACCGATGTGCACAGGGCTCCTTGTCCCGCCGGGGGCGGCAGACCGACGGGGCTGGTCGCCACTTCCCTTTGCTAGCCTTCCGAGGTGCTCAATGCCTCGGTCATCGTGCCTTTTCACAATGTGCAGGCCTTCGCTCAGGACACGTTGCGCAGTCTGATGAGGAATGCCCGCGACGACCGGGAGTTCATTCTTGTCGACGACTGCTCGACGGATGCGACTCCCCAATTGCTGGAGCGTGCGGCGGAGCGGCTGCCGAACGCGCGCATCATCCGGCACGAGTCGAACCTGGGTATCGCTTGCGCCCGCAACACCGGTATCGACGCGGCCCGGGGCGAGTATCTGACGTTTCTGGACGGTGACGACTGGTACGGCCCGGGCTATCTGGACGGTCTGACCGCGGCCATGGGCCGGCTGGGCTGTGACTTCGTACGCGCCGACCATGTGCGGGTCACCGGCCGGGAACGGACTGTGGCGCGAGTGGCCGCTCCACGGCGCGAGGTGCCGTTGTCGGCCCGGGACTGCATCGGCCCGGCCGATCGCGGGACGATGGTCGACTACGTCTTCGTATGGGCGGGGATGTTCCACCGCCGGCTGTTCGAGGACGGCGCGAACCGCTTCGCGCCGGAGCTGCGCACGGCTGAGGACCGGTTGTGGACGTGGCGGATGCACCTGGCCGCCGAGAGCGTGGCGGTCACCGGCGAGCTCGGCGTGTTCTACCGGCGTGGGGTGAAGACCTCGTTGACCCAGGTCGGCGACGACCGGCAGCTGGATTTCATCCCCGCGCACGATGCCATGCTCCGGACCGTCCTGGCCGACGACGAGGCGGAGCGGTTCCTGCCGAAGGCTCTGCGCACGTACTGCGCGCTGATCGCCTTCCATCTGACCAACGCGGACCGGCTGGAGCCGGGCCTGGCCCGCCGGCTGCGTCAGGAGTCGGCGGCGGCGCTTCGGCGGATGCCGCAGGCGGCCCTCGATGAGGTTCTGGAGGGTATGGACGGCAGGCGGCGGCAGTTGTTGCAGCGGCTGCTGACCGGGCAGCGACGAAGGCTTTCGGCGCGACGAGGAAAGGCCGCGTGACCGTGCATCACACCCCCTCCGGCTCCCGCACCCGGATCTTCGAGGTCTCCACGCTGTACGGTGCCGCCACGCTGGCGGCGGCGCTGGACGCCGGCCTGTTCGGGCCGCGCGACGACGGTCGACGGATTCTGCTGGTGTCGAACAACGCACCCATCCCGGAGACGGCGGCGCAGCTGCCGGAGATGCCCGGCTTCGACCGTGTCGCGGGGCGGTTCGACCGGGTCCTGGACTACAACCGCGAGATCTCCCCGTACCACCCCGGCACCTGGGTTCCCAAGCCCACGGACGCCATCCTGCTGCGGCGGCTGCTGGCCCGGCAGTGGGAGCTCGGCGACGATCCCGTCGAGCTGGTCGTGGAGTCCGTCACCGCGGCGCCGGCCAAGGCCCTGACGGAGATCTTCACCGACGCGGACGTGCATGTCTACGCCGACGGGCTGATGAGCTACGGGCCCACCCGCGACT
>NZ_VJZE01000163.1 GCF_009377205.1 Streptomyces phyllanthi
GCCCCCGACACCCGGCACCGCCGCAAGGTCGCCACGGCCGCCGCCCTTGCCTCGGCCGTCGAGTGGTACGACTACTTCGTCTTCGGCATAGCCGCCGCACTCGTCCTCGGCGACCTCTACTTCCCCGCGGGCAGCCCCTCCGCGGGAGTCCTCGCCGCGTTCGCCACCTTCGCGGTCGGCTTCCTCGCCCGCCCCCTCGGCGGCATCATCGCCGGCCACCTCGGCGACCAGCGCGGCCGCAAGCCCATGCTGGTCCTCGCCCTCACCCTGATGGGCATCGCCACGACCGGCATCGGTCTCCTCCCCACGTACGACACGATCGGGATCGCCGCTCCGGTCCTGCTCGTCCTCCTCCGCGTCCTCCAGGGCATCGCCGTCGGCGCCCAGTGGGGCGGCGCCATGCTGCTCGCCACCGAGTACGCCCCGGAGGGCAAGCGCGGTGTGTACGGCAGCCTCGTCCAGCTCGGCGTGCCCATCGGCGTGGTGAGCGCCAACACGGTCTTCCTCGTCACGGGCGCGGCCACGAGCGACACCGCGTTCACCGCCTGGGGCTGGCGCGTGCCGTTCCTCGTCGGACTGTTCGTACTCGGCCTCGCCTGGTACATCCACCGCCACGTCGAGGAGACCCCCGCGTTCCGGGAGGCCGAACGGAAGCTGGCGGAGAAGGAGAGAGGCGAGCAGAGCTCCCCCCTGCGCACGATCCTGCGCGGCCACCTCGGCACGGTCTTCCTGGCGGGCGGCTCCTTCGCGGTGAACACCGCGACCTTCTACATCCTGATCACCGGCGTCCTCGACTACACGACCCGCGAACTCGACATGAAGCGCGGTGCGGTTCTCGCGGTGTCGCTCTGTGTGAGCCTCACCCAGCTCGTGCTCATCCCGGCCGCCGCGGCCCTCTCCGACCGCGTCGGACGCATCCGTATCTACGCGTTCGGCGCCGCCGGTATCGCCCTGTGGGCCGTGCCGATGTTCCTGCTCATCGACACGGGTTCGCTGCTGTGGCTGGCCGTCGGCACGTTCGTCGCCGGCTGCTTCCTCAGCATCATGTACGGCCCTCAGGCCGCCCTGTTCGCCGAGCTGTTCACCCCCGAGATGCGGTACACGGGCGCCTCGCTCGGCTACCAGATCGCGGCGGTGTTCGGCGGCGGGCTCGCGCCCTTCGTCATGGTGCTGCTGCTGGAGGCGACGGGGACGAGCATGGCGGTCTCCGCGTACATCATCGGGCTGGCCGCGATCGCGCTGGTGTCCATCAAGGTGCTGGCGGGGAGGGTGACACAGGACGGCGACACCCCCTAGGGACGCTTTTGGGGGACGCCCCCGGGGACGTCCCCTAGGAGCGTCCCCGCCGCAGTTGCTCGAACTGGGCCGCGAGGCCGTCCAGGAGAGCCGTCAGCCCCGTCTCGAAGGCCCGCTCGTCGATCTTCTCCTGCTGGTCGGCGAGCAGATGCGCCTGGCTCAGATGGGGGTACGCGGCCGGGTCGTACGCCGTCGCGTCGTCGACGAAACCGCCCGCGAAGGAGCCGAGGGCGGAGCCCATGACGAAGTACCGCATGAGGGCCCCGATGGACGTCGCCTGGGCCGGAGGCCAGCCGGCCTCGACCATCGCGCCGAAGACGGCGTCGGCGACACGGAGACCGGCCGGGCGGCGCCCGGGGCCGCGGGAGAGGACGGGGACGATGTTCGGGTGGTCGCGCAGGGCGGCACGGTACGAGACGGCCCAGTCGTGCAGCGCCGTACGCCAGTCGCGGCCGTCCTCGAACATCGAGAGGTCGACCTGCGCGCTCACCGAGTCCGCGACGGCGTCGAGGATGTCGTCCTTCGTGCGGAAGTGGTTGTAGAGGGACGGCCCGCTCACGCCCAGCTCGGCGGCGAGACGGCGGGTCGAGACCGCCGACAGGCCCTCCGCGTCCACCAGTTCCCGTGCCGTCGTCACGATCCGGTCGGTGCTCAGGAGGGGCTTGCGCGGTCGGGCCATGGCGCACATAGTAGGGCCGGGAAAGAAAACTAGCAGTGGTAATTTACGTGCCGTGACGCGCCGTCTCGCCGGGGAGTGACGTGTGGTGAATCTCGGGCTCAGCGAGGAGCAGACCGCCGTCCGACAGCTCGCGAGGGACTTCGTGGCGGGCGAGATCGCGCCGCACGTCGTCGAGTGGGACCGCGCCGAGGCCGTCGACCGGGGCATCGTGAAGCGGCTCGGTGACGTCGGGTTCCTCGGGCTCACCATCGACGAGGAGTACGGCGGCTCCGGCGGTGACCACCTCGCGTACTGCCTGGTCACCGAGGAGCTGGGGCGGGGCGACTCCTCCGTGCGCGGGATCGTCTCCGTCTCGCTCGGGCTCGTCGCCAAGACCGTCGCGCACTGGGGCAGCGAGGAGCAGAAGGGGCGGTGGCTGCCGGGGCTCACGGCGGGGGAGTACGTGGGGTGCTTCGGCCTCACCGAGCCCGGTACCGGGTCCGACGCGGGAAACCTGTCCACCCGGGCCGTGCGGGACGGGGACGACTACGTCATCAACGGCTCCAAGATGTTCATCACCAACGGGACCTGGGCCGATGTGGTGCTGCTCTTCGCGCGGTCCACCGACGCCCCCGGCCACAAGGGCGTCTCCGCCTTCCTCGTGCCCACGGACACGCCCGGACTGACCCGCCGCGCCGTGCACGGCAAACTCGGTCTGCGCGGGCAGGCCACCGCCGAACTGGTCCTCGACGGGGTGCGGGTGCCCGCGAGCGCCCTGCTGGGGCCCGAGGGCAAGGGGTTCACGGTGGCCATGTCCGCCCTGGCCAAGGGGCGGATGTCGGTGGCCGCGGGCTGCGTCGGGATCGCCCAGGCGGCGCTGGACGCGGCCGTGGCGTACGCGACCGAGCGCGAGCAGTTCGGGAAGACCATCGCGCACCACCAGCTGGTGCAGGAGCTGATCAGCGACATCGCCGTGGACGTCGACGCGGCCCGGCTGCTCACCTGGCGCGTCGCCGACCTCGTCGACCGCGGGCTCCCCTTCGCCACCGAGTCCAGCAAGGCCAAGCTCTTCTCCTCCGAGGCCGCCGTACGCGCCGCGAACAACGCCCTCCAGGTCTTCGGCGGATACGGCTACATCGACGAGTACCCGGTCGGCAAACTGCTGCGGGACGCCCGCGTCATGACCCTGTACGAGGGGACCAGCCAGATACAGAAGCTCGTCATCGGGCGGGCGCTGACCGGGGTTTCGGCGTTCTGAGTACGCGCTGAGTACGACGGCGGATGTGGCGGTGGCCACGTCCGCCGATCCTTGTCCGCATGAGTGAGACAACGGTCAAGCAGCAGTCCACATCCGCCTACTTCGGGCAGGCCGTCGCTTCCTTCGTGGTCGCGATGGTGGCCACCACGATCGGCATCTTCAAGCTGGAGGCCGACGCCTGGGTGCGCGCGTTCCTCGGCATCGCCGTCCTCTACCTGGTGACCTCCGCCTTCACTCTGGCCAAGGTGATCCGGGACAAGCAGGAGGACCGGTCCTACCACCCGTTCGAGAGGCTCTGAGCGCGTCGCGCACGGCCCTGAACGGCCTCTCTAAGCAACCGCTCACCTTCGGAGGTATGGTATTCGTCCTGCCACGGGAAGGGACGAGCGAGAGATGAGTACGGCGGAGGAGACGGTCGGCGGCGAGCCGCAGCCGTGGGGCGAGGTCACCCCGGACGCGGCCCGGCGGTTGCTCGTCGCCGCGGTGGAGGCCTTCGCCGAACGCGGCTATCACGCGACGACGACCCGTGACATCGCGGGCCGCGCGGGTATGAGCCCGGCCGCGCTCTACATCCACTACAAGACCAAGGAAGAGCTGCTCCACCGGATCAGCCGCATCGGGCACGAGAAGGCGCTCGACGTGCTGCGGACGGCCGCGGACAGCGAGGGCACCCCCGCCGAGCGGCTCGCCGAGGCCGTACGGTCCTTCGTCCGGTGGCACGCCGGCCAGCACACCGTCGCGCGGGTCGTGCAGTACGAACTGGACGCCCTCGGCCCGGACGCGCGCGCCGAGATCGTGGAGCTGCGGCGGCGCAACGACGCGGCCGTGCGCGGGATCATCGAGGACGGCGTGGCGGCGGGCGACTTCGACGTCCCCGACGTCAGGGGCACCACCCTCGCGGTGCTCTCCCTGTGCATCGACGTGGCCCGCTGGTTCAACGTGAACGGCCCCAGGACGCCCGACGAGGTCGGCGCGCTGTACGCCGACCTCGTGCTGCGGATGGTGGGGGCCAAGGGGTAGCCACGCCCCCGGCGGGCCCAGAGTCGGGCGGAGCCGGAACACGCCCCTGGCGGGCTCAGGGCAAGACGGAACCGGAAGCAGTGCGGAACCGGAAGCAGTGCGGAACCAGAAGCAGTGCGGAACCAGAAGCAGTGCGGAACTAGAAGTAGTAGCGCGAGATCGACTCCGCGACGCACACCGGCTTGTCCCCGCCCTCGCGCTCCACGGAGACCGCGGCCGTCACCTGGACGCCGCCACCCGCCTCGGTGACCTCCTTGAGGGCCGCCGTGGCGCGCAGCCGCGAACCCACGGGGACGGGTGCGGGGAAGCGCACCTTGTTCGTGCCGTAGTTGACGCCCATCCTGATGTTGTCGACCTTCATCACCTGCGGCACCAGGAGCGGCAGCAGCGACAGGGTCAGGTACCCGTGCGCGATGGTCGTCCCGAAGGGACCCGTCGCCGCCCTCTCCGGGTCCACATGGATCCACTGGTGGTCGCCCGTGGCGTCCGCGAACAGGTCGATCCGCTTCTGGTCGATCTCCAGCCAGTCGCTGTACCCCAGTTGCTCGCCCACCGCCGCCTTGAGCTCGTCGGCGGACCTGAACGTCCTCGGCTCTGCCATGCTCCGGCCTCCCGTGTGTCTGCGCCGCCCATGTCAAGCGATCTCTCTAAGCAACTGCTTAGCATGGTCCGGCGGAAGGCCCCTGTCAACGGACCGGCCGGGTGACGCGATGAGTAGGCTCTGAGGGGTGCCCCAGATCCCCGAGAAGATCCACGAGTTGACCGTCGGCCAGTTGTCGGCCCGCAGCGGCGCCGCAGTCTCCGCCCTGCACTTCTACGAGTCCAAGGGCCTGATCAACAGCCGCCGCACCTCCGGCAACCAGCGCCGCTACAGCCGTGACACACTGCGCCGCGTCGCCTTCGTACGGGCCGCGCAGCGCGTCGGCATCCCGCTCGCCACGATCCGCGACGCCCTCGCCGAACTGCCCGAGGAACGCACGCCCACCCGACAGGACTGGGCCCACCTCTCCGAGGTCTGGCGGTCCGAGCTCGACGAACGCATCAAACAGCTCAACCGGCTGCGCGACCACCTCACCGACTGCATCGGCTGCGGCTGCCTGTCCCTGGACACCTGTGTGCTCTCCAACCCGGACGACGCCTTCGGCGAGCGGCGGAGCGGCTCCCGCCTCATGGTCGAGCGCGGGAACGGCGTACGGCGGCGAGCCGAGCGGACGCCCGAGCGGGAATCCGGGCCGGTGCCCGAGCAGGGGTGCGAGCGGACGCCCGAACGGGAGGAGCCCGGCGGCTGCCGCTGAGCGGCACGGCCTCCGGGCTCCCCGGCCCACGGATCCCCCGATCCCGTGGGAGTCACTTCTGCGCGGCCCCGGGAGTCACCCGTCCTCGGTGACCCCGCGGGCGTCACTCGTACTCGGTCCCGCCCTTCCGCGTCAGATACGCCGGGCTGACCGCCTTCGCGATGGCCCGTCCGCCGGTCACCGGGCTGTACCGCTCGGTTGCCGGGCGGATCACCACACCCTCGCGCAGATGCAGCCCGCGCCCCGAGACGGTCTCCCGGCCGGTTGCCACCTCCAGGACGCGGTCGATGTCGTACGGGCCCTCGTACAGCCGCGGGACGAGCGGCAGTCCGCCGTCGAGCAGGTCCGCCGCGTTCAGCCAGCGGACCTGGCCGTCGATCTCCGCGGACACGTCGAAGACGGCGTAGCCGAGCGTGTCGCGGCGACCGTCGGCGCCGTACGTCAGGTCCTGCACCCCGGCCCCGTACACCTCACCGAAGACACCCACCCGGCGCGCCCCGAGCCGCTCGGCGATCCGGGCCGCGGCCTCGGCCACCCCGTGACCGTGCACCGCGCGCCAGTACAGGTTGCGCGGGTCCTCCCTCAGGGCGAGGGACTTCGAACCGAAGCCCTTGGAGGAGACGTGGACGCGGCCCCCGTCGGCCACGTAGGTCAGCAGGCAGGCCGAGCCGTGCAGCTTCTCGGTCAGGACCACCGGCTCGCCGGGGGTGAAGATGTCCGGGTAGCGCTGGATGTTCTCGATGTCGACCCAGGGCAGGAGGTCGGGCGCGGACTCCACGTCGCCGTTCATCGTGGGCGGGATGGGCGGCACCCACTTGGTGATGCCCAGCCGCTCCGCGAAGTCGGTTCCCTCGGTGGCGGCCCGAGCCAGATCCACGGCCGCGAGCGCCTTCGGGCGGCACACGATGCCCTGCGACAGCTCACCGCGCAGCCGCACCGCCTTGACGCGGTCCGCGTTGCCGCCCGCCAGCCGTCCGGTCAGCCCCAGCTCCTCGATCAGCCCGGCCGGGAGCACCGACTGCTCCGGGATGTAGACGGCGGTCTCACCGGTGCGGTAGGCGCCCTTCGCGACGACGGCCCGGTACAGGCCCACCTGGGCCAGTTCGAGCGCGTCTGCGTTCGGATGCTCATGGACGGTCAGCACTTCGGCGGTGACGCGCAGCGTCGACATCGGGGCTCTCCTCGGGTCCTCGGGTCCTCAGGGACGTGGGTGCTCTGGTGGAGTCATCGCCCCCAACTGTCCGTACGGGAAAGGGGTGGAGCGAACGGATTTGCGGCTGGTACGGTCACGCTCTTCGGCCGGGGCGAACCGCCCGGCACGGAGTCCTGACGGGACCGGCCTCCATGCACTCACCCGCCCTCGAGTCCGCGCTCGCGGCCGTCGACACCGTCTTCGACGGCTTCACGAGCCCCGGCGAGACCGGTTGCGGGCGCTGCCATCTGCCGGAGCAGACCGCCTACCTGCGCACGCCGAACACGCGCGTGCCGCCGGACGTGCTGGAGATGTACGTCTTCGAGGTCGCCGACCACTTCCACGACCACGCCGCGGTGATGCGCCGTCTGCTCCCGCAGGGAGCACGGGCGCTGGCGGACGGCACGCTGGGGCCGGTCGGCTGGCGGAATCACGGGCTGAGCGAGGTGGACTGGCGGTTGTGGCCCGCCGAACAGGCCGCCGCCGTCGAGGCGTTCGTGTCGGCCTGGTGGGAGGAGGTCCTGGCGACGCCGGAGCCGCCGCATCCGGTCGAGGACGTCTTCCAGGCCTGCTCCGCCGTCCTCGGCTCCTTCGCCCCGCTGCTCGACCGCTGGGGCTCCGGCCCCGTGGCCGACGCGCATCTCCTGCGCTGCGTGGAACAGTGGCTGGACGACCTGCTCTCCGACCGCTCGCCGTTCCTGTTCGGCAACGCCTGGGACACCGATGTGCGAGAGCTCCAGTCCTGGCTCGCCCATGAGGCTCCCGCACGTCTCGAATCCCGGGACTACGGCCTCGCCACCCGTGCGGGCGCGCTCGCGCTGCCCTGCCCGGAGCGCAGGGACCGCCTGTACTGAGCGAGCCCCTCCGCCACCAACCGGGCGTTCGACACGGCCCGTTCCCCGTCCGGCAGGACCAGCGTGTCCGCCAGGCCCGTACGGGTCGCGAGCCCCAGTCGTCCGGCCAGCCGCAGCACCGGCCAGGCGCCGCCCTCCGCCCCGTGCAGGAGGACGGGCCGATGGGGGTACCTCCCCGCTCGGGCGGAGCCGAGAGCTTGGGGGAGGGCGTCCCCCAGCTCGGCCAGTAGCGCGCGGGCCGACCCCTCCGCCGTGTCCGCCGAGGGGTCCGTCACCTCCGCGCGCACACGGAGCACGTGGGGGGCGAGCGGGGACGCGGTGAACCGTTCGGCGGCGTCCGTGCCGGACCTGATGCAGGCCTCCACACCGATTCCGCGCTCCAGGAGCGCCGCCGCGATCTCCTCCGCGCCCGGCTCGTGCCAGTTGACCGAGGCGTGGTCGGGAAGAACTTCCCATGAGCGCACACGCTCCAGGCGGGCGGCCGGAGCGGGGTCCGCCCAGGAGCCGCCGGCCACTCCGACCGGCACACAGACCCTTGACCGAATCTCCACGACCGTCGCCGCAACCGCCCTCGCCGACCACGTGTCCTGTCCACAGGGAGATTTGATATGCACATGCACATCGGACGCCCCGGCCGCGACGGCCTCGGCCGCCGACTCGGCCAGTGCCCCCGGAGACAGGGGCACCACCGCACCGTCGCCCGCCCCCCGGGCCCCGTTCAGGCAGACCTGCATCATGCCCCCGATGCTGCCAGGCGCCACTGACAACGAGCCGTGTTCCGAAGGGATCCCGGCCCAGGAAGAGGAGTACCGATGAGCGTCGTGGTCAGCTCGTTGAAGTGGGAGGCCGCGCGGTCGGGGCCCCAGAAGATCACGTACGACAAGGACGGCTACCACCTCGTGCGCTTCCCCTACGGGGAGAACGAGGAGTCGTACGACCCCTGGAAGATGCACGATCCGGCGAAGGGCGGCCAGAAGCCGGCCAAGTTCCCCGAGGCGCGCTCCGGGCTGATCTGGCCCAGTCACGAAGGGTGGGGTGTGCTGTCCGCGATGGTCTTCTGGGAGGCGGACGTCAGAGCCGTGGAGTACCGGGCCCGGTTCGTGCGCGATCCGCTGGGCGCCTCGTCGGGGTACGACTCGACGGCCACCAGTGACAGCACGATCACCCGGGGCGGCCAGTACCGGACGTACATCTGGCAGATGTTCGTGAACCGGAAGACGCCGCTCGGGCTGAAGATATCGGCGCGCGGCCTGAGAGACGGGAAGATCGCCACGCCGATCACCCTCGCCGAGTTCAAGCTCGCCATCCACACGGACGTCAAGGAGCCATGAGGTACTGCCCCGGCTGACGCGCCGTCCCACTCATCGCACGGGGGTGCGGCATCCCCATCGCACCCCCGCCGCCCTTACGCCGACACCAGCAGTCGCGCCCGAGTGCGCCTGGCGTCCGCCAGCGCCTCGGGTGTCAGCACGGGGCGCGGAACCACGATGCCGCACTCGGTGCAGACCGGGCCCGACGAGGGTTCGTGGGCCAGGTCGTACTTCCAGGTGAGGCGCTCGCCCTCGCACACCGGGCAGACCCTGCCCGGTTCGCGCTCCAGCGCGGCGATCAGCCGGCGCAGCACCTCGGCCAGTGGTTCACGGGGGTGGACCCGCGGATCGTCGCACCACGCGACGCCGAAGCCCCCCCAGGTCAGCCGGTGCCAGTCGTCGATACTGCCCGGCCTGCGCAGCCCGTCGTGCTTCTCCTTCTTGCGGCGCCGCGCGAACTCCCCCTCGTAGGCGAGCCAGACGGAGCGGGCCTCCTCCAGCTCGTCCAGTGCGGCCACGAGCCGCGCTGGATCCGGGGAACGGTCCTCGGGACCGAACCCGGCCCGGGAGCACAAATGGTCCCAGGTCGCCCTATGTCCGTAAGGGGCGAACCTCTCCAGGCACTTGCGCAGCGAATAACGCCGCAGTGCCAGATCGCACCTCGGATCGCGCACCTGTCTCGCGAGACTCCGGAAACCGGCCATCGCCCTGCACCTCCGTCACACCTGCACCTGTACTTCGGTCACTTCGGCGTCGTTCGTTCGGGACGTCGCCGAATAGACGTATCGACACGCGATTCGGCTCCATCCGATTTCGGATGGCCCCCGTAAGCCGGCTGTCGAGCGGTTCATGGCCGCCTTCCCCCGTCCCGTCGGCCCATGTCGGTGCCGACGGCCGTGGTGATTTCCAAATGTTGACGCATGCTCATCTTCAAACCCGGGGATACCGGCGGTAACCTCTGGCCCCACCCCCCGTCAGGAGGAGTTGCCATGCCCTGGCGCACCCCACGCACCACGCTCGACAGAGTGAGAACTCCCAACAGATTCACGGAGTTCCTCAAGAGCGCATCCGTATGCATCCTCATTGCCGGACTTTTGTCGCCGCTTTCCCAAGCGGCGGCCGCGGACACGGCCGCCGTCGAAGCGGCGGCGGCCGCCGACGACTACTGCGGCGGGCAGTGTTCCGACATCCTTCCGCCAGGTCAGAACGGCAACGCCACCCTCGCCCAGATCCTCCTCAACCAGGCCTTCGGCTCCATGCCGGAGAACGCCTCCAACCAGCTCGGGCCGTACGCCAACCTGGCCACCGGGTACTCCGGTCTCACCAACGCCAAGATCAACGACTTCTTCAACGACGCCTCCTTCGGCGTTGCCTCCGACCAGGTCGCCTCCACCCTCAAGCCCGCCGGCCGCACGGACGTCACGATCGTCCGCGACAAGAAGACGGGTGTGCCGCACATCACCGGTACCACCAGATACGGCACCGAGTTCGGAGCCGGCTATGCGGCCGCACAGGACCGGCTGTGGCTGATGGACGTCTTCCGGCACGTGGGCCGCGGCAAGCTGACGCCCTTCGCGGGCGGTGACCCCTCCAACCAGGGCCTGGAGCAGGAGTTCTGGCGCCACGCGCCGTACACCGAAGCCGATCTGCAGGCCCAGATCGACAACGCGGTCGCGACGAACGGCGAGCGCGGCCGGCAGGCACTCGCCGACGCGAACGCCTACCTCGACGGCATCAACGCCTATATCGACGCCTCCGACAGCGGCCGCTACTTCCCCGGCGAGTACGTCCTGACCGGCCACAAGGACTCCGTCACCAACGCCGGGACCATCGAGAAGTTCAAGATCACCGACCTGGTGGCGCTGGGCTCGGTCATCGGAGCCCTCTTCGGCTCCGGAGGCGGCGGCGAGGTCAACAACGCGATCTCCCTGCTGGCCGCACAGGAGAAGTACGGCGTCGCCGAGGGCACCAAGCTCTGGGAGTCCTTCCGTGAGCGCAACGACCCCGAGGCCGTGCTCACCGTCCACGACGGCAGCTTCCCGTACGCGACGAAGCCCGACGACCCGCAGGGCATCGCCCTCCCCGACGACGGCTCGGTGACCGAGGAGCCGCTGGTCTACGACCGCACCGGCAGCGCGGCCGGCTCCACCGCCACCAGCACCTCGGCCACGGCGACCGCGAGCGCCCTCAGCTCGGCGAAGCGCGGTATGTCCAACGCCCTCGTGGTCAGCGGCGAGCACACCGCCAGCGGCCACCCGATCGCCGTCTTCGGCCCCCAGACCGGCTACTTCGCACCCCAGCTGCTCCTGCTCCAGGAGATCCAGGGCCCGGGCATCAGCGCCCGCGGCGCCTCCTTCGCGGGTCTGAGCATGTACGTCGAACTCGGCCGCGGCCAGGACTACTCCTGGAGCGCCACCACCTCCGGCCAGGACATCATCGACACCTACGCGGTCGAGCTGTGCCAGGACGACACCCACTACCTCTACAACGGCACCTGCACGGCGATGGAGAAGGTCGAACAGACCAACGCCTGGAAGCCCACCACCGCCGACGACACCGCGGCGGGCTCCTACCGCATGCAGGTCTGGCGCACGAAGTACGGACCGGTGACGCACCGCGCGACGGTCGGCGGCAAGAAGGTCGCGTACACCACCCTGCGCTCCTCCTTCATGCACGAGGCCGACTCGATCATCGGCTTCCAGATGCTGAACGACCCCGGCTTCGTCAAGGGCCCGGAGGACTTCCAGGAGGCGGTGCAGCACATCAACTACACCTTCAACTGGTTCTACGCCGACTCCGAGCACACCGCGTACTACAACAGCGGTGACAACCCGGTGCGCGCGAACGGGGTCGACGCGGAGTTCCCGGTGTGGGCGCGGTCCGCGTACGAGTGGCGGGGCTGGGACCCGGCGACCAACACCGCCGACTACACGCCCGCGTCGGCCCACCCGAACTCCATCGACCAGGACTACTACATCTCCTGGAACAACAAGCAGGCCAAGGACTACACGACGGCCCCCTGGGGCAACGGCTCGGTGCATCGCGGCAACCTCCTCGACGACCGGGTGAAGAAGCTGGTGGCCGCGGGCGGCGTCACCAGGGCCCAGCTCGTGAAGGCGATGGCCGAGGCGGGCCTCGCCGACCTGCGCGCCGAGGACGTGCTGCCCAAGCTGCTGAGGGTCGTCAACTCCTCGACGGTCACGGACTCCACGGTCGCGGCGGCCGTCACCAAGCTGCAGACCTGGGTGTCGGCGGGCGCCAGGCGCACCGAGACCTCGGCGGGCTCCAAGACCTACGCCAACGCCGAGGCGATCCGCGTCCTGGACGCCTGGTGGCCGCTGCTGGTGAAGGCCGAGTTCGAACCGGGCCTCGGCAGCGAGCTGTACACCGCCATGAACGCCAACCTGCCGATCGACGAGTCCCCGTCGGCCGCGCACGGGCCCACCGGCTCGCACGCGGGCAGCTCCTTCCAGTACGGCTGGTGGTCCTACGTCGACAAGGACATCCGGGCGGTGCTCGGTGACTCGGTGCAGGGCGGCCTGGACCGGAAGTACTGCGGCGGCGGCACCCTCAGCGGCTGCCGGAACGTCCTGATCAGCACCCTGAAGGAGGCGGCCGGAAAGACCGCGGCGCAGGTCTACCCGGGCGACGAGAACTGCTCGGCCGGTGACCAGTGGTGCGCCGACTCGATCATCCAGCGCCCGCTCGGCGGCATAAAGCACAGCAAGATCAGCTGGCAGAACCGGCCGACGTTCCAGCAGGTGGTGGAGTTCACCTCGCACCGGTAACACGGCCACGGCGGTGAGGTACGCGGCGGCGGGTCAGGCGATTCGGCCCGCCGCCAGCACCACCCGCGCCAGCTCCCTGTGGCAGATGTCGCTGTGGGCACCGGCGGGCGGCCCGCCGCGCTTCACCACCGCGGCGGCGTCGATGTTCACGCAGCCGGACGAGGGCAGCCGGGCCTTGAGCGCGTCGGCCAGCAGATACGAGCGCGTGCCCTTCACGGCCTGCACCCCGCCGTACCCCAGCGCGCCCCACTTCTTGCCCAGGAGGCTCCCGACGCCGAAGCCGGTGATCGCGCGGGCGTCGCCCGCCATACGGGAGGCGAGCGGGTAGATCGTGCCGAGCGCCGAGTCATGGCGGGAGTGGCAGCACACCAGGGGGCCGTCGATGCGCTTGTGCTGACCGTTCAGGACCCCGCTCGACCGTGTGTCGTGGGGGAGCCGGGCCGCGAAGGCGTAATGGGAGAAGGCGGCCTGAAGGAGCGTCACCGACTTCACCGTGCGCACGCCCTCGGGCAGCCCGCGCAGCGCGAACGACACCAGCCGCCCCCCGAAGCTGTGCCCCACGAGGTGCACGCGTACGTCGGGTGCCGTGTGCGCGAGCTGCCCGACGGCCCGCCCGAGTCCGCGCTCACCGACCGTGCCCGCGCGCCGCTTCATCGCGAAGTAGGTGGCCTGGCGCAGCAGTTCCTTGCCGCCGTCCCACAACTGCGGCTGTACGGCGGCGGCTGCGGCACCGGAGCCGTTCTCGCTCTGTGCCAGTGCCTCCGCGAACTCCCCGCACATCGCCACCGTGTCCCCGAACAGCATCTCGGGGTCGCCCTCCGGCACGCCCTCGGCCAGCGTGTCCGCCGCGAACGCCGCCTGCGGACCCTGCGGCCGTACCTCCACCAGCAGGCGTACGAGCCGCCCGAACTCCTCCAGCGAGGCGCTCTCGTCCGGCTGCTGGTCCAGCAGCCGTGCCAACTGCTCCACGACCGTGGCCCGCCCCGGAAAGACCTCCAGCAGCGCGTGCCGGGTGCCCTTGTCGAGCACCGGGCGCGCGGCCGCAGGGACCTCCGCGACCACCGACTTCGGCAGGTCGGGGATCGGCTCGTCCGAGAACCGCATCGACGGCCACAGGACGCCCACGTACCCGAGGCCCGCCCCCGGCGCGAGCGCGGGGAACGGCTCGAAGAAGCGGCTGTAGAGCCGGGTCGCGCCGGAACGGTCGTTGTTCCAGCCGTGCGCGAAGAACACCAGGTCCTTCACCCCGCGCTCCACGACCTCCCCGAGCAGCCGGTCCCGTTGCCCGCGGTCCACGTCACCGTCCGCGTCGAAGGTCAGCTCCCAGTAGGGAGTCACGCTCACGTCCTGATCCGCCATGCCGAGCCCCCTTCGGCCCCCGTCGGTCGTGCGCTCTGCGCGCATCGTCCCGCCGGGGGCGCCGGTTGGCCATACGTCGCGTACGACCGGACACACCCGAATTGATGTGCCGGTGAACCGACGGGCCGACGGGGCCGGTTCAGCCGTACAGGAGGTACTCCCGGCGCACGCGCCGGAACTCCGCGAGCTCGTCCTGCCAGCCCGCGACGACCTCGTCCGTGCCCGCGCCCGCGTCGATCATCGTGCGCACCCGCGCGGAGCCGGTCAGCTTGTCGATCCAGTGGTCGGGCCGCCAGGCGAAGCCGCTCCAGACGCTCTTCGCGGTCACGAGCAGGGCGACACCGGTGCGTACGGGGTCGTACGCGGCCCGGTCGTGGACATGGATCTGCACACCCCCGACCGTCCTGCCCTGGAACTTGGAGAACGTGGGCGTGAAGTACGCCTCCCTGAAGTGGACACCGGGCAGCCGGAGCAGGTTCACGGCCTCGGCCCAGCGCCGGTCGATCCCCTCCGCTCCGAGCAGTTCGAACGGCCGGGTGGTCCCGCGCCCCTCCGACAGGTTCGTGCCCTCGAAGAGACACGTCCCCGAGTACACGAGGGCCGTGTCGGGCGTCGGCATGTTGGGACTCGGCGGCACCCAGGGGAGCCCGGACGAGTCGTAGAAGTCCGACCGCCCCCACCCCGACATCGCAACGGTGTCCAGCGGTACGGGCGTGGTCAGGAACTCCCCGTTGAACAGCCGCGCCAGCTCCGCCACCGTCATCCCGTGCGCCTGCGAGATCGGCTGCCGCCCGACGAAGGTCGCGAACTCCTTGTGCAGTACGGGGCCACGGGCGGAGCGTCCGGTCACCGGGTTGGGCCGGTCCAGCACCACGAACCGCTTGCCCGCGAGCAGGGCGGCCTCCATGCAGTCGTACAGCGTCCAGATGTACGTGTAGAAGCGGGCGCCCACGTCCTGGATGTCGAAGACGACCGTGTCGACCCCGGAGGCGGTGAAGACGTCGGCGAGCGGCCGGCCGCTCTTCTGGTACGTGTCGTAGACGGGCAGCCCGGTCGCCGGGTCGTCGTAGCGGCCCTCGGAACCGCCCGCCTGGGCCGTGCCCCGGAAGCCGTGCTCGGGACCGAAGACGGCGGCCAGGTCCACGCGGTCGTCGGCGTGCATCACGTCGACGATGTGGCGGACGTCGCGGGTCACGCCCGTCGGGTTGGTGACGACGCCCACCCGCTCGCCGTCGAGCAGCGCGTACCCGCCGGCGGCGAGCCGCTCGAAGCCGGTCCGTAATCGGCGTCCGCCCGCCGGAGCGGCGGCGGCGCGGCCCACCGGGGCCGAGCCCGCGGTCAGGGTGGCGGCGGTGGTGCCGGTGAGCAGTGCCCGTCTCGACAGGCGCATGGGGGTGACCTCCGTGATGGACGGAACCGTCAGGGCCATGGACGCTAGCGCGCGAACCGGGAACGCGGAACGAGGGAAACGCGGAACGAGGGAAACGCGGTCGGCGGGCGCTGCGCACACGCTTCACACGGTCCTGGAGGACCCTTCCCTCGCTACATACCGACTGGTTAGTCTGAAGTCTCTCAAGGTTCTGAGTTCTGAGGGTCCGGCTGGGCCGAGTGCCGTCGCGTCGAAGGAGACCGAGCGTGGGAGCCGTGCAGGGTGCGGGAGTGGTCGTCACCGGAGCGGGAGGCGGTATCGGTGCCGCGCTGGCCCGCCGTTTCGCGGCCGAGGGCGCACGGGTCGTCGTCAACGACCTGGACGCGGACAGGGCGAAGGCCGTGGCCGGCGAGATCGGGGGAGTCGCGGTCCCGGGCGACGCCTCGGCGATCGTCGCCGAGGCCCGCGACGTGCTCGGCGGCACGGTGGATGTCTACTGCGCCAACGCCGGCCTCGGCTCCGGTGGCACGGAGTCGGCCGAGGAGGCGGTCTGGGCGCTCGCCTGGGACGTCAACGTGATGGCCCACGTGCGCGCGGCCCGGGAACTGCTCCCCGCCTGGCTGGAGCGCGGCAGCGGCCGTTTCGTCTCGACCGTCTCGGCCGCCGGGCTGCTGACCATGATCGGTGCCGCGCCCTACAGCGTCACCAAGCACGGCGCGTACGCCTTCGCCGAGTGGCTGTCGCTGACGTACCGCCACCGCGGTCTGAAGGTCCACGCGATCTGCCCCCAGGGTGTGCGCACCGACATGCTCACCGCGTCCGGCAGCGCGGGGGAGATCGTGCTCGCGCCGACCGCGATCGAACCCGAGGACGTGGCGGACGCGCTGTTCAGGGGGATCGAGGAGGACCGCTTCCTGATCCTCCCGCACCCGGAGGCCGCCGAGTACTACCGGGCGCGGGCCGCTGATCCGGACCGCTGGCTGACCGGTATGAACCACATCCAGCAGAAGTGGGAGGCTGTGCGCTGACCCGACCTGCCCGAGTTGCCGATCCTGGAGAGTGGGAAGATCCTCCGTCAGGGGCCGTGTGTTCGGCGGGTCGGCCGCGCGGAGGTGTCCGGCGGGCGGCCGGTGGGTGAGAACGGCACGGCGAAAACAGAAGACGACGGGAAGGCAGGTGGCGGCAGTGCCCAGGACGACGGACGGAGACGGTACGCCCGTCCCACGGCGGTTGCTGGCCGCCGCCACCCGGCTCTTCGCCGAGCGGGGCTACGACCGCACCTCGGTGCAGGAGATCGTGGAGGCGGCGGGGGTCACCAAGGGCGCGCTGTACCACTACTTCGGTTCCAAGGACGATCTGCTGCACGAGGTGTACGCGCGGGTGCTGCGGGTCCAGCAGGAGCGGCTGGACGCGTTCGCGGACGCCGACGAGCCGATCGAGAAGCGGCTCCGGGCCGCCGCGGCGGATGTCGTCGTCACGACGATCGAGAACCTCGACGACGCGATGATCTTCTTCCGGTCGATGCATCATCTGAGCCCCGAGAAGAACAAGCAGGTGCGGGCCGAACGGCGCCGGTACCACGAGCGGTTCCGGGCGCTGGTGGAGGAGGGGCAGGAGGCGGGTGTCTTCTCCACGGCGACTCCGGCGGACCTGGTGGTGGACTACCACTTCGGTTCCGTGC
>NZ_VJZE01000164.1 GCF_009377205.1 Streptomyces phyllanthi
CGTCCCGCCCCCCCCACTCTTCGGCGCTCGCGGGAAGCCCGATGGCCGTAAGCGTGTTGCCGAGCATGCCGCACGCGAAGAGGCTCTCGAAGTCCCACGACCTCAACGGCCCGGAGCTGAAGGGCATGCACGGGTTCACGGAGGACTACGCGGCCGTGCTGGGACGCCCGGTCACGTACGTTCCCCTCGGCATCCTCGACGGCACCCCACTCACGGGCACGCTCGAAGTGGCGGCTGATACGCGCCGCACGCTCCTGCTGCTCGGCGTAGAAGCGCAGAGCGAGATTGACCGCCTCCTTCTTGGTCCTGACCTTGGCCAGAGCCATGACCCGTTCCAGGGCGTCGTCATCGATGTCGATCTGCGTCACAGACATGTGGCACCTCCCGCACGATGTCACGTCCGAGCGTCGGATCTGCAGTCGCTACGGACACTCAACACGGCGGGATCACCGGGCCGCGGTTCACATCCACAAAGCGGACGTAGTTCCAGAGGTTCATTCGCGGCGGCGTGACGTGGCCTGAAACTGGCGGCCTGCTCGCGCTGCCGGCGCGCGAGGTGTTCTGTTCTCCTACTCGCTGAGCCTCCCTGAGGCAGAAAGGTCGTGGCTCGCCACCCGAGTCCAGGTGCCCGATGACCGACAAGATCGACTTCAAGAAGGACCTCGACGCCTACCGGGCGAGACGAGACCAGTTCCGGATCGTCGACGTGCCCGACATGCAGTACCTCATGATCGACGGCCACGGTGACCCGAACACCTCCCCCGCCTACACCGAAGCGGTCGAAGCGCTCTACCCGGTGGCCTACAGGTTGAAGTTCGCCAGCAAGCGAGACCTCGGACGCGACTACGTCGTCATGCCCTTGGAGGGGCTGTGGTGGGCCGAGGACATGGGCTCCTTCACGGTGTCGCGTGACAAGTCCCGGTGGGACTGGACGTTGATGATCGCGACTCCGGACTGGATCGACCAGCAGATGTTCGACGCCGCCGTCAAGCAGGCCGGAAGCAAAGATCACCCGGCGCGCCTGGGCGATATCCGCTTGGAGTCGCTGTCCGAGGGAGTCTGCGTGCAGACGCTGCACGTCGGCTCTTACGACGACGAGGCCGACGTTCTGGCACGGATGCACCACGAGTTCATTCCCGACAACGGTCTCCGCATGGTCGGCAAGCACCACGAGGTCTACCTGAGCGACCCCCGCAGAGTCGCCCCGGAGAAGCTGCGCACCATCCTCAGACAACCGGTCCGCACCACCACCGATCCGCACGAACAGGCCCGTCACGAGCCCGATGCGCGAGGAATCGAGCCCGCTCGGAGCGGCCATTCACCAGCCGGCGCGGCAGGACTCCGGCAACGTGACCACACGGATGATCCGCGGTAGCCCGACCAGGCGCACGCGCCAGCCCTTGGCCACGGCCTTCCAGCACTTGAAGTGCCCGATCACCCGCTCAGCCGGGGCGGCCGGCTCGTCCGCGGGCTTGCCCGGATCAAGGCCGCGGCGATGTTCCACTCCCGGTCCCGCTCGGAGCGTTCCTGTCCCGGACGCTTCTTGCGGGGCGGCGTCGGCGCGAGCCCGGTGTAGCCGGAGTCCCCGATCCAGTCGGCGGATTGGAGGACCTGCGCCCACCCGGTCCCGACCAGCGCGCCGACGTCGTGGCGGGCACCGGCCACAGGGTCCGAGACCGCGAGCAGGTGGCCGGTGACGCCGGCGGCGACCCGCACGTTCGGGCACCGCACGTGATGCTTGCCCGAATGGTTGGGCCGGCCCACGCACCGTCTGTCCCTGCACCCCTCCGCGGTCCGAATCACCGCTGTCACACACCTTGTTGGGGCGGCTTCGCGTCCATAGCATTTCCCGGCAAGAGGGATTTTTGAATCGTTTCAAGCACGGTCCGTTGTCCGAGGCGACACAGCGAGCGAGGAACGCGCATGGGCCAGTTCTGGAACCGCAGACTCTTCCTGAAACGCACGACGGCGGGCGCGGGCGCCGGGTTCACCGCGCTGTCCACCGGCCCGACGGCGACCGCCGGCACACCGGCGCGGGGCCCCCGGGACGACCGCGCCGGAGCACTCCGCGTCGAGCGCACCACCGTCGAGTACGCCGAGCAGCTCCTCGGTACCGACGTCGAACACCCCCGGCTCAGCTGGGAGTTGTCCGCTCCGGGGCACGGCGCCCGGCAGAGCGCCTACCAGGTCCAGGTGGCCCTCGCCCCCCTGACGTTCGCGGCCAGGCCGGTCTGGGACTCGGGGAAGGTGGCGTCCGACCGCAGCGTGGGCGTCCCCTACGAGGGGCCCGCGCTGCGGCCCCGTACCCGCTACCACTGGCGGGTACGGGTCTGGGACGGCGCCGGGCGGCCCTCCCGCTGGAGCGAGGTCCGCTGGTGGGAGACAACGTTGTCGGAAGCCGACTGGCAGGCCCGCTGGATCGGCGCCGACCCGTCCCCGCAGCCGCCCTCCCTCTCCGGTGCCTCGTGGATCTGGTCGCCGGGCACCACGTCCTCCGACGCCCCCGTGGGACCGTGCTGGTTCCGGGCGGGGCTGCGCCTGCCGGACGGCACACGGGTGCGGCGGGCCACCGTCGTCGCCACCGCCGACGACGACTTCACGCTCCATCTGGACGGCCGGCAGGTGCTGGACGCGCCGGAGCAGCAGGACGGCTGGCGCACCGGCCGTGCGGCCGATGTCACCGAGGTCACCGAGGAGGCCCGCGCCGCCGGCCGCCCGGTGGTGCTCACCGCCCGTGTCACCAACCGCCCCGGCGCCTCGGTGAACCCCGGCGGCCTGCTGGTCCGGCTGGTCGTGGAGACGGAGGGCGGGGGCCCGGACGAGGGCACGTACGAACTGGTCACGGGGGCCGACTGGCGCGTTACCGCGACCGAGCCCCAAGAAGGATGGCAGCGCCCGGAGTTCGACGACACGGCCTGGGATCGGGCCGCCGTACTCGCCCCGTACGGGCAGGGACCCTGGGGCAGCGGGGTGAGCGTCGCCGTGCCGGAGCAGCCGGCGCCGCTGCTGCGCCGCGCCTTCACCGTGCGGCGGCGGATCTCCCGGGCCCGCCTCTACCTCAGCGGACTCGCGTACTACGAGGCCGAGATCAATGGCCGCAGGGTCGGCCGGCAGGTGCTCGACCCCGGTTTCACGGACTACGACGAGACCGTGCTGTACGCCGTCCATGATGTGACGGAGCTGCTGCGGCGCGGCGAGAACGCCATCGGCGTCACCCTCGGCCGCGGCTTCTTCGGCATGACCACCCCCAACGTCTGGAACTGGCACCGCCCTCCGTGGCACGGCGAGCCCCGGCTGCTGGCCCAGCTGGAGATCGACCACCCGGACGGCTCCCGCACCACCGTCGCCTCGGACGGCGAGTGGCGGATCACCGAGGGGCCGACCCGGTCCAACTCCCTCTACGCGGGCGAGACGTACGACGCTCGCCGGGCCCCGCGCGACTGGACCCGTCCCAACTTCGACGACAGCGGCTGGCGGAAGGCGGGTGTGCAGCAGGCCCCCCGGGGCGCGCTCAGGGCGCAGCCGCACGATCCCATCGAGATCACCGAGACCGTACGGCCGAAGGAGATCTCCGAACTCCGCCCCGGGGTGTACGTGGTGGACATGGGCCGCACCATGGCGGGCTGGACCCGCCTCACCGTCCGAGGCGCCGAGGCGGGCACCGTCGTCCGCCTCGTGCACGGCGAGAAGCTGAAGGCCGACGGAAGTGTGCAGGCCGAGACCGGCCATGTCCCGGGCCGCTTCCAGACCGACGAATACATCTGCGCGGGCGGCGCGCGTGAGGTCTGGGAGCCGAAGTTCTCGTACAAGGGCTTCCGTTACGTGGAGGTCCACGGTCTGCCCGGGCGCCCGGCCCCGGAGGAGGTGCTGGGGCGGCTGGTGCACACCCGTGTCGAGGAGGTCAGTTCCTTCGCCTGCTCGGAGCCGTTCTACGAGTGGCTGGACGGTGCCATGCGCCGCACGGTCCTCAACAACCTGCACGGCATCCCGACCGACACCCCCATGTACGAGAAGAACGGCTGGACCGGCGACGCCCAGGTCGGCACGCCGGTGATGACCTATGCCTTCGGGGTACACCGCTTCCTGTCCAAGTGGCTGGGCGATCTGGCGGACAGCCAGAACGGCGCGGGGCAGATCCCGGTGATCGTGCCGAGCGGCGGCTGGGGCTACCAGGAACTGGCCCCCGCCCCGGAGTGGACGACCGTCCAGCCGTTCGTCGTCCGGGAGTTGTACCGGGCGTACGGGGACGAGCGCGTCGCCCGCGAGCACTGGGAGACGCTGACCCGGTACCTCGACTGGGAGCTGTCCCGGCTGCGGGACGGGCTGGCGGTCACGGCGCTCGGCGACTGGGTGGCGCCCGGCTACGAGATTCCCCCGGAGGACACCCGGCTGACCGCGACCGCGTACCTCCACCGGGCACTGCTGCACACCGCCGAGCTGGGCGAACTGCTGGGTGACGGCGCGGTCGTCAAGCGGTACCGGGAGGCGGCCGAGAACCTCAGGGCCGCGTTCAACGAGGCGTTCCTGAGCCCCGAGGGCCACTACCGCACGGCGAAGGACCCCGGGTACCGGCAGACGTCCAACGCGATTCCGCTCGCCTTCGGCCTGGTACCGGCCGGCGCCCGCACCTCCGTGCTGGACAGCCTGGTGGCGGACATCGAGGCGCGCGGCAACCATCTGAACACCGGCTGCCTGGGCACGAGCGTGCTGCTCAAGGTGCTGTGCGCCCACGGCCGCCCGGACGTGGCACACGCCGTCGCGACCCAGCGCGCCTATCCGAGCTGGGGTTACTGGCACGCCAACGGCGCCGACACCATGTGGGAGATGTGGCCGCTGGACTCCCGCTCCCGCGACCACTACTTCCTGGGCACGGTCGCGCAGTGGCTGTACGAGAACGTGGCCGGGCTGCGCCCCGGGGACGCCGGCTACCGCACCTTCTCGGTGCGCCCCGACGCCCGCACGGGAGTGAACTGGGCCCGTACGTCGATCCGTACGGTGCGCGGAGAGGCCGCCGTGTCCTGGTCGCGGCTGGACCGGGAGCTGCGGCTGTCGGTGCGGGTGCCGGTGGGCTCGACGGCCGAGGTGCATGTACCGGGAAGGGCACGCGACCGGGTGGCCGCGCCGAAGGGCGCGGAGTTCCTGCGCAGCGACCCCGCGTTCGTCGTCTTCCGTGTCGGGCACGGGGAGTGGACTTTCACCGGCCCGGCGTGACCGACCCGACGGCACCCCCGGACGGTGCGCGCTTCCGAGTCGTCGCGGGCGAGAGCCTCGGCGGCGCGTCACCGGGCGCAGCAGGTGAACGGGCGCGGCCCGACCGCGCGCGCCCGTTCCCGGTTCGGCGTTGTTCGGCGTTACCGCGACGACGAGTCGAACCGCAGCAGCTGGACCTCGGCGAGGTTGGTGTTGCCGCCGTGCCCGTCGTAGACCCGCAGCATCGGGATCACCGTGCGCTGAGGAAGCTTGAACGTGTACCACTGCTCGTCACTGGTCACGCCCGAGATGGTCAGGAAGGTCGTCCAGGTGTTCCCGCCGTCGGTGGAGCCCTGCAGCACCGTCCCGTTGGCCCGGTTCGCGAACTTGGCGCGGGGGCGGATCATCACCGCGTCGAGCGCCGGCGAGGAGCCGTCGGTCGGCTTGACGGTCACCCAGCCGTTGGCGGTGGTGGTGTCGGTGTACGTGGCGATGTCGCCGTCGAACATCCGCCACCCGTTGGCTGCCGGGGTACCGGTCCCCGGCCACTGCGGGGTGGACGCGTCGACCCAGGCCGGGTCGATGGGGACGGGCACCATGTGGGTGTTCCACAGCTGCAGCGACGACCCGTCGGTCGTCTGGAAGACCGTCGAGCCGAGTTCGCCGTCGGCCGTCGTGTAGTCGGCCGTGAAGCGCAGTGCGCGGGCGAAGTCCACGTCCTCCGGCAGCACCACCGTGGCGCGCCAGTGCTCACTGTCGGTGCTGGTGACCGCCGCGTCGATGCCCTCGATGCGCACGTCCACATCGGCCAGCGACCGCGTGGCCACCAGGTCCAGCGTCACCTTGTCGCCGTTGACGGCCCGCCCCGGGTCGGAGTTGCCGGACGAGAGGGTCGCCGACTTGACGGCCTGCGCCGTTTCGATCCGGGAACCGTGGATCCGGAACTCGCTGAAGGAGGAGATCCCGGGGTAGCTCGGGTCGGTGGGCACGCCCGGGTCGTCGACCTGGACCTTGAGGAACCGGAACGACCTGTCCTGGACCTCGGACAGGACCGGGATGGTCTCCATCCGGAAGTCCGGGGTGGTGTTCGTGGTCTCCCGGGAGGTCAGCAGGGTCCAGGTGTCACCGTCGTTCGATCCGTAGACGTTGGTGCCCTCGGAGCGGTTGCCGAAGTTGTACCGGGCCTGCAGGCCGAAGGCGTCGGCCCGCACCCGGAACCCGGCCCCGAAGTCCAGCGTGAACGGAGCCCTCAGGTCGCCGGAGAAGGTGTTGATGTCACTGTCGACCATGTTCCACACGTTCGTGGCGGACAGGGACGAGGTGACCAGCGGCGCGTGGTTCAACGAGCCGTCGGCGAGCTTCGGGTTGAGCGGTCGCAGCGCCGCCACCGCGTCCTGCACGGTGACCAGCCCGTCCAGGAAGGTGCTGTCATCGGCCGTGTCGATCGTGGCCTTGACGGAGGACACCGCGTCCTTGAACGCCTGGAGGGTCGCGCGGACGTACGTCACCCCGGGGTCGAACCCGGCCCGTGCCGCGGTGAGCGCGCCCGCCCGGTCCGACGCGACCACCAGGTCGAGATCCAGGACGGTGTCGACCTTGCCGTCGGAGGCGACGACGGAAGCGTGGACGTCACCCCTCCGGGAGCTCGTGGGTGACCAGCTGAACGCTCCGGTGGTGCTGTCGACCGCGGCCCCCTCGGGAAGACCGGAAGCCTCGTACGTGAGGGCCTCACCGCCCGGGTCGGTCGCGGCGAGCGACCGCTCGAGCGGCGCGCCGGCCACCCCGATCAGTGTGGTCCGCTGCCCCTGCGCGAAGGACGGCGGGCTGAGCTGGGTCCTGGCCTGGAGGTTGACGCTGTCGATGTCGACGTTCACGTCCGAGTCGCCTACGGCCGTGTAGTACGCCAGGTTGTCGCCCGCGGTGCTTCCGTGCAGGATGGCGCGGTCCATGTCGTACGTGACGTAACGCCACTCTCCGTGGGTGTCGGGCAGGCTCACGGTGTGGTACGGCTCCAGCGACATGTCCTTGCGGATCTCGAGGGTCGCCGGGCCGTTGGTGCGGATCAGCACTCCCACTGGGCTGTATCCGTCACGGCTGTCGTACATCAGGGTGCGGACCGCGATGGTGGCGCCCTTCTTCGACGCCCGCATCCGGACGATGTCGTGTCCGTCCTCCTCGCGGACCTCGGAGCGGCCGTCGAGGGGGATGCTGCGACGCGCCACCCGCACCAGGGGGTCGGTCTGCTCGGGACGGGTCTGCCCGGCCACCTTCTCGGGCAGCGAGAGCCAGTAGTCCGGGTTGTAGTCGGGATTGCTGTTCCAGAAGTTGTACGCCCCCGTTCCCCAGAAGAACTCGGGGCCGTCGGCCTGCTCCTTCATCTTCGCCAGGTTGGGGGCCTCTTCCTTGACGTCGACCCCGAACTCGTACCGGTAGATGTTGTAGAGCTCGTCGATCGGTTGGAACACGCGTCCCCGGTAGGCCTCGGAGAGCTTGCCGGGACCGCCTGTGGTGTCGATCCACGGGACCGTCTTGCCCATCATGTACGCGTACCAGGCGTCCGCTCCCTCGAGGAGCCGGTCGTCGCCGAACCGGAACGGGGACACGGCGTCCGGCTCGGTGGACACGGTGCCGGCCACCGGGTCCAGCCGGGTGTCCTGGACCGTGAGCATGCGGGAGATCTCCGTCGCGATGGCGATGCCGTCCCACGCGTGAGCCTGGTCGCGGCCCATCTCCTGGTGCTGCACGAACGCGTGGCCGTAGGGGTTCAGCGGGTCGTCCGCGCCGATCTCGCGGAGCAGGGAGTTCAGGGCCCCGTTGGTGTGGCGGTTGGGGTTGGTCTTGTTGACCGAGAACCACTCGACGGCCTGCTCGTAGCCGGCGCGGTCGTCGGTGAAGATGTAGCCGGCCAGCTCACCGACGATCGGGTACAACTGCTGGTTCATGAAGAAGGTGTTGCCGTGGAGCAGGGTCTCGATGACGGGCGTCACGAGGTTCCTGGTCAGGTTCGCGGTGTCCGCGTCGGTCCAGGTGGTGTCGTAACCGTCGGAGCCGGGGTTGACGCTGGAGTAGCGGAGGATCTCGGCCGCGGCGAGCATGCGCATCAACGGGACTCCGGCGTGGATGTGGTCGTCCGGATAGGGCGCGACCTTCGCGGGGTCCATGTGGGACCAGGTCCGGATGATGTGCATGCCGTTCGCGCGGTGGACGGGGTCACCCGTGATGAAGTACTCGATCGCCTGGGTGTAGGCACCGAAGGCGTCCTGGATGAACCTGGACTGGATGCCCTGCGAGTTGAACGCGTCCGACTTCGGGGTGTCCACCCCCGACCCGCCGTTGACGGGGACGAGGGTGCGCGACGCGTACTTGGTGCCGTGCATCGCCGCGTAGTACGAGGCCCACGGCTCCACACCGTCGAGCACCTGCCGACGGGCCAGCCGCAGGTTCGACGCGCTCACGGCGATACCGGGGTGGACGAACCCGTCGCTGCTGGTGACCTGCTTCAGCGTGACGGTGGGGAAGGCGCCGGCCGCCGGATCGGAGGTCGTCGCCCCCTCCGCCGCGGACGCCGGAACGAACGCCGCGAGCAGAGCACACACCACGGTGGCCATCGCCCACCACCGCGTCTGTCTGACCCTCGTCCCTGATCCTTGCCGCATACGGCTCTCCCTTGGGTGTGGTGTCTGCCGGCCCGAGTCCGGACGCCGGTGGTCGTGGGCATGCGGTCGGCCGATCGAGAACGAACGCGTGGAGTGAGGACTGGTCGACCGTCTTCGGGCGAGGCACCCGAGGGAGTCCGGTGGTCGGGCTCATGTGAGGGCACGGAGGAGCAGTCGGCGGACGAGGTACCGCCGGCGAGGTCCTGGGTGGTTCACCGGGAGCCGGAAGGCGCCGCGAAGAACGCAGGGCTCCTGGTGGTGCCGGACAGCCGCCGCACCAGCCGCCCTGCGGGCCTCCCGGTCGACGTTCCCGTGGCGGAGGCCGGGCCGCTCGTCCGGCCGCAGCGGAGTACGCGTCGGAGGAGGCCATGCGCCGCCACCGCACCCCCTTCGCGTCGGCGAGTGCGCCGATCTGGGCGACGGTGGCGATGCGCCGCCCGGCCGCCTCGTACCGCGCCGCACGACACCGCCTTCGTACGGTCACGATCGTCGTCCTGCGCACTCGGCCGGGGAGCACGGCGCCGCACCGCAGTCGCGCGGTCGGCCCGGCGTCCCTTTCGGAAGACGCCGGGGCCGACCGCCGGCGGTCACAGGGCTGCGGCCTCCTCGGTGGTGAGGAAGCGGAGGTTCTTGACGTAGTCGTTGGCCAGCATGGGCACGCCGTCCGAGGCCAGGTACCACCTCGGCTTGCCCGTGCTGTCGGCGATCACCCTGCCGTTGACGCGGAGGTTCTCGAACGTGACGTCCTTGATGCCGCGCTCCTCGGACAGGCCCAGCAGCACCGACAGGTCGGCGTTCTTGCCGTTGTAGGTGAGGTCCTTGATGTAGACGGACTCGATGCCGCGGCCGGGCGCCGCGTTCCACTTCGGGTTGTTCATGATGTGCATGTGGATGAGCCGGCCCCAGCGGAAGTCCTCCACACGGATGTCGTCGAACCTGACGTCCCGGACGAGGTTGTGGTCTCCGACCATGAACGCGATGGCGCCCTGGTAGGTCACCTGCGGTTCGCGGTGGTCGAGGATGTCGATGTTCTCGAAGTTGAGGTTCTCCAGCATCTCGGCCGCGTCGGGGTCCGGGTTGCCATGGATGCCTATGTTGATCGGGTGGGCGACGTCGGCCCAGAGGCCGCAGTTCCTGACGGTGATGTTGCGGGTGTCGCCGTAGAAGTCCCAGCGGTGCGTGTAGAGGGCGACGCAGTCGTCGGACGTACGCAGGAAGCAGCCGTCGATCGTGACGTTCTCGGAGCAGTAGAGCTGGATGCCGTCGCCCCAGCCCTGATGGCTGAAGGCGCGCAGGTTCTTGATGGTGAGGTTCCGGCACTCGGCGACCCGCACGTTCTCGTACCGGGGGTTGAGGATCGTGACACCGTCGATCGTGACGTTCTCGCACTTGCGGACGAAGAGCGCGCCGACGGGGGAGTTGTAGAGCACGCCACGGCCGACGAGCCGGGAGTTCTCCACGTTCTCGAAGACGACCTGGGAGGTGAGGACGGCGCCGGCGGCCAGGTAGACGGTGGTGCCGTCGGGCACCTTCAGCGTCCGGTCGGGGTGGGTGTGCAGGCCGGGCCCGAAGTACATGACCTTCTTGTCGCCCTCGGCGGGCGGGTCCTGCTCGATCGGGTTCGCGAGCAGGTGCAGGCAGTCGAAGATCTTGTCGTCGGCCTGGACGACGAGGTTGCGGGGCCGGTCCAGGGTGAAGCGCGCGGTGCTGCCGAGCACCTCGGGCTTGATGCCGTACGAGTCCGGGCGGACCCGGAACTTCTCGATGCCGCCCGGGTTGTAGGTGACCTCGACCTCGACGGTGCCGGAGAAGTCGAACATGGCAACGGAGGAGTTCTGGGCCTTGTTGCTGCCGGTGGTGGGGTCGATCAGCGCGAGCTTGGCCAGGTAGACGTCGAGTCTCTTCCAGGAGCCGCCGAGCGGCCGGACCTTGACGGTGAAGGAGTTGTTGAGAGGCACCTGCGGAAGGGTCGGATGGGTGACAACGATGTCCTCGGTGGGTCCGAGCTCCTCCGCCGAGGCAGCGGCGGCCTGTGCGGCGCCCGCGACACTGCCGGCCAAGCCGACGACAGCGAGGGCGCCGGCGGCCTGGAGTGTGCTTCGCCGGGACAGGGACGAGCTCATGGTGACTCCTTGACGGAACGTGGGCGGGTGGCCGTCTGCGGCCGGACGACCGCCGGAGCGGGCAGGCGAAACACCCGTCCTTCGAGCAGATGTGGCCCAAGCAGAGGTGGCTCATCGGGTGGGATGAGCTTGAGGCCCACACAAAAAACGTGTCAACGCCAGCACAGTTTTTCGAAAGTTCCCGTGCCCGGCGCGCTCGGCACCGACCGCCGCGGTGAGGGCCGCGGTCGTCGGGGTGGTCGGACGACTCCCCGTCCCGTGATCGTGGTGGGGAGTGATCCCCGGTCTGCGGCCAACCGGGCCGCACTGTGCAGTCAAGTGTGGGGCCGGCCCGGTGGATACGTGCGCACACCCTTTACGGCATTGACATGTACGGGTAATCTCCGGCGCGCCGCTTGCAAGGAGTTGCTAAAAATTTCAGAAAGGCGATGCAGTGCAGGCGTCGGCGATGGGCTTGAGACGGGTCGAGGCCCCTCGGCGCCCGTCCCCTCGGCGCCCGTCCCCACGGCACCCTCCCCTCCGCACCCTGGAGCCGCTCATGAGACACCGCCGTTCTCTCGCCCGCCCCTGGGCGGCCGGAGCCCTCGCCGCAGCGACACTCGTCCTGCCGGTCACCGCCCCCACCCAGCCCGCGGCCGCCGCCGACTCGGCGTCCGCAACCGTCTTCTACTACACGAAGACGAAGAACTGGTCCGACCACTACCTCCACTACGCCCCCGACGGCGGATCGTGGACCACCGTCCCCGGCAGGCGCATGGAAGCCGCGTGCACGGACTGGGTGAAGCTGACCGTCGACCTGGGCTCCGCCGCCGGGCTCCAGGCCACCTTCAACAACGGAAACGGGGTCTGGGACAACAACGGCGGCCGGAACTACGCCCTGGGCACCGGGAACATCACCGTCAAGGACGGCGTGGTGGCGCACAGCGACCCGTGCGCCGACACGGGAGAGGGGTCCGGCAACGAGGCGACCGTCTACTACTCGACCCAGACCCTCGGCTGGACCACCGCGAACTTCCACTACGCCCCCGCCGGCGGTTCCTGGACCGCCGTGCCCGGCGTGGGCATGGAGGCCGCCTGCGCCGGCTGGTGGAAGAAGACGGTCGACATCGGTTCCGCCACCTCGCTGAAGGCCGCCTTCAACAACGGAAACGGAGTCTGGGACAACAACAACGGCGCGGACTACACCATCGCGTCCGGCACGAGCACGGTGCATGACAGGACCGTCACCGCGAACGCGAAGGACCCGTGCGCCGCCGAGGAACCCGACACCGAGGCGCCGAGCGTCCCGGCAGGCGTACGGGCGAGCGCGACGAACACCTCGGTGGTGGTTTCCTGGGACGCCGCCACCGACAACACCGGTGTGACCAAGTACCAGGTCACCCGCACCGGCGGCACCAAGGGCACCACGGTCGTCGACGTCACCTCCACTGTCTGGTCCGACACCGGTCTGGAGGAGGACACCGCCTACAGCTACACGGTGAAGGCCGTGGACGCGGCCGGTAACACCTCCGCCGCCTCCGCCGCGGCCACGGCGACCACCGGGAAGAAACCGGCCACGCCCGCCTCCGGCACCCCGCTGGGCACCGACCCGCGCAAGGACCCGATCTACTTCGTCATGACCGCCCGCTTCCACGACGGCGACACGTCGAACAACCGCGGCGGCAGCCAGCACACCAAGTCCGGCAACGCGGCGAACAACGACCCCATGTTCCGCGGCGACTTCAAGGGCCTGGTCGAACGGCTCGACTACATCAAGGCACTCGGCTTCTCGGCGGTCTGGATCACGCCGGTCGTCCTCAACCGCTCGGACTACGACCACCACGGTTACCACGGCTACGACTTCTACAAGGTCGACGCCCGACTGGAGTCGACCGGCGCCTCCTACCAGGACCTGATCAACGCGGCCCACGCCAAGGGCATGAAGATCTACCAGGACGTCGTCTACAACCACAGCTCCCGCTGGGGCGCCAAGGGCCTGTTCACCCCGACCGTGTACGGCGTCCGGGACAGCCAGTGGAGCTGGTACTACGACGAGAAGAACGAGGGCTTCGAGTACGACGGCCTCACCGTCGAGACCAAGTCCGGCAAGTCGTACTACAACGGCGACCTGTGGTCCACGGCCGCACCCACCGGCAACACCTGCCTCAACTGGGGCGTACCCACCGGCGGAAAGAGCGCCGAGGGCTACACCCTCTACAACTGCCAGTGGCCCAGCCCCACTTCGGGCATGTTCCCCAAGGCCTACTACCACCAGTGCTGGATCGGCAACTGGGAGGGCGAGGACGCCCGTTCCTGCTGGCTGCACGAGGACCTGGCCGATTTCAACACCGAGAACACCCAGGTGCAGAACTACCTGATCGGGGCGTACGACAAGTACATCGACATGGGCGTCGACGGCTTCCGCGTCGACACGGCCGTCCACATCCCGCGGGTCACCTGGAACCGCCGTTTCCTGCCCGCGATCCAGGAACGCGTCACCCAGCGGTTCGGCGCCGAGGCGGCACGGAACTTCTTCGTCTTCGGCGAGGTCGCCGCGTTCGTCAACGACAAGTGGAACCGCGGCTCGGTCAACCATTCCGCGCAGTTCTACACATGGAAGGAACGCAAGGAGTACAGCGCCGACGACGAGACGGCCGCAATCGAGCAGTTCACCTACGAGAACAACCTCGGCACGGGCAACCAGCCGACGTCCACCAACGCGTTCCTCGAAGGCAACGCGTACCACACCCCGGACCACAGCAAGTTCTCCGGGATGAACATCATCGACATGCGCATGCACATGAACTTCAGTGACGCGCAGAACGCCTTCGGCAACGGCAAGGACTCCGACGACAGCGTCAACGACGCCACCTACAACGTCGTCTACGTCGACAGCCACGACTATGGCCCCAACAAGTCGAGCACCCGCTACAGCGGTGGCACCGACGCCTGGGCCGAGAACATGTCGCTGATGTGGACCTTCCGCGGCATCCCGACCCTCTACTACGGCTCGGAGATCGAGTTCCAGAAGGGACAGCGGATCGACTGCGGCCCGACCTGCCCGCTCGCCACGACCGGACGCGCCTACTACGGCGACCACCTCGCCGGCTCGGTCACGGCGTCCGACTTCGGCACGGTCGCGTCCGCCAACGGCCAGGTCGCCACCACGCTCGCCCAGCCCCTGGTGAAGCACCTGCAACGGCTGAACCAGATCCGCCGGGCGGTCCCGGCCCTCCAGATGGGCCAGTACTCCACGGAGGGCATCTCGGGCGGCATGGCCTTCAAGCGGCGCTACACCAGCGGCGGCACCGACAGCTTCGCGCTCGTCGCCGTAACCGACGCGGCGACGTACTCGGGCATCCCGAACGGCACCTACCGCGACGCCGTGACCGGTGACGTGAAGACCGTCTCGAACGGCTCCCTGAGCGTCGCGGCGCCGGGCAAGGGCAACCTGCGCGTCTACGTCCTCGACGGCCCCGGAAAGATCGGGACGGACGGCCCTTACCTGAAGTAACACCTCCCCCATGGGAAGCGGGAGACGTCGCGCCCGCGCCGAGCACGGAGACCGGGCTGGGCCATGTGCCCCGCCCGGCCCCACGCACGAACACAGCCGTGACGGACGCCCCGCCCTGACCCGGCGGCGGGCCCTGCGCGTGCCCTCGGTCGATGATCTGGTTGCGGGTTCCAGCAGCGGCAGTCCGGCCGCTGCTCGCCGAGTTGTCCGGGAACTCCCCCGGGATTGTCCGTGATCTGTAACGGACGCATCCCGGGGCCGCCGCCCCTCGTCCTGCCAGGTGGTCGCAAGGTGACCGAGGATCGGCGAGGAACTGCGCGAGAGCGGGGCGGACATGGCACGGCACGGCGGTGGGCGGGGCTGGTACGGCAAGGTGGTCGGGGCGGCGCTCGGGGTGACGCTGCTCGCCGCCGGTGCCTCGGTGTGGACCGCGCAGGCCGGTGCCGCGGGCGGCTCGTCGCCGAAGGCGACCGCGTCGGCCACGCCGGGCAGTGAGGTCAAGCCGGTCTCGGTGACCATCGCGCACGCCTCGGACAAGGGGCCGCGCGGCGTCAACATCACCATCGATGACGGCCCCGACCCTGTATGGACCCCTCAAGTGCTCGACGTGCTGCGGGAGTACGGGGTGAAGGCCACGTTCTGCGTGACGGGGACGCAGGCGCAGGCCCACCCGGAGCTCGTGAAGAAGGTGGTCGCGGCCGGGCATCGGCTGTGCGACCACTCGGTGTCGCACGACACCACCATGGACAAGAAGTCCCAGGCCTACCAGTCGCAGCAGATACTCGACGCCGAACGCATGATCACCAAGGCGTCCGGGGGCGTACGGCCGATGTACTACCGGGCGCCCGGCGGGGCCTTCACCCCCTACAGCCGCAAGCTGGCCGCCTCCCGGGGCATGCGCCCGCTGGGCTGGAACGTGGACACCAAGGACTTCGAGCAGCCGGGCGCGGACGCCATCGTCGCCACCGTCGAACGGGAGCTGCCCAACGGGCCGACGCTCCTCTTCCACGACGCGGGAGGCGACCGCGCCCAGACCGTCGAGGCACTGCGCCGGGTCCTCCCCTGGCTCAAGGAGCAGGGTTACTCCTTCGGCTTCCCGGTGCGCTGAGCCGGGCATCCCGGGGGCGGAGTCCGGCTACGCGGCCGACCCGAAGTCCTGGGTCCAGTAGTAGCCCGGCTGTGCCAGGCCGATACCGATCTCCTTGAAGCCGCAGTTGAGAATATTGGCCTTGTGGCCGGGGCTGTTCATCCAGCCGTCCATGACGCTCTCGGGAGTGTTGTACCCATAGGCGACGTTCTCGCCCGCCGACCTGAACTTGTACCCGACACGGGAGAGCCGGTCGCTCATGGATGAGCCGTCGGAACCGGTGTGGGACATGTTCTTGTGATCGGCCATGTCCTGGCTGTGGTCCTGAGCGGCCTTGGTGAGCTTGGCGTTCTCGGTCAGCGGGGCGCAACCTGCCTTTTCGCGTTCGGCGTTGACCAGGACCAGCACACGATCCGTGGGACCGGAATCCGCACCGCCGGCGGAAGCGCTGGGAGTACTGCTGGAGCTCTTGGCCTTCGGAGGGCTCGAGGGCGAGGTGGCCTTGTCGGGCGTGTCGGCGGCAGGCGTAGCGGTCGGACTGCTGGACGCCGAAGGTGACGCGCTCGGGGTGACGCTGGAGCGGGAGGGGCTCGGGGTGCCGGACGGAGCGGCAGTGGCAGAGGTGCCCGAGGCGGAGGCGGACGCGACAGGCGGTCGCGAGGGCTTCGCATCCGCTACTGGATCCGATTTTCCCCATCCCCACCAGGAGAACGAGATAATGCTCCAGCCTCCCAGCCCGTTACCGCTCGCCTGGGCTGCCGCAGGAATACCCACGGCGCCCACAGCCACCACTATGGCTGCGGCACCGGCTATTTTCCGGCGTTTGGATTTCTGGCGGTGCTTGGTCATACATGGCCTCATTCAGTGGTCCGGTATTCGGCAGCAAAGCGGTGCCCCCTCGGCCCTGGCGAGCCCGGTCATTATGGGGATCGCCCAGCACGCCGGGCAACGAACACCCGTACCGCTGCCAAGGGTTGACTCCGGGGCTTCCCCGCGAGGCGAGGGCCCGCGGATCCCTTCGCCTTCACACGCTCTTGGACAGCCGCACACACTTGTGACCAGGCCGAAAGCGCTCTCTCGCGGCCGCGATCACCGACCTGAAGGATAAGTTGAATTACCCCCAGTAGCGGCAATCTCCCGATTGAGGTTCAAAAGAACACAGTTGTCGCCATCGACAATCAGTCAATCGAGGCCATCGAGCACAATTCCGGCGTGACGCACATCACTTCACTTCGAGGTGTGAGAAATCGTGTGGCCCCTGTGAGCGGAACTGACGGCAACCTGATGGCCGTGGGTGGCGACTAGGGGGAGGGAGTTCGGGGACGTCCGTACCGGACTCGTGCCCGAGGCATCTTCACTACACCTTCCAGGAGTCACCCATGAGCTCGCCCTGGGCGGTGAGGCCCTTGAGGCGGTCCCGGACCGCAACCCCCGAGGGGCCGGGCACCACGAACGGCGCCGCCACCTCCCGCAACC
>NZ_VJZE01000165.1 GCF_009377205.1 Streptomyces phyllanthi
GCCCAGCTCCCTCCACCGGCCGGATGGAGACCACCTCGGTGCCGGGTCGGACGCGGTCCAGCACACCGAAGGCGGCGGCGTAGTTCTCCAGGTAGCGTTGGGTGTCCACCGCGCCGGCGAAGTGCAGGCGGTTGGGCAGGTCCGCGAACTCGAAGAGGCGGCGACTGGCCTGGTTGGCCAGCCCGTCGTAGCAGCCTCCTGCTGACCAGGTGCCGCCGACCTGCTGGTACTTGTCGAAGACGGTGACGTCGAAGCCGTTCTCCAACAGCACTTTGGCGCTGACGATTCCCCCGGGGCCGGCCCCGACAACACACGCCCTCATCAGCTGTCACTCTCCTTGCGCGATCAACGCAGCCAGCTCGCTCATCATCCCGGTGGCGGACCCCTGTGCACAGCGCACGGCCAGGGTCCTCTGACCCGGAGCCGCACGACCTACCGGACCACCGATTGCCCGCGGCTCTCGCCGTAATCATCCGGGCTGGCTTCGACCTCCTGCGCCGTCAGATTCTCCTCGCGGACTGACCAGGAGCGCCAAACACACTGAGCCTTTGCACGATAGGGGTCGCACCACAACGAGGCGCCATACTCGCTGATCGCCAAGTCGAACGTGTTGTCGTCGTAGGGAACCTTCTCAGCCTTGCCCAGGACGAGGGGGAAGTCGATGCCAAACTCCGCCTGCATCGCGCGAGCAGTGGCGAGCTGCTTCTCCGACAGGTCGATTCGATCCCCACCGGGTGGGCCCCTGCTCTGGCCAGCCAAGCGGAAACGGGCTTGCAGCGACTCGCCGCCACCTCGGCGACGCGTGGTGGGACCGTGCACAACGACATCAACGGTGGCGTTCAGTACGGCCCGTCATCCAATCGGGCCGAATCACCGGGCTCACCTTCCACGCCCATCCGCCCCCAGGGCCCGACCAGGCTTAGGTTCCAGTGGTCGTTGCATGCCTGCAAAGGGCGTCGTCAGCCTGGCGCGGCCTATGCACCACGACGGACCCGGGCGGCCTTGCGCGCCTCAGCGATCTCACGGGCCTCAGCAGACCGGCGAGACTCGCCACCACCGCGACCAGCCCGCCCCGGACGGGTGCCCAGACCGCGGAAAGGGGCACCACCGCGCTTCGGGCGCTCCGCGACCTGCCCGCTGCCGCCGACGGGGACACCGGAGGGAGCCTGGGCGCCGGTGATGCGGCTCAGCTCGGCCTCGCCGGAGCGGACCTGCGTGATCTGCGGCCTGATGCCCGCGTCGGACATGAGACGGGCCATGTCCCGGCGCTGGCCGGGGAGGACCAGCGTGACGACACTGCCGGACTCGCCGGCGCGGGCAGTTCGGCCACCGCGGTGCAGGTAGTCCTTGTGGTCGTTGGGCGGGTCGACGTTGACGACGAGATCGAGGTCGTCGACGTGAATGCCCCGAGCCGCGACGTTGGTGGCCACCAGTGCCGTGACGTCGCCGGTCTTGAACTGTGCCAGGGTGCGGGTGCGCTGGGGCTGCGACTTGCCACCGTGCAGCGCCGCGGCCTTTACGCCGCTGCTCAGCAGGTGCTTGGTGAACTGATCGACAGCGTGCTTGGTGTCCAGGAACATGATCACGCGCCCGTCACGGGCGGCGATCTCGGTGGCGGTGGCGTACTTGTCAGCGCCGTGCACCTGCAGCACGTGATGCTCCATCGTGGTGACCGCGCCCGCCGACGGGTCGACCGAATGGACCACCGGGTCATGGAGGTAACGACGGACCAGAAGGTCGATGTTGCGGTCCAGCGTGGCCGAGAACAGCATGCGTTGGCCGTCGGGGCGTACTTGGTCCAGTAGTTCGGTGACCTGGGGCAGGAAGCCCATGTCGGCCATCTGGTCGGCCTCGTCCAGGACGGTGATGTTCACCCGGTCCAGGCGGCAGTCCCTGCGCTCGATGAGATCCGCGAGGCGGCCAGGTGTCGCGACGACCACCTCGGCTCCGGCACGCAGTGCACCGGCCTGCCTACCGATCGACATGCCGCCGACCACGGTGGCCAGCCGCAGCTTCAGCAATCGGGCGTACGGGGCGAGCGCATCGGTGACCTGCTGGGCCAGCTCGCGCGTGGGGACGAGGATCAGGGCAAGCGGCTTCCGCGACTCGGCACGCTGCCCGGCCGTACGCACGAGGAGCGCCAGGCCGAAGGCGAGCGTCTTGCCCGATCCGGTGCGCCCGCGGCCCAGAACGTCGCGCCCTGCGAGGGAGTTCGGCAACGTAGCAGCCTGGATCGGGAACGGCTCGTTCAGGCCAAGACTGGTGAGCATCTTCAGCAACTCGACGGGTATGTCCAGTTCACCGAAGGTCGCGGCCGCGGGCAAAGCAGGGGTGACGGTGACCGGCAGCGCGAACTCCGCCTGTGGTGCAGAGGAACGACGCCCGGTGTCGCCCGGCCTGGCGCCGGGGCGCCCCTGACCTTGTGGGCGGAAACGGTCATTCGTGCGAGCTGAACGGCTCATGGAGAACCTTCCTCGACAGGGCACGCATCGAGGAATTCCCGACAGGAACGAGCCGGATGAATTGCAAGAACGAGCCGAATACAAGACCAAAAGAAATTCCAGCGAAACGCAAAAAGCAGCGAGCTGGGGCCCCACAAAGTGCGGGGCCCCAGCTACCTCATACGCTTCGCCGTCAGGCGGGAGTGATGTTCTCCGCCTGCGGGCCCTTCTGGCCCTGCGTGACGTCGAACTTCACCTTCTGGCCTTCCTGGAGCTCACGAAAACCCTGGGTGGCGATGTTCGAGTAGTGGGCGAAGACGTCCGGGCCGCCGCCGTCCTGCTCGATGAAGCCGAAGCCCTTTTCCGCGTTGAACCACTTGACGGTGCCAGTAGCCATGTCACACTCCTTGGGGTCAGTGCCCACAGGCCCACACCGTGCGAGCCCATGCGTTGCCACAATGAACCCCGTCCGGACGAACGCCGGAGATACAAAAAATGCCCGACGACATACAGTCGCCAAGGCACTTGAAGTTTCGGGAACCACAACTGCAACTGTCAGCAAGTTTAGCACAGTACGCACATCGGCACTAGTTTCACCCGTGACGTAAGGCCTCGACCTCACCGAACGACCGGATTACAGAAGGTGCAACCAAGGGGAACTCGCCCACTCCACCGACGAGCGCCTGACCTCCACGACCAGTTCGTTAAACCGAGGAAAGCCAATAGCACCCCTCGACTCGGATTATCCTGATTTGTTTCCGTGAAAGACAGGCCCGGAATCCCTCGGTGTCAAGCTGTTCGAATCCCAGACGCCGCCAGAAGCCTCGCACTCCTCGCGTAATCCGGCATCGCTCGGTCGAACTTCCAGGGCGGATATCGAGGAGGTCGGCCTCGGAACGCGCCACGAGCTCACCCACGGAGTGGATGCCCTCACGCTTGAGGCAGTTGTAGGAACGGCCGGTGAGCTCCAGCTCCTCGATCGGCAGCGCCAGATCGGCGGCAAGGGCGGCGTCCGTCGGAGACGGACCCATGTCGATGCCCTCGGCGTCGATGTTGAGCTCACGGGCGAGACCGAACAGCTCGACCAGCGTCTTACCGGCGGAGGCCATGGCGTCACGCGGACGCATCGCCTGCTTGGTCGTTCGCGGACAGGACGGCCAGCCACTGCACCCGCGCGTACTTCGCGAGGCTGCGAACCGATACATGCCCGGACGGCTTCATCACCACCGGCGTGGACGCACCCTTCCCTGCAGCACGGGCAACCGCGAGTCGCGCATGAAGTGCGGGATGACGCATGCACCAGGGCCGAAGCACCCTCACCGACCATCGACCGACCGCCAAAGTTGCTCGTCGAACGGCAGTTACGCCAAGAAGCTCAACCGGACCCGACGCTCCGTATTGCTCGTGTTCGTGTCGACGAGGCACACCGACTGCCAAGTGCCCAGTTCCAGCCGTCCGTCGACGACCGGCAGCGTGGCGTGCGGAGCCACGATCGCCGGAACGACATGGTCGCGGCCGTGGCCGGGGCTGCCGTGGCGGTGCTGCCAGCGGTCGTCCGCGGGGAGGAGGGAGTGGAGCGCGGCGAGAAGGTCGTCGTCGCTGCCGGAGCCGGTCTCGACCAGGGCCACTCCGGCGGTCGCGTGCGGGATGAACACGTTGAGGAGGCCGTCCCGTCCGGCGGCCACCTCCCTCAGGAACGCCTGGCACTCATGGGTGAGGTCGACGACCGTCTCCCGGGAACCGGAGGCGACGTTCAGGACTCGGGTGGTGAAGGCATCGGACATGAGTCCATCCTCGCGCACGCGACAAGTCGCGGCCGCACGCCCGTCCGGGAAGACCCCGGGCCTCCGCACGGTTGGTAGAAACGTGAACAACACCGGGGTACGAGACGTCGACGTCGTGGTGACGGGCGCGGGGCAGGCGGGACTGGCCGGCGCCTACCATCTGCGGCGCACCGGTTTCGAGCCGGAGCGGGACTTCGTGGTGCTGGACCACGCGTCACGTCCGGGTGGTGCCTGGCAGTTCCGCTGGCCGTCGCTGACGTACGGCAAGGTGCACGGGATGCACGCGCTGCCGGGCATGGAACTGACGCACGCCGACCCGGCGCGCCCGTCGTCCGAGGTCATCGCGGAGTACTTCGACTCCTACGAGCGCACCTTCGACCTGCGTGTGCGACGGCCTGTCGACGTGCACGCGGTCCGCGAGGGCGAGGGAGGGCGGCTGCTCGTCGAGACGTCGGACGGTGCCTGGTCGGCTCGGGCTCTGATCAACGCGACCGGCACCTGGGCCCGGCCTTTCTGGCCGCGCTACCCCGGTCAGGAGACGTTCCACGGGCGCCAGCTGCACACGGCGCAGTATCCGGGTCCTGAGGAGTTCACCGGTCAGCGGGTGGTCGTCGTGGGCGGGGGCGCGTCCGGTACACAGCACCTGCTGGAGATCGCTCCGTACGCCGCCGCGACCACCTGGGTGACCAGGCGTCCGCCGGTCTTCCGCGAGGGGCCCTTCGACGAGGAGGCCGGGCGGGCGGCCGTCGCGCTCGTGGAGGAGCGGGTACGGCAGGGGCTGGCGCCACGGAGCGTCGTGTCGGTGACGGGGCTGCCGTTGAACGACGCGATCCGGCAGGGCATCGCGGAGGGAGTGCTGGACCGGCAGCCGATGTTCGACCGGATCACCCCGGACGGCGTGGAGTGGGACGGCGGGCGGCGGGTGGGCGCCGACGTCATCCTGTGGGCGACGGGGTTCCGGGCCGCCATCGACCATCTGGCGCCGCTGCGGCTGCGCGAGCCGGGCGGTGGCATCCGCCTCGACGGGACCCGCGCGGTCGCCGATCGGCGGATCCATCTGGTGGGGTACGGGCCGTCGGCCAGCACGATCGGCGCCAACCGGGCGGGACGCGCGGCCGTACGGGACATCAGACGGCTGCTGGCCGGGGAGCCGCTCGCCGCGTGATGCCCCGCCGGGTCACTTCGTCGCCCGCGGGCTCTTCCGGTGCTGGTTGAACTCCGCCACGTTCCGCTGGTGCTCCTTGAAGCTGGCCGTGAAGCGGGTGTCGCCCGGCTTGACCGTGACGAAGTACAGCCAGTCCCCGGGTGTGGGGGCGATCGCGGCGCGCATCGCCTCCTCGCCGGGGTTGGCGATCGGCGTGGGCGGCAGGCCCATGCGCTGGTACGAGTTGAAGGGGCTGTTGAGCTTCGTCTCCTCCTGGGTGACGTCCAGCGTCGAGCGGTTCAGCGCGTAGTTGATGGTCGAGTCCAACTGCAGCGGCATACCGCGCTCCAGGCGGTTGAAGATGACCCGGGCCACCTTGCCCATGTCGGCCTTGGTGGCGGCCTCGGCCTGGACGAGGCTCGCGACGGTGACCGCCTGGTAGACGTTCATGGCGTTGCGCTGGGCCCCGGCGGTGATCTGGCTGCCGTTGAGCCTCTGGTTCGCGGTGTCCACCATGGACGACAGCAGGGACTCCGGGGTCGCCTTCTCGTCGAGGGGGTACGTCGCCGGGAAGAGGTAGCCCTCAGGGTTGCCCTCGGCGTCGGCGGGGAGCTTCAGCCCGGCCTTGCCCAGGGACTTCTTGGTGGTGCCCGCGGGGAGGGCGAGCGCCTTGTCGACGGCCTCGTACACCTGGGTCGCCCGCCAACCCTCAGGGATCAGCAGGGACTTGGGGCGCGGCTCCTCGCCGTCGGTGTCGATGCTCAGCAACGGCACCGCCACGGCGGTGGCCGCCGCGACGGCTCCGGCCGCGATGAGGGCGACCCGTCCCCGGCGCGTCAGTCGAAGCGTGCTCCGTGGCGGAGAGTTCATCTGCATGCGGGCACGGTAACCCGCAAACACTTACAAACCCGGCATATCATCACTTTCTCTTCCTGGTCTGTGTCACGTTCTCTCCGAGGGCGTGACGCCCCGTCACGATCCCGTCGTTTCCAGCCGGGCGTCCCTGCGGACGAGGGCCGCGTAGCGCCCGCCCAGTTCCAGCAGTTCCTCATGGGTGCCCCGCTCGACCGCACGCCCGGAGTCGAGGACCACGATCTGGTCGGCTCCCCGGATGGTGGACAGCCGGTGCGCGATGGTGAGCGTGGTCCGGCCGGCCGAGAGCGCGTCGATGGCCTCCTGTACGGCGTGCTCCGTACGGGTGTCGAGGGCGCTGGTCGCCTCGTCGAGGATGAGCACGGGCGGGTCGCGCAGGATGGTGCGGGCGATGGCGAGCCGCTGCTTCTCGCCACCGGAGAAACGGTGACCACGTTCGCCGACGATCGTGTCGTACCCGTCGGGCAGCGATGCGATGTGGTCGTGGATCTGGGCTGCCTTCGCCGCCGTGTGCAGTTCCTCGTCGGTGGCGTCCGGCTTGGCGAAGCGCAGGTTGTCGGCGACGGACGCGTGGAAGAGGTATGTCTCCTGCGAGACGACACCGATCGCGCGGGCCAGTGTGTCGAAGTCGAGGTCGCGTACGTCGACCCCGTCCAGTGTGACCCGGCCTCCCGTGACGTCGTACAGCCGGGGCACGAGGTGACTGAGCGTGGACTTGCCGGCGCCGGTCGGGCCGACGACGGCGAGGCTGCCGCCCGCGGGGACCGTGATGTCGATGCCGTCGAGTATCGGCCCGCTCTTGTCGTCGTAGTGGAACTCGACGTCCTCGAAGCGGATCTCCCCCTTGACCTCGTCGAGGTGGACCGGATCCTCGGGCTCGGTGATGTCGATGGGCAGGTCGAGATACTCGAAGATGCGCTGGAAGAGGGCCAGCGAGGTCTGGATCTGGACGCCGGTGGAGAGCAGGCTGACGGTCGGCCGGAACAGGCCCTGCTGGAGCGAGACGAACGCCACGAGCGTCCCGATCGAGATGGCCGGGCCGCCGAACCGGAGGGCCAGCCCCGCGGTCCAGTAGATGAAGGCGGGCATGGCGGCCATGACGATCGAGATGACGGCCATGCGCCAGCGCCCCGCCATGTTGGACCTCACCTCGAGGTCGACGAGGCCCTCGGACTCCTCGGCGAAGGACTTCGTCAGCGAGTCGGCGCGGCCCATCGTCCGGCCGAGCAGGATGCCGCTGACGGACAGCGACTCGGTGACGGTCGCGGCCATGACGGCCATCTGCTTCTGACGCTGGGTGGTGATCTTCTTGCGTTCTCTGCCGACCCTGCGGCTGATCCACACGAAGAGCGGCAGCAGGAGCAGGGAGACGGCGGTCAGCCGCCAGTCCAGGGCGACCATCGCGACGATCGTGGCCACGACACTGGTGAGGTTGGAGACCAGTGAGGTGGCCGTCGAGGTGACGGTGGCCTGCATACCGCCGATGTCGTTGGCGATGCGCGACTGGACCTCTCCGGTGCGGGTCCGGGTGAAGAAGGCGAGCGACATGCGCTGCAGCCGGCCGTAGACCGCGGTGCGCAGGTCGTGCATGACGCGCTGGCCGACCGTCGTGGAGATCAAGGTCTGGAGCACGCCGAAGACACTGGTGAGGACGGCGCTGAGGATCATGCCGAGCGCGAGCAGGCTCAGCAGACCCGTCCGGCCCTCGGGGATCGCGGTGTCCAGGATCTCCTTCAGCAGGAAGGGAGTGGCGACCGAGACCAGCGACGCGGCGCCGACGAGCAGGCCGACGACGGCGAGACGGCCACGGTACGGACGGAAGAGCTTGAGGATGCGGCGCACCTGCCGCGGCTGACCGGGGTCGGTGCCCGGTGGGATCCAGGGAGCGGATTCGTCGGGATGCATGGGCTCCTACGGGTGTGTGCGGGACGGTCCCGTGCGCGAGGGGTGGGCCCCGCCGGAGCGGGCCGGTCCCCCGCACACGGGATCCGATGGCTGAGGGAGCATAACTCATTGTTACCTATACTCACAATGAACTTAGTCCTGATATTGTTCCCGCATGACCACACCCGATGCCGACGGCCTGCTCGCCGAGCAGCTGTTGCGGCTGACCCGCCGTGTGCACCGCATTCAGAAGCGTCATCTGGAGCGGTGCGGCCTGGACATCACACCGGCGCAGTCCCGACTGCTGCGCACCCTCGCACACTACGGTTCGCCCCCGCGGATGGCCGACCTGGCCGAGCATCTGGAGGTGGTGCCCCGGGCCGTGACGACGCTGGTCGACGGACTGGAGGCGCACGGCCGGGTGCGCCGGGCACCCGACCCCGCCAATCGTCGGGTGATACGTATCGAGATGACGGACGAGGGACGCAAAGCGCTGCGGGAGCTCCGGGGCGCCCGCCGGGCGGCGGCGGAGGAGATCCTCGCCCCGCTGACGGACGAGCAGCGCGAGGTTCTGGGCGCGCTGCTGGACACCCTGGTCGACGGGGTGATCACGACCGACGGGTCCGATCGCCGCCACTGAACCGGCCGACGTCATACGGGCACCGCGAGCGCCCTGCCGCGGCCAGGTCCTCGGTCGTCGTACGGTACGAGGCGACCCGGTCCCGCTTCCAACCTCTGGCCTCTGGACTCCCGCTTCCTGTTTCCCGCTTCCCGCTTCCCGCTTCCGGACAGCGCGGAGCCCGGCGCCGAGCGGTGGCGCCGGGCCCCTTCACCGGTACCGGTGAAGGCAATCGACAGCGGTCGACAGCGGTCAGGTGCCCGCGGCAGCCTTCGAGGTGTCCTCGGAAGACCCGGGCGCGCCCGTCGAAGCCCCGGACGCACTCTCGGAGGCACCCTTCGCCGACTCCGGCGCTCCCTCCTCGGCGTCGTCCTCCTCCACGAACGCGATCTCCCCATCCAGCATCTTCTTGGCCCGTACCGTGTCGAGGGCGCCCTCCCACTTCGACACCGCGAACACGGCGACACAGTTGCCCAGCAGGTTCGTGGCGACGCGCATCGAGTCCATGATGCGGTCGACGCCGAGCAGCAGGGCGACGGCCCCGGCGGGGATCGATCCGAGCGCGGAGGCGGTCGCCGACAGGGCGAGGAAGGCGGAACCGGGGATGCCCGCCATGCCCTTGCTGGTCAGCATGAGGACCAGGATCACGGTGAGCTGCTGGCTCAGGCTGAGCTCCACACCCACGGCCTGCGCGACGAACAGCGTGCCGATCGAGAGGTAGATCGAGGCGCCGTCGAGGTTGAAGGAGTAGCCGGTGGGCAGCACCAGGCCCACGGCGTCGTCGCGGGCGCCCGCCTGGCGCAGCTTCTGCATCATGCGGGGCAGGACGGATTCACTGGACGCGGTACCGAGCGCCAGCAGCATCTCCTCACGCGTGTAGCGCACGAACTTCCACAGGTTGAGCCCGGTGACCAGCTTCAGCGCGATGCCGAGGAGCACCAGGAACACCGCGGCGACGGCGTAACAGAGGACGATGAGCTTGCCGTACGTCTTCATCACCCCGAGGCCGTACTCGCCCACGAGGTGGACCATCGCGCCGAACACGGCGAGGGGCGCCAGCTTCATCACGAAGCCGACGATCGCGAAGATGATCTCCTGGGCCTGTTCGATGGCCGGCAGGATCGCGGGGACCTTGGTGTGGCCGAGATGCAGCAGCGCGGCGCCGACGAGGCACGCCAGGACCAGGACCTGGAGCAGTGAGTTCTCGGCGAACGCGCCGATCGCGCTCTGCGGCAGGGCGTTCAGGATGAACTCGGTGGTCGTCGGCAGCGCACCACCGGCGGTCTTGTCGTCGACCGCCGAGGCGTCGAGCTTCGAGGGGTCGACGTTCATCCCGGAGCCGGGAGCGAAGACGTTGGCGGCGATCAGGCCGATGAGCAGCGCGGCCGTGGACGCGACCTCGAACCAGATCAGGGCCTTGAGCCCGATCCGGCCGAAGGCCTTCAGGTTGCCGGCCTTGGCGATGCCGACGACGACCACGCAGAACACGAGCGGTGAGATCACCGTCTTGATGAGGCGGATGAAACCGTCGCCGAGCGGCTGGAAGGTTGCGGCCGTGTCCGGCCACAACCTTCCGACGACGATTCCGAGCACCAGGGCGACGGCGACCTGGGCGAACAGTGAGGTACGCAGTATGCGTGCGACGCGTCGCGGCAGGGACGGTACGGACTGCGGCACGAGCACTCCTCCGATGGGGCTTTTCTGGCATGCGGAAAAGCACTTCCGCGCCGACCACTATCGAGGAGATCCCGCTCACACGGAAGACCCCTGCGTTTCCGCCGCGTAAATCATCGAACAAGCGTCACATCACGCGCATTCGACCTCAACAGCCACTCTGATCCTCCGTCAGAACGCCCTGCACGGTGGTCAGCGAATGGTCGTAGCAGCCTCCCGACCCGTACAGCCGGTAGCGTTCCCTGGTCGTCCCGACCGCGTGGCGCTGGTCGCGCGGCACATTGGCCGTATATGTGGCGTCACCCGTGTACGTGTCGTCGAGCCGGGACCACTCGGTGCGCCGCCCTCCGCGCGTCTCGGTGACGGCCGCCCGGTCGCCCAGGGTCAGCACCGTCCGCAGCCGGTCCCCCGCACCGAGGGTCGTGGTGCCGTCCATCGTGTACGTCCGGTGTGTGCGCGTCGCCCGGGCGGGTCCGCGGCCGTCGACGGTGACCGTCTCGTTGTCGGTCCAGGTGGCCTTGAGGCTGTCGGGGTTCTCGCCGTCCACCCAGGTGTGCACGGAGGTGTTGGCCAGCGCACGGCTCACGGTGGTCGCCACCCGGCCGTGCGAGGTGTTCACATACCCGGCGACCGTCAGCCGGTGGCCGCCCTCGGTGTCGAGGCGATGCTCGGTGCCGGGCGTGTAGACCGAGGAGTTGGCCGGATCGCTCACCTTGACCTTGGTGAGCGCACCGCTGACGTGCTTGCTGTGGGCGTCCTGCCAGACGAGGACGTTGACCGGGGTGCTCCAGCCCGTCTGTCCCTCGGGAACACCGACGACGGAGACCTCGACCCGGTGCGGGCGGCCGTCGTTGAGTATCCCGGCGAAGGGGGTGAGGTCGTACTGGATGGGCTTGATGTCGAAGGCGCGGGGGCCCGGAACGACGTACCAGAGGAAGGGGTTGGACCAGCCGCCGGTCCACACGGTCGGGAACGGTGCCGCGATGCCGGCCAGTTGGCCGTCGACCCTGATCTGCACCTCGCGGTACGGTCCGTCGCCCGCCTTGCAGGAGTACGGCGCCGGGTCGGGCACCGTCATGTACCAGTACTCCTCGCAGCCGCCGCCGGAGCCGGTCGCGTACACCTCGGCGACGACGCGTTCGCTGTTGCGGGGTGTGGTGAGGGTGTCGCCCCGGAGGGTGAGGACGCGGTCGGGGGTGGCCGCCGTGTCCGGCCTGCCCTCGTAGAAGGTCAGCGTGACCTTGACGTCGATGATGCCCGTGTAGGTGTCGTCGACAACGTTGCCGATGAGCATCTCCACGGGCTGTGTGCCGTGCAGGGTGTCGCTGTACCGCGTGACGTCCTTCTCGACGGACCACTCGATGCCGTCGGGCGAGGGCTGCGGGGTCGAGGTGCGGAAGACCTCGACGCCGCCGATGTGCAGATAGCCGAGGCGGTCGTACTGCCGGCCCTTGACCTTGCCGTCGAGGCGGAGAACCACCTTGCTCCAGCGGTCGGCGCAGTCGTGCGGGGGCGCGTACGTTCCCACGTAGGGCGTGAAGTCCTTGAACTGCGCCTGGGCGACGGTGACTTCACAGGACTTTCCGCCCGGTTTGGTGACCGGCGGCGCGGCCGTGACCGGGTCGTGCCAGTCGGTGCCGAACTCGGCGGGGACATCGGCCGAGGTGGTCGACTGGGCCGAGGTGGCCGACTGAGCGGGAGTCACTCCGAGGAGGGTGCTCGCCAGGAGGGTCGCTCCGGCGAGCATGGACATGATAATCCGGCTTCTCATGGCGGTGTTCTACGGGGAGTTGGCCCTCACCGCAATGAGACCTCAGGTCACATGAGCGCCCGACGGGCCCTCAGGTCGCTCACGCCTTCAGCTCCGCCTTGTCCCCCATCACGATCACGGGATGCCGGTCCGGGTCGAGCGTGCGCAGCAGGTACTCCATGCCCGGCTTGGACAGGCTGACGCACGCGGACGTACCGCTGCCGTGGTCCATGTGCAGCCAGATGCTGCCGCCCTTCGACTGGCCCTGGGGCCGGGTCGGATCGTTCGGGGAGGTGCCCTTGACCCGGTTGTAGTCGATGGCGATGACGTAGTCGAAGTCGTGCCAGTGCGACTTGGCCCAGTAGCGCGGCGCCTGGAAGGAGGCCGACCGGGTGTAGGGCAGCTTGGCGCCAGGGTCGGCGAGGACGCCGCCCGCGTCGCTGAGCGTGAACACCCCGACGGGGCTTCGCTTGTCGCCCTCCTCGTGGTTCGTGGTCCAGCCCTTCTTGCCGTTGTGCCCCTGCCAGCTGCGGGTCTGGTCCCAGGTGGAGCCGTTCTTCGTGTAGAGGACGATCGTGGAGTCCGCGTCGTTCCTGCCCTCGCCGTACACGGCCACCACCTGGCGGGAGTTGGCGGGGATCTGCTTCCGCAGCCGGGCACCGACGTCCGGGATGCTCTTGAGGTCGGTGGTGCGCACCCTGGTCTGCCCGGCCTTGCCTCTGGGGCTCGCGTCGGCCTTGGCCCCGCTCGACCCGCCCGAACCGCCGCACGCCGCCAGGGACATCACCATCACGCCGCAGACCGCCGCCGCGACCCGCGTGCGCGTCGCGCCGCTCACACCGCCCATTCGCATGAGTCCATGGTCGCACCACGCATCGGGCATCTGCCCGTACCCCCGGGCTTCCCGGCCCTGTGCAGGCGGTCCGTGCCGAAACTTTGCCACTCGACGGAAAATCGTTTGCCTTCGACCACGCTCTGACGCGAGCCTTGCACGGTTTGTTGTCGGCCTGCTGTCGGCCTGCTTGTTGTCGGCCCGCGCGGCCGGTGGCCCTACCCCCCTTCCACCCCTGACACGCGCCACTGGGACGTCATGCGAATTCAAGACCTTCCCTATCCCGACCCGGGTGTGCCGGACGCGCGCTCGGGTCCCCGATTCCTGTGGTGGCTCTTCCGGAACCAGCTCGGCGGGCAGCTCAAGTCCCTCGCCTGGGGGCTGCTGCACTTCACGGCCGTCTGCGGACTGCCGTTCTGTGTCGGCCTCGCCGTCCAGGCCGTGGTCGACCGCTCCGGTGAGCGACTCGCATGGACCGGCGGGCTGATGGCGCTGTGCGCCGCGGGAGTCGCGCTGGGCGAGCTTCTCCTGCACCGGGCCGCCGTCACCAACTGGATCACCGCGGCCGCGCGCGTCCAGCAACTCCTCGCCCGCAGGACGGCCCAGCTGGGCTCGGCACTGACGCGGCGCGTGGCTGCCGGTGAGGTCGTCGCGGTCTCCACGGGAGACGTGGAGAAGATCGGCTGGTTCGTGGAGGCCGTGTCGCGGTTCACCGCGGCCGCGCTCACCGTGGTGCTGGTCTGTGTCGGCCTCGTCGTCTACCAGCCGGCGCTCGGGATCGTCGTCGCCGTGGGCGTCCCGGTCCTCGCGCTCGCCGTCCTGCCACTGCTGCCCAAGGCGACACGACGCGCCGACCACCAGCGCGAGAAGGCGGGCCGCGCCACCGAGCTGGCCTCGGACACGGTCGCGGGTCTGCGGGTACTGCGCGGCATCGGCGGCGAGGAACTGTTCCTGGAGCGCTACCGCCGGGCCTCTCAGGAGGTCCGCCACGCCGCCGTGCGGAGCGCCCGGATGTGGGCGCTCATCTCCGCGATCCAGGTGCTGCTGCCGGGACTGCTGATGATCGCGGTCGTCTGGTACGGCGTGCACCTGGCCCGCGAGGGCCGGATCTCGGTCGGCGAACTCGTCACCGTGTACAGCTCGGTGATGCTGCTGACGTACCCCTTGCGGCACTTCGAGGAGATCGCCATGGCGTACTCCTTCTCACGCCCGTCCGCCAAACGGGCCGCCCGGGTGCTCTCCCTGAAACGCGCCACGGACACCGAGGGGTCCCGCGAGGCCGTCGTACCGTCCGGCGACCTGTACGACCCGGAGACCGGACTCCTCGCGCCCGCCGACCGGTTCACCGCGGTGGTGTGCGGCGACCCGGACGCGGCGGGACTGCTGGCCGAACGGCTGGGCGGGCATCCCGCCGAGGAGGGCACCTCGGTCCTCCTGGGCGGCGTCCCGCTCGACGAACTGCCGCTCTCCAGCGCGCGTGCGGCCGTCCTGGTCCAGGACAAGGACCCGGTGCTGCTGTCCGGTTCGCTGCGTGAGCTGCTCGACGTGCCCGCCTCCGGGGCGGTGAGCGCAGAGGAGGCACTGACCGCCGCACAGTGCAATGACGTCCTGGACTCGCTCGTCCAGGGGTCACTGGAGGCCGACGACCCGATGGACGCGCGGATCACCGAACGCGGCCGGTCCCTGTCCGGCGGCCAGCGGCAGCGGCTGGCGCTGGCGCGGTCGCTGATCACGGACCCGGAGGTACTCGTCCTGGACGAACCGACGTCCGCCGTCGACTCGCACACCGAGGCCCGGATCGCCGAAGGCGTCCGGTCGCTGCGCGCGAGCCGTACGACGGTCGTGTTCACCTCCTCCCCCCTCCTCCTGGACCGCGCCGACCGGGTCGTGCTGGTGCACGAGGGCCAGGTCGAGGCGGTCGGCACGCACCGCGAGCTGATCCACGGCGAGCCCCGGTACCGGGCGGTCGTCACCCGCGAGACCGATGACGAGGCCGCACCACACGAGGTCCTGGACGGCGGGACCAATCCGCATGACGAGAAAACCACCGCGGTGCGTGGTCCTGCCGCGCACCGCGTCCTGGAAGAGATCGGCCTGGAAGAGATCGAGGAGACCGCATGATCGGCGTGGCGCCACCGGCGTACGACCCGGCCGCCCCGACCACGGCGAGCACCCTGCCCGTCGGCGCGCCCGCGACCGTACGCGCCTACGTGACCGAGCTGATCCGCCGGCACCGGCGGGCCTTCGCCCTGCTCATCGCCGTCAACACGGTCGCCGTCGTGGCCTCGATGGCCGGGCCCTGGCTGCTCGGCGGGCTCGTCGAGCGTGTCTCCGAGGGCGCCCGTGAGCTGCATCTGGAGCGCACGGCCGCGCTGTTCGTCGTCGCGCTCCTCGTCCAGGCGGTGTTCGTGCGGCAGGTGCGGCTGCGCGGCGCCATGCTCGGCGAGCGGATGCTGGCCGACCTGCGCGAGGACTTCCTCGTACGGTCGGTGGGGCTGCCGCCGGGCGTGCTGGAACGGGCCGGGACGGGTGATCTGCTGTCCCGGATCACCACGGACATCGACCGGCTCGCCAACGCGATGCGTGAGGCCGTGCCGCAGCTCGCCATCGGCGTGGTGTGGGCCGGGCTGCTGCTCGGCGGGCTCGCCGTGACCGCGCCACCGCTCGCGCCCGCCGTGCTGCTGGCCCTGCCGCTGCTCCTGGTGGGGTGCCGCTGGTACTTCAGGCGTGCGGGGTCCGCGTACCGCTCGGAGGCCGCCGGGTACGCCGCCGTCGCCGCCGCCCTCGCGGAGACCGTGGACGCCGGCCGCACCGTCGAGGCCCACCGGCTCGGCGAACGCCGGATCGAACTGTCGGGGCGCCGCATCCGGGAGTGGACGGCGTGGGAGCGGTACACCCTCTGGCTGCGGTCGGTGCTCTTCCCGGTCGTCAACATCACTCATGTCACGGTCATCGCCTCGGTCCTGATGGTCGGCGGTGTGTTCGTGCTCCAGGGATGGATCGGGATCGGCCAGCTCACGACGGGCGCCCTCATCGCACAGATGCTCGTCGACCCGGTGGGCCTGATCCTGCGCTGGTACGACGAGCTGCAGGTCGCCCAGGTGTCGCTGGCCCGGCTGGTGGGCGTACGGGACATCGAGCCGGCCACGGGCGACGCCTCCGCGGCTCCCGACGGCCGCGACGTCCACGCCGACAAGGTGCACTTCGGGTACCGCTCCGGAGTCGACGTGCTCCGCGAGGTGTCCCTGGAGGTCGCGCCCGGCACACGGCTGGCCCTGGTCGGCCCGTCCGGCGCGGGCAAGTCCACGCTGGGCAGGCTGCTCGCCGGGATCTACGCTCCCAGGGACGGCCGGGTCACCCTCGGCGGCGCCGAGCTGTCCCGTATGCCGGCCGAGGACGTCCGCTCCCATGTGGCCCTCGTCAACCAGGAGCACCACGTCTTCGTGGGCTCTCTGCGCGACAACCTCCTGCTGGCCCGCACGGGCGCGCAGGACGCCGAGCTGTGGGCGGCGCTGGGCGCGGTCGACGCGGACGACTGGGCACGGGCCCTGGACGACGGCCTCGACACCGAGGTCGGTTCGGGCGGGCTCGCGCTCACGCCGGCTCAGGCCCAGCAGATCGCGCTGGCCCGGCTGGTGCTGGCCGATCCGCACACGCTGGTCCTGGACGAGGCCACCTCGCTCCTCGACCCGCGCGCGGCCCGCCACCTCGAGCGTTCCCTCGCCCGCGTCCTCGACGGCCGCACCGTCATCGCGATCGCCCACCGCCTGCACACCGCCCATGACGCCGATGTCATCGCCGTCGTCGAGAACGGTCGCATCACCGAGCTGGGCAGCCATCACCAGCTGGTCGCCGCGGACGGGGCGTACGCGGCGCTGTGGAGGTCCTGGCACGGGTGACGCCGCCGTCGTTCCGGCCGGGGCACCGGGTGGGCCGCGCCTCCCGGGCCCGTCCGCTCCTGGGCTCGTCCGCGGGGACCCGCCCGTCCCCCGGTC
>NZ_VJZE01000166.1 GCF_009377205.1 Streptomyces phyllanthi
CTCCCACCCCAGGAGCACCACCGCGACCATGGCGACGGCGACCACGGCCACGGCCAGACTGAGCAGGGCCGGGAACCTTGACAGGGGCAGGTCCTCCCCGCGCCGCATCGCCCGCTCGCACCGCACCCAGTGGTTGACGGCCCGCAGTGAGCACAGCACACCGGCGGCGAGCAGCGCGAGCGCCAGCCCCACCCGCCATCCCCACCGCAGGTCCGGCAGGAACTGGTCCACCGCGAAACCCCCGCCGATCAGGGCGAGCGCGGTCCGCAGCCATGCGAGGAAGGTGCGCTCGTTCGCCAGCGAGAACCGGTAGTCGGGCGTCCCGCCTTCCTCCCGCACCCCCTCAGGGGTGAACCACAACCGGATGTTCCGCACGAATTCGATCACGCCAGGGACCCTATCGGGCCCTGTTCCAGAGTGGGTTGTCAGTGCCCGCGGCTACGGTGCGGTCCATGGAAACCCCCATGTCACTGGCCGGGTACGCGCAGCCCGGGCACGGTATCGCCGCCGCCGAGCACCTGCTCGACCTGCCCGGGTTCTGGCCCGCCTACTACGGACCCGCCTGGGACGGGTTCGCGGCGGACCCCGAGCCGTTCGGCGCCGACACCGCGGACGTCGACGCCGCGGCGGAGGCCCTGTACGACACGACACGGATCTGGCCCGCCTACCGGCTCCCTCTCCGGGACGGCCGGCTCCTGTGGATCGTCCACCGCAACTTCCCGGACGACGCGGGAACGGACTACCTGGTCACCGGGCCCGGCACGGGCGGTCACACGACCCTGGCGTCCAGCGAGGGGCACCACCGGGGACCAGGGCTCTCCTGGCCGGAGCTGACGGCGATCGCCGAATCCGCCCCGCGCGACGAGCAGGGGATACGCGACCCCGATCTCCGGCTGCTCCTGCTGCTCCCCGCGTTCGGGGCCGTGGACGTCCTGTGCGTCGACGAAGCCGCCTCCCGGATCTCCGGGGCGCTCGGGACCGTGGGAGTCCCCCAGGACGTGGCGCCCGCGATGGCGGATCGGTTTCTGGACCGCCCGGTCTGGGTCAGCAGCTCCACACGGTCCGGGTGAGACCCGCGGGCTCGCGCGGCCGCCCGGAGGCGTCAGCCGTGGCCCGGAGTGCCTCGACCCGTGGACCGGCGGTACGCCTCAACCCATGGACCGGTACGCCTTGAAGCGTTCGTACGCCGCCAGGCCGTCCGGCACCCACTCCCACTCGGTCAGCCGGCGCTCCAGCTCGTCCTCCGTCAGGAAGTCGTGCCAGGCGATCTCCTCGGCCTGCGGGTTCACCGGGAGGTCGCAGCGGACCTCGTAGACGGCGGACCACCAGCTGTGGCCGGCGCCGTCGTCGTGCAGGAACTTGAAGAGGTACGTCGGCCGCGGGAGCCCGAAGACGCCGAGTTCCTCCTCGGCCTCGCGGAGTGCGGCGGTGTCGTACGACTCGCCCGCGCCGACGACTCCGCCGACCCACATGTCGTACAGGGACGGGAAGACCAGCTTGGTGGGGGTCCGGCGGTGGACGAAGAGCCGGCCCTCGGCGTCGCGTGCCTGGATGAAGGCGCAGCGGTGGCGCAGGCCCTTCGCGTAGGCCTCACCCCGGGGCGACTGCCCGATGACCCGGTCGTTCTCGTCCACGATGTCGATGATCTCGTCGGCGGCACTCATGGGCTCATCCAAGCAGGCCGGGCGGACGGCTCAGGCGGTCGCGGGCCGGAGGGCCGGAGCCTGCGCCCGCTCGGTCTCCCGCTCCGCCGGTACGGTGCCGCGCGGCACCGCCGGATGCATCCCCAGCAGCACGATGCCGGCGACGATCGCCGAGGAACCCCACCTCGCAGACGATGCCGGCCAGTGGCTGTGCCGCCGTCAGCGCGGGCAGCGAACCCGTACCAGGTCGAGGAGCAGCCTGGGCGAGAGGAAGTCACTGAGCGGGGCGTGCGAGGCGGCCTGCTGCTGGAGCACGTAACCGAAGCCCAGACAGCAGGCGGCGCCGATGGAGAGAATCAGGACGAGAAACGACACGTTGTGCCACCTCGAAGAACGCGGAGATTCCGGCGCATCAGGACAGATCGGGATATCCGTTTCGTCGAACCTGGAGGCACGAGGGCGGACTGTCTGTGCGCTGAGACACATCCGGGCAGTTGACTCCGTCTCCCTCCGTACCGAAAGATCTGATGCCAAGTCGCTGACTGGCCAGTAACAACGTGCTGCCGACGCCGGTCCGCCCTGCCCCGACCTGTTCTCGAGAGGACGTCCCCCATGTCGTACGACGCAGATGTGATCGTGATCGGGGCGGGCCTCGCCGGCCTCGCGGCGACCGCGGAGCTCGTCGACGCCGGCCGCAGCGTGATCCTCCTCGACCAGGAGCCGGAGCAGTCCATGGGAGGGCAGGCCTTCTGGTCCTTCGGCGGCCTCTTCTTCGTGAACTCGCCCGAGCAGCGCCGACTGCGTATCAAGGACAGCCACGCGCTCGCCCTCCAGGACTGGATGGGCACCGCCGCGTTCGACCGTACCGAGGACCACTGGCCGCGCAAGTGGGCCGAGGCGTACGTGGACTTCGCGGCCGGCGAGAAGCGCTCCTGGCTGTACCAGCAGGGCGTCCGCTTCTTCCCGGTGGTCGGCTGGGCCGAGCGCGGTGGCTACGACGCCAACGGGCACGGCAACTCCGTACCCCGCTTCCACATCACCTGGGGGACCGGGCCCGGACTCGTCGAGCCCTTCGAGCGGCGGGTACGCGCCGGGGTGGCCCGCGGGCTCGTCCAGCTCAGGTTCCGGCACCGGGTCACGGGGCTCTCGCGCAGCGCGGGCGCCGTCGACACCGTCTCCGGCGAGATCCTGGAGCCCTCGGACATCCAGCGCGGCCAGGCCAGCAGCCGCACCGTCAGCGGCGCCTTCGAGCTGAAGGCCCAGGCGGTGATCATCACCTCGGGCGGTATCGGCGGCAACCACGACCTCGTCCGCGCCAACTGGCCGAAGCGCCTCGGCACCCCGCCCGAGCGCATGGTCTCCGGCGTGCCCGCGCACGTCGACGGCAAGATGCTCGCCATAGCCGAGCAGACGGGCGCCCACCTCATCAACCGCGACCGCATGTGGCACTACACCGAGGGCATCCACAACTGGAACCCCATCTGGGAGAACCACGGCATCCGCATCCTGCCCGGCCCCTCGTCGCTGTGGCTGGACGCCCGCGGCAAGCGGCTGCCGGTGCCGCTCTTCCCCGGCTTCGACACGCTGGGCACGCTCGAGCACATCATGCGGACCGGGTACGACCACACGTGGTTCGTGCTCGACCAGAAGATCATCGGCAAGGAGTTCGCGCTCTCCGGCTCGGAGCAGAACCCCGACCTCACCGGCAAGTCGATCAAGGACGTCATCGGGCGGGCCCGTGCGGACGTCCCCGGCCCGGTGAAGGCCTTCATGGACAACGGCGTCGACTTCGTCGTGGAGAAGGACCTCGGCTCCCTCGTGCGCGGGATGAACGCGCTCACCAAGGAGCCCCTCATCGACGAGACCGAGCTGCGCCGCGAGATCGTCGCCCGTGACCGCGAGATCGCCAACCCCTTCACCAAGGACCTCCAGGTCATGGCGGTCCGGGGCGCCCGCAGCTACCTCGGCGACAAGCTGATCCGTACCGCCGCCCCGCACCGGATCCTCGACCCCAAGGCGGGGCCGCTGATCGCCGTCCGCCTCAACATCCTCACCCGCAAGACCCTCGGCGGACTGGAGACGGACCTGTCCTCGCGCGTGCTCACCGAGGGCGGCGACCCGCTGGAGGGCGTGTACGCGGCGGGCGAGGCCGCCGGCTTCGGCGGGGGCGGCGTCCACGGCTACCGCTCGCTGGAGGGGACCTTCCTGGGCGGGTGCCTGTTCTCCGGGCGTACGGCGGGCCGCGCGGCGGCGAAGGCCGTGGGATGAGCCTGGGGAAACCCTGACAGGTTCCTTACGGGCACCTGCCGCCGCTGGCCTCATCGGGGTGGCAGGTGTTCGAATCAGTACGTGACCACAGAACAGCACCCGGAGGAACAACCCCAAGGGCGGGGCGTGCCGATGGGCCGCCGCGTCCTGCTGGGCACGCTCGGACTCGGAGCGCTCGGCGTGGTCGCCGCGCCCACGCTCCAGCGGGGCATGGAGTCCTTCCTCGGCGCGGCGGCCGACAAGGACCCCACGGGCCTGACCGGGCTGCTCCCCAACGGCGGCGGCTTCCGCTACTACTCGGTGACCTCGTCCGTCCCCCGCAGGAACGCCACGAACTACCGCCTCACCGTCGACGGCCTGGTCGACCGCCCGGCCACGTACACCCTCGACGAGCTGCGGGCCCTGCCCCAGACGCGGATGGTGCGCGACGTCCAGTGCGTGACGGGCTGGCGGGTGCCGGACACACCGTTCGAGGGCGTACGGCTGTCCCGGCTGCTGGACGCCGCGGGAGTGCGCTCCTCGGCCCGGGCGGTGCGGTTCAAGTGCTTCGACGGGGCGTACACCGAGAGCCTGACCCTGAAGCAGGCCCGCCGCGCGGACGTCCTGGTCGCCCTGCGGATGCAGGACAAGGACCTGAGCCACAGCCACGGCGGCCCGGTCCGCCTCTATGTCGCGCCCATGTACTTCTACAAGTCGGCGAAGTGGCTCTCCGGCATCACCGTCACCGAGAAGGTGGAGCCGGGGTACTGGGAGGAGCGGGGCTACGACGTCGACGCCTGGGTGGGCAGGTCGAACGGACGCGACGATGAGCCCACGAGCTGACGCCCCGGCCCCCTCGGACTCCCGTGTCCGCCGGTTCAGCCGCGCGGAACGCCTGGTGCACCGCGCGACGGCCGCGCTGATGGGCGTGTGCGTGGTGACCGCGGCGTGCCTGTACGTTCCGCAGCTCGCCGAACTCGTCGGCCGCCGCGCCCTGGTGGTCACCCTCCACCAGTGGTCCGGCCTGCTGCTCCCGGTCCCGGTCCTGGCGGGCCTCGCCTCCCGCGCTTTCCGTACGGACCTCACCCACCTCAACCGCTGGGGCCCGCACGACCGCGTCTGGCTCCGCTCGGCCCTGCGCCGCCTGCCCGGCCCCCGGCCGGCCGCCAAGTTCAACGCGGGTCAGAAGATCTACGCGTCCTGGATCGCCGGCGCGACCCTCGTGATGCTCGGCACGGGCCTCATGATGTGGTTCACCCACCTCACCCCTCTGGTCTGGCGCACCAGCGCGACCTTCGTCCACGACTGGCTGGCCCTGACCATCGGCATCGTCCTGGCGGGCCACATCGGGATGGCCCTGGGGGACCCGGAGGCGCGGAAGGGGCTCCGGACGGGCTCGGTGAGCGGCGAGTGGGCCGGGCGGGAGCATCCGCTGTGGCGGCCGTGAGAGCTACGGGGTCCCGCGTGATACGCGCCTGACCAGGCCGAACGGTCCCTGGGGCGCGTGTGGCGCGCGCCCGCGCGGGGAGGCTGGGATGCTGAGTGAGGAAGCGCTGCCCATGACCTGACCCTGACGGACAGTGGCGGTGAGCGCCGTGGCCGAGCCCGAAGAGACCGACGAGCCCGAAGAGACCGACGAGCCCGAAGAGACCGACGAGCCCGAAGAGACCGACGAGACCGACGAGAACGCCTCAGGAGCGGCCGGCACGGCCGTTCCGTACGCCGATCCCCTGGGCGACCCGTTCCTGCGTACCCGGTTCGCCCTGCCGACGAGGCCCGCCACGTTCCTGCGGCGTCAGCGGCTCGTACAGCACCTCGACCAGGCTCTCCGGACGCCGCTGACCCTGGTCAACGGAGCGGCCGGCGCGGGCAAGACCCTGCTGGCCGCCGACTGGGCCGCCGACCGGAGGTCCCGCGCGGGGCAGTCGGTCGCCTGGCTCACCGTCGAGACCGGGGGCCGGCGGCCCGGTGTCTTCTGGGCGTACGTCCTCCAGGCCCTGCGCGCCTGCGGTGCGCTCGCGTCCGGCGCGGTCGCGTCCGGGGGCCCGGCGGACGCGACCCGGGTGGACCGCAGGCTGCTGGCGGCGCTCGCCGCCGAGCTGAACGCCCGTGACCGGCCCGTGGTCGTCGTCCTCGACGAGTACGACCGCGTGACCGCACCGGAGATCGCCGAGCAGCTGGAGTTCGTCCTGCACCACGCCGGGCGGGGCATGCGTCTGGTCCTCGTCACCCGCACCGAACCCCTGCTGCCGCTGCACCGCTACCGGGCCGCTGGCGAGCTGACGGAGATCCGCGCCGCCGAGCTGGCCTTCACCCCCGAGGAGGCCGCCGCGCTGCTGGAGCTGCACGGTCTGAGCCTTCCGGTGCCGGCCGCGCGCACCCTGGTGGACCGTACCCGGGGCTGGGCCGCCGGTCTGCGTCTGTGCGCCCTGGCCGCGCTGGAGAGCGCCGATCCGGAGGTCTATCTGAAGGAGTTCGAGGCGGACCGGAGCACGGTCGCGGACTTCCTGCTGGCCGAGGTGCTCAAGCGGCAGCCGGAGGAGACACAGGACCTCCTGCTGCGGGTCAGCATCCTGGACCGCTTCTGTCCCTCCCTGGCGAACGCGCTGACCGGCCGGACCGATGCCGAGCCCCTCCTTGTCGAGCTGCACCGCGCGAACGCGTTCGTCGAGGACCTCGGGCACGCGTGGTACCGGCTCCACCCGCTGTTCGGGGAGATCCTCAGGGCCCATCTGCGGGTGCGGCTGCCCGGCCTCGAGCCGGAACTCCACCGACGGGCGGCGCGGTGGCTGCGCCGTTCCGGATCCCTGCCGGAGACCCTCGCGCACGGGGCCGCCGCGGGGGACTGGGGGTTCACCGCCGGTGCCCTCGTCGACGACCTGGCCATCGGACAGCTGTTCACCGGTCTGCGCACCGACGATCTCGCCCAGCTGTTCTCCGGGATGTCACCCGAGGACACGGGCCCCGCGACGGATCTCGTCCGGGCGGCCGGCGCCCTGTCCCGGTGCGACCTCGAACGGGGGCTGGCCCATCTGCACCAGGCCGAGGAGAGCCTGAACACCGACGTGCCCGCCGTGTCCGACGCGGCGGCCGCCCGGCTGAGCTGTGCGCTGCTGGAGGCGCTGGCCGCCAGGCTCACCGGTTCACCCGCGCGGGCCGAGAGGGCCGCCGAGCTGGCCGAGGGACTGCGGCAGGAGGTCCCCGCGCATCTCCTGGACAGGCATCCCGAGCTCCTCGCGCTCCTGCTGACCCATCTGGGATCCACGCGCCTGTGGGCCGGGCGCTTCGAGGACGCGCGCGCCGCCCTGTCCGCCGTGGCGGGCACTCCCGGGGGAGCCGCCACCGTGCTCCCCCGGGAGGAGGCGATCGGGTACCTGGCGCTGATCGACTATCTGAACGGCTGGCCCGGCAGGGCCGAGCGCAAGGCGCTGGCCGCGGTGTCCGAGGCGGAACGGTTCAGTCTGCCCGAGCCGTGCGGCTCCGGCCTGGGACGGCTGGTCCTGGCCGCCGTGGCCGTCGACCGCGACGAACTGCGCAGGGCCCAGGCCCTCCTCGACGAGGCGGACCGCCTCGGCCCGGGGACGCGCGACCCGGTGACGGCGGCGGGACGGGCCGTCGCCACGGCTCGTCTCCTGCTGGTACGCGGCGAGGCGCGCGCCGCGGTCGAGGCGGCGGACCCGGGCGTCTTTGCCGCCGTGGTCTCACCCTGGGCGGCGAGCCATGAGGCGCTGGTCGCCTCCGCCGCCCACCTGGCCGAAGGACGGCCGGAGCGCGCCGCCGAGACGCTCCGAGCCGTGTCCGGCGACCAGCCGGCGTGTGCCGTGGAGGCCGCGCGGCTCCAGCTCGCCGCCGGTCATGCCGGGGCGGCGGTCGACCTGCTCGACGGCGTCCGCGCCGGCGGCCGGACCGGTCCGGCGGTGAGCGTTCGGGCGGCGCTGGTCAGGGCCCAGGCCGCGGAGCGGGCGGGGGACACCGCCACCGCCCGCAGACTCGTGGAGCAGGCCCTTCTCGACGCGCGGCGGGAGCGGCTGCGGCGTCCGTTCCTCGACGCCCGCCCGTGGATACGGCCGCTTCTGGCCACGGCACCGCTCCACGAGCTGGCGGCGGGCTGGCTGATGACGCCCGGCCCGCCCGGTCGCGGTCAGCCGCCCGCGACCGGGGAGCGGCCGTCCCCGCTCGTCGCGGCGGAGCTGAGCGGACGCGAGCGGGACGTGCTGGAGCGGCTGGCCCGGATGATGTCGACGGAGGAGATCGCCGGGGACCTCCACGTGTCGGTGAACACGGTGAAGACCCACCTCAAGAGCGTCTACCGGAAGCTGGCGGTCAGCCGTCGCAACGACGCGGTGCGCCGCGCGCGCGACCTCCGGCTGCTGTGAACGGGGAGGCGCCGGTGTCCAGGAGCAGCCCCACCACGGCCATGGCAAGGCGGGCCGAGCGGCGGGCCCACGCGGACTACACCGGCGGCGTCTACGGATCCATGCTCGCGGCCTCGGTGGTGATCGGCGCCGGGCAACTGGGCGAGTTCCCGCGCACGGAGCTGGTGCTGCTGTTGCTGCTCACCGGTGCGGTGTTCTGGATCGCGCATGTACACGCCCAGCTGTTCGGGGCGCGCCTGGCGCAACGGGCCCTGGGCCGCCGGGTCGTCCTGGACGTGTGCCGGGACGAGTGGCCGATCGTCAAGGCCGCCGTCCCGCCGGCCGCCGCGGTGGCCGTCAGCCCCGCCCTGGGCCTGGGCGTGGAGGGCGCCCTCTGGCTGGCGCTCTCCGTGGCCGTCGCCGGGCAGGTGGGCTGGTCCGCGGCCGCGGCACGCCGAGCCGGGGCCACCTGGCGTCTCGTGGCCGTCAGCGCCTCGGTCAACCTGGTGCTCGGCCTGCTGATCGTCTGCTTCGAGGTCGTACTGAAGCACTGACACCGGACAGCTCTTGGGGGGACGGAAGCACCCGCACCCGCCGGGTCACCTGTACCGGGTGAGGTCCGGCGGGGCGCCGGGGCGGACGATCGCAGGGAAGGGCGCCGTCCGCCCGCCCCCGGCTCCGTGGGAGGACAGCTCATGCGCTACGAGATCCGCGTCGACGGACATCTGTCGGAAACGCTGGCCAAGGCCTTTCCGGAGCTGGGCCATGTGGTGATGTCCGGCCAGACCGTTCTCTACGGCCCGGTCGTGGACGAGGCGCACCTGTACGGGCTGCTGGCGCGCTGCCAGTCGCTGGGGCTGCGCGTCGTGGAGATGCGACAGCTGCCGGAGTGAGGAGTCATGATCATGTCGAGTGGTCCGGCGTCGGGTACCGGACCGGAGCAGGCGCCCTACGGCGCGGCCCCCGGTCCCGCGGACATGCTGGCGCGGCTCGGCCGTTCCTGGACCTGGATCCTGGGCGCGGCCGTCGCGACACTGGTGCCGGGCGTCCTGGTCCTGGTCTGGCCGGAGGGGACGCTGCACGTGGTGGCGGTCCTGGTCGGCCTGTACCTGCTGGTGACCGGGGCGTTCCGGTTCGTGGCGGCCTTCGCGGGGGAGGGGCACGGCGAACGGCTTCCGGGGTTGCTCCTGGCCGTGCTGTACGTCCTGGCCGGGGTGCTGTGCCTGCGGAACCCGCTCCAGACCATCGCCGCGCTCTCCCTGATCGTAGGGATCGTGTGGCTCGTCTCGGGCATCCTCACGCTCTACACGGCCATCGCCACCAAGGACATGCCCCACCGCGGCGTGGTCCTGGGCGTCGCGGTGCTCGGCATCGTCGCGGGGATCCTGGTACTCGCGCTGCCGGTCGAGTCGGCGGTGGCCCTGACCCGTCTCCTCGGCATCTGGCTCGTCCTGCTCGGCCTGGCCGAGCTGGCGGTCGCCCTCGCCTGGCGTGCCGCGCTCCGACGGGCGGGCATCACGGGCCCGCAGGGCCCTACCGGGGTGGACTGACACGGCGCCTCCAGTACGGGCGGGAGGCCGACCCCGACCGGAGGCGCCCCCGCGGCTCGCACACTCACCCCCGTCGGGTGAGGCGGGGGCCGGTTGCCGTGGGCACGCTGAAGACGGCAGAGAACGGCTGCCGGGCGAGCGCCCGGAACGGAGGACCCGACATGAGCGCGCAGATGAACCTCGCGTATGACTTTCCGCTGCTGAGCGCCTTCTGGACGATGCTCTGGTTCTTCCTGTGGATCCTGTGGATCATCCTGGTCTTCCGTATCGTCGTCGACATCTTCCGCGACGACGACCTGAGCGGCTGGGCCAAGACCGGCTGGCTGGTGTTCACCATCGTCCTGCCCTTCGTGGGTGTCTTCGTCTACGTGATCGTCCGCGGCAAGGACATGGGCCGCCGCGAAGTGGCGCAGGCGCGCGCACAGCAGGAGGCCTTCGACAGCTACGTCAGGGAGACCGCGGGCGCCAGGGAGAAGCCCAGCAGCGTCGACGAACTCGCCAGGCTGTCCGAGATCCGCGCCCGCGGCGACATCACGGACGAGGAGTTCCGCAGGGCGAAGGAACTGGTCCTGACGGGCCACGGTCCGGCGGAGCGCTGACGCGCCCCGCCACCGCTCCCACCTCCGCCTCCACCCCCAGCTCCGGTCGCTGAGCAGCATGCCGGACGACACGAAACGAGGCAGCACCATGACCACGACTCACACACGGCCGGTGCACACGGCGAGGCAGGAATGGGCAGGCGGCCTGACGGTCTTCGCCGCCGTGATGCTCATGATCGCCGGAGTGCTCGACATCTTCCGGGGCATCATGGGAATCGCCGAGGACGACGTCTTCGTCACGACGGACGACTACGTCTTCCAGTTCGACCTGACGGGCTGGGGCTGGGTCCACCTCATTCTGGGCGCGGTGGCCGTGATCGTCAGCCTCGGGCTGTTCCAGACCGCGATGTGGGCGCGCGTCGCCGGCGTGGCCCTCGCCGGACTCATCATCATCGCCAACTTCCTCTCCCTGCCGTACTACCCGGTCTGGTCGGTCGTGATGATCGCGATCTCGGGCTTCATCATCTGGGCCCTGTGCGTGGTCCGGCGCGACGACTCCCTCACCTCGTAGCAGCACCCACCGCACGGACACGAGACGGGCCGGAGCGTGAAGCGGGGCTCACGCGGAAGGCCCGTCGAGGGTCCCGAGCGCGGCGACGGCCCGCTCCGTGATCTCGTCCGGGGTGCCCGAGACATCGACCGCGACCCCCGGCTCGTCCGCCTGGAGCGGCTGGAGGGTGGCGAACTGCGAGTCCAGCAGCGCCGTCGGCATGAAGTGCCCCTGACGCCGTGCCATACGGCCCTCGATCAGCTCGCGATCACCGCTGAGGTGCAGAAAGACAAGACCGGGCGCGGCGGCCCGCAAGCGGTCCCGATAGCTCCGCTTCAGCGCCGAGCAGCCGGCCACCCCACCGAGCCCGGCCCGTCCGTGCGCCCACGCGCCGACGGCGTCCAGCCACGGCCACCGGTCCCCGTCGTCCAGCGGGACCCCGGCCGACATCTTGGCGATGTTGGCCTCGGGGTGGAAGTCGTCGCCCTCGGCGTACGGAACACCGAGCCGGGCCGCGAGCAGCCGGCCGATCGTGCTCTTGCCCGTCCCTGCCACGCCCATGACCACGACGACATGGGGAGAACGCATCGCCACCTCGCTGTCCTCGCCGGCACCGGAGCCCGATGCCGATTCCGGGCCCGAGACCCACCCGGCGTCTCCGACGCCATCCGGCGTCCCCGCCACTGAATCCCATCAGGTATGACGAATTCAAGGGCCGACGACAATTAAGTCTGACCTTTTGCCGCTGCGGATCCCCTCGTACGCTGACCCCCATGACCACACCGGGCCGGGGTCTGCACGGCCGAGTACTGGACACCCTCGGACCGGCGATCACCGCGGGCGAGTACCCGCCCGGCAGCGTTCTGCGCACCGACGAACTGGCGCAGCGCTTCGAGGTGTCGCGCTCCGTGATGCGCGAGGCGGTGCGGGTCCTGGAGTCCATGCACCTGGTGGAGTCCCGTCGCCGGGTCGGGGTGACCGTGCGCCGGACCGCCGAGTGGAACGTGTACGACCCCCAGGTCATCCGCTGGCGGCTGGCCGGCGCCGACCGTCCGCGCCAGTTGCGCTCGCTCACCGTGCTGCGCTCCGCGATCGAGCCGGCCGCCGCGGGCCTGGCCGCCGGGAACGCCACCGCCGAGCAGTGCGCCGAGCTCACCGAGTGCGCGATCGGGCTGGTGGCCACCTCGCGCGGCCACCGGCTGGAGGAGTACCTGGTCCACGACATCGCCTTCCACCGGACGATCCTCGACGCCTCCGGCAACGAGATGTTCGCCCGCCTCGGCGATGTCGTCGCGGAGGTCCTCGCGGGCCGTACCCATCACGAGGTCATGTTCGAGGACCCCGACCCGGCCGCCGTCACCCTGCACGTCCAGGTCGCCGAGGCCGTCCGCGAGGGCGACGCGGCCCGCGCCGAGCGGCTCACCCGCGAGATCACGGCCGGCGCCCTGAGGGAACTGGACATCCTGGCGCCGGGCGGCCGCCCGAACGGCCGCCGGTGATCTCGGATTGTGCTGGGGGCGGCTGCGGTGATCTCGGGTTGTGCTGAGGGCGGCTGCGGTGATCTCGGGTTGTGCTGAGGGCGGCTGCGGTGATCTCCGGTTGACCTGAGGGGCGGCCGCGGCGACCTCCCGCTGCCCTCCATCGCCCTCCGAGTGCCTTGAGGCGTCTCCCGGGTGCCCTGGGCGACCCCCGGTCGACCGCCGACCTACGGGACCTACGGGACCACGGGACCTACGGGACCTACGGGAGAAAGTCCCCGTCCACGTACGCCCACGCCCCGTCGACCCGCTCGAACCGGCTCCGTTCGTGCAGGGAGCCGCCCCGGTACGAGGCGCGGAAGGTCACGGTCCCCGCGCTGTGGAACGCCGAGCCGTCGGTCGTCTCCAGGACCTCCAGACCGGTCCATCCCGTCCCCGGACCGAAGTCGACCCGCGGGGGCCGCGTTCGCGGATGCCATGTTCGCAGCAGGTACGCCTCGTTCTGCTTCACGAAGGCGCAGTAACGCGAGCGCATCAGCGCCTCGGCGGTCGGCGCCGCCGCCTCACCCTGATGAAACCGGCCACAGCACTTCTCATACGTCTCCGCAAGACCGCAAGGACAGGTGGGCTTGTGTGAAGGCGCGGAAGCGGGGCGGCGCCGGGAATTCGAGGTGCGTCGGGACATGCGCCCCATTCTCCTGCACCATCCCCGGTGGGAAACCTGTGAAGCACCTGTCCCGACACGCGCACATCGTGTGCGAGTCATGTCGGGCGCTCTTCATGGAACCTCCTCCTGGGCTGGCGTGAACCCGACTTGCTCGTGCAACGGTCCGATCAGCAAGGTTGGTCACGCACTTGAGCATCAGGAGTCACAAGCACACTGCTTGACCCGGATGACTGTTCGTCCGGGGCACTGACGGGGGAAAACTGATGCGGAGCACGCGGTCCCGGAGCGCCCATCGCGCCCCGGGAATGCCCCGTGTGCGCCCGACGCACCATCTCCCTCTGCCGCCTCTTGGTGCCTTTCAATCGGTACCTGAGAAGGGATAGGAGGGGGAATGCCGACGAACGCAAGTGCCGCCAGGCCGACGTATCCGGGTGTCTACGTCGAAGAACTTCCCAGCAGTACCCGCACGATCTCCGCCGTGACCACCTCGGTGACCGCCTTCGTCGGTCACACCCGGCGGGGCCCGCTGAACGAGCCGGTGCGCGTCACCGGATTCACCGAGTTCGAGCGCCGGTTCGGGGGCCTGAGCTCGCAGAGCGCCGTCGCCTACGCGGTGCAGCAGTTCTTCGCCAACGGCGGCAACGTGGCCGTGATCGTCCGCGTCGCCAGGGCGGGCAGCGGCAAGGCCGCCTGCGTCGTCCTGGAGTCCACCGAGGGCCACAGCGAGACCCGGGTCCTCGAGGTCCACGCCAAGGAACCCGGGGTGTGGGGCAACGGCCTGCGGGTCGCCGTCGACTACGACACGCCCCAGCCCGACGAGACCTTCAACCTGCGGGTGTACGACGCCAGGGGCGAGGCCCGGGAGAGCTTCACCGGGCTGTCCATGGACACCGGGCACGGCCGCCACGCGCCGACCGTGATCAACGCGGGCTCCCGGCTGATCCGCGTCGAGGCCGTCGGAGAGGGCCGCCCCGACCCGTCCGGCACGGTCTCCAAACCGTTCGGCCACGAGCTGCCGAACCTGGCCGTCGACCTCACCGTCAAGATCGGCGACGTGGAGCGCGAGTTCACGCTCTACGACCCCGACTGCGACGGCGAGGCCCCGTGCAGGGTGGCCGAGCTGGCGCTGCTCCTCGAGCGCAAGCTGCGGGCGCTGCCCGACGCGCCGGGCAAGCACGCCTTCGCGGGCGCCGAGGTCACCGCCTTCGGCCGCCGCCTCCAGGTCGTGGCCGGCTCCACCGACCCCGAGGACGTCGTCCGCTTCCTCGGCGAGTGCGCCAACGACCTGGGCCTGGAGGCCTCGGTCAACCCGCCGGTGTTCCCGCTGGAGGGCGGCGAGGACGGCGAGGCGCCCGGACCGCGCGACCTCATCGGCAGCGAGAGCGGCAAGACCGGTATCCAGGCCCTGCGCGGCGTGGCCGACGTCAACCTGCTGGCCCTGCCCGAGCTCGCGGCGTACGAGTCGACCGAGGACATGCTCACCGTCGTCTCGGCCGCCCAGCGGCTGTGCGCCGAGCGGCGGATCTTCCTGCTGGTCGACGCGCCGGGCACCTGGGTGAGCGTGGACACGGCCCGCGCCGGGCTGGCCGCCTTCGACGCCGTCCGCGGCAACCACGCCGGCCTGTACTTCCCGCACCTCCAGCTCACCGACCCGCTCACCGGGCGGCTGCGCTCCTTCCCGCCCTCCGGCGCGGTCGCGGGCGTCATCGCGCGCACCGACTCCGAGCGCGGCGTGTGGAAGGCCCCGGCCGGCACCGAGGCCCGGCTCGCGGGCGTGCACTCGCTGACCGTCGACCTCACCGACCGCGAGACCGGCCAGCTCAACCCGCTCGGCGTCAACTGCCTGCGCACCTTCCCGCTGACCGGCCCGCTCGTCTGGGGCGCCCGCACGCTTCAGGGCGCCGACGCGCTCGACAGCGAGTGGAAGTACGTCCCCGTACGGCGGCTCGCGCTGCACGTGGAGGAGAGCCTGCAACGCGGCCTGCAGTGGGTCGTGTTCGAGCCCAACGACGAGAGCCTGTGGCAGCAGATCCGCCTCAGCGCCTCCTCGTATCTGCACACGCTGTTCCGCCAGGGCGCCTTCAAGGGCAGCACGCCCCGCGAGGCCTACTTCGTCAAGTGCGACCACGAGACCACCACGGCCGAGGACGTCGAGAACGGCGTCGTGAACGTCCTGGTGGGCATCGCGCCGGTCCGCCCGGCCGAGTTCGTGATCGTCAGGATCCAGCAGACGTCGGGCCAGTTCGCGCTCTAGCGCCCCTGAATTTGGAGAGCTGAAGGAATCCGATGGCTGAGTTCACGGTCAACGCGCATCGCTTCGACCCGTACAAGAACTTCAAGTTCCTGGTCCTGTGGGACGGTCGTACCGTCGCCGGCATCAGCAAGATCAGTCCGCTGAAGCGGACCACGGAGGTCGTCAAGCACCGCCACGGCGGCGACCCCTCCTCCCCGCGCAAGTCCCCGGGCCGCTCGGAGTTCGAGGGCATCACCCTCGAACGCGGGGTCACCCACGACCCCGAGTTCGACCGCTGGGCCAACAAGGTCTGGCAGGTCGGGGCGGGGCTGGGCTCGGAGGTGTCCCTGGCCGACTTCCGCAAGGACATAGTCATCCAGGTCCTCAACGAGGCGGGACAGGTGGCCGTCTCGCACAAGCTCTACCGGACCTGGCCCAGCGAGTACCAGGTGCTCGGCGAGCTGGACGCCAACGCCAACGCGGTGGCCATCCAGTCGCTGAAGCTCGAGTGCGAGGGCTGGGAGCGGGACTACGAGGTTCCCGAGCCGGAGGAGCCGTCGTTCCTCAACCCGGCGTGACATAGGACCGGTTGAGGGAAACGGGGGAGAGCATGGCGATCACGGGGGCAGCCGAACTGCTGGCCACCTGGGAGGCGGGACTCGCCGAGGCGCCGGCCGGGCGCGCGCTGCTGCTGCACAGCACCGCGCGCCCGGACCTGGACGCCGGCACGCTGCCGGTGCTTCCGGTCGGCGAGCGCGAGGTGGACCTGTTCACGCTGCGCCGGGCGCTGTTCGGCGAGCGGATGCAGGTGCGCCTGGAGTGCGGGGCGTGCGGCGAGGACATGGAGTTCGACCTGGACGCCGGGGAGTTCGCGCGGTCGCTGCACCGGCCGGAGGACTCCGCCGTAGCCGTCGTACAGGTGCGGCAGGAGGGCTGGGAGGTCGAGTTCCGGGTGCCCGCCGTCGCCGATCTGACGGCGGCGGCCCGGGACGCCGACCCACGTGCCGCCCTGCTCGCCCGGTGCCTCGTCTCGGCGGTGCGCGACGGCACCGCCGTGGCGGCGGACGAACTGCCCGTACCCGTGCAGCGCCGGATCGCCGAGGCGGTCGAGGCGGCCGACCCGGGCGCCGACGTGACGCTCACCATCGGCTGCCCCGAGTGCGGGCAGGCCACCCGGGCCGAGCTCGACATCGCCTCCTACCTGTGGACCGAACTGGACACCTGGGCCCGGGACGTCCTGCTCGACGTCCATCTGCTCGCCACCGCCTACGGGTGGACCGAGCCGGAGATCCTGGCGCTCAGCCCGCTGCGGCGCCGCTACTACCTGGAGCTGTGTGCGGATGTCTGACTCCCCTCCGGGAAGCCGGCCGGCGGGCTCGCCGGACCCCGACTTCCTCGACCGGCTGATAGCCCGGCACGCGGCCCCGTCCGCCCTCCCGCGCCCGGGCGTCGTCCGGGTGCGGCCCCGGCTGCCCGGACCGTTCGAACGGATCGAGGCCGTACGGACCGGGTCCTCGGAACAGGACGGGCCCGGCCCGCTGCGGCCCTCCGCCGCACTGTCGGCCGTCCCGTCGCCGGACGCGCCCCGCCCGGCGGCCACCGGGCCCCGGACGCACACGGAACGGGAACGGACCGTCG
>NZ_VJZE01000167.1 GCF_009377205.1 Streptomyces phyllanthi
GCCCCCAGACCCCCGATATCGGCCTGAACGGCCTCGTCCTCAAGCGCCGGACCGGCTGGGGGTCTCCCGTCCTCCAGCCACGGACGGGCGCTGGGGGGTCCGCCGTTCTCAACCGCCGGAGGGGCTGGGAGCCTCCCGTCCTCAGCCCCAGACGGGCCGGGGGTCCCCCGTCCTCAAGCCACGGAGAGGCTGGGGCCTCCCGTCCTCAAGCGCCCGACGGCCAAGTCCCCCGAAGACGTAGTCCTCCAGCCTTCCCACCGTGAACCCCTGTTCCTGGATCCTCCTCAGGGCCCTCGCCGTCATCTCCGTCAGGGACGCGCCGGTTCGTTCCGCCGGGGTCCGGAAGTGGAACAACACGATGTCGCCGGGGCGAAGGCGGCGGTCGCCCGTCCTGTAGCGGAGGTCGTCGTGGCGTGGCGTGACGCGCCACAGGACCACCGCCGAGATCCCGCAGTCGGCGGCGGCGCGGAGTGTGGTGGCGTCGTACGTGCCGTAGGGCGGCAGCAGGAGCCGGGGGCGGACGCCGAAGCGCCGGCGCAGCTTCTCCTGCTGGCCGCAGATCTCGGCGCGCTGGCCGGTGTGGGGGAGGCCGCGCAGGGAGCGGTGGTTCAGCGTGTGGTTCTGGAGGGTCGCGCCGACCGAGCGGAGCCGTGCGAAGTGGCCGTATCCGGGCCCGGCGACGCCGCCGGTGAGGAACAGACTGACCGGGAGCCGCAGTTCACGGAGCATGGCGACGAACCGCGGGTCCTTGCCGGCTCCGTCGTCGTACGTCAGGAAGACGACCTTGTCGTTCGTGGGGACGCGGTCGACGAGCGGCGGCAGGCCGGGCCCGGCGGCCCGCGGCGCGGTACGCGGCCGGTCGGACGGCCTCGGCGTGGGTGCGGGTGCGGGTGCGAGCGGCTCGGCGAGGCCCCAGCGGCGGTACGCGTCCGCCCGGGGTGGGCGTTGCGGACCATCCGTCCAGGCCAGGCCCTTCGGACCTCGTGTCCTGGCCGACTCCGCCGCCTCCACCGACTCCACCGGTTCCGCCGCCTCCACCGGTTCCGCCGCCTCCACCGGTTCCGCTGCTCTCTCGGCCAGACGTTCGCGTGGGTCGGTGGACGGGGCGCATCCGGCCAGGAGGGCCGCGGCCAACAGGCCGGCGGCCACAGCGCAGCGCCCCCGCGTGGACGCGGGCCTCACAGATAGTCCTCCAGGCGGGCCACGGCGTAACCCTTGTCGGTCACCAGCTTCATGAAGGCGCGGACCATGTCCGGCATCGTCCCGTCCCAGTCACCCCTCCCCCGGAAGTGGCTGAGGACGATGTCGCCGGGGTGGAGGTCCCGGTCCGCCTCGCGGTAGTCCCAGCGGTCGGGGAAGACCTCCTCGTTCCACAGCGGGGCGGCCTTGATGCCGCAGGATCCGGCCGCGCGCAGGGTGTCGCGGTTGTAGTTGCCGTACGGCGGCCGGAAGAGGGCGGGCCGCCTGCCGTACCGCTTCTCGATGACGTCCTGCATCCCGCAGATCTCGCGCTTCTGCTCCGCGTACGAGAGGGCGGGCAGGTAGCGGTGGTGGAGGGTGTGGTTGTTCAGGGTGACACCGTTGTCCTGCATGCGCTCGAAGTAGCCGTAGTTCTCCTTCACCAGGTAGTCGCTGAGAAAGGCGGTGTACGGGATGTTCAGGTCGTTCATCATCCGCAGGAACGCCGGGTCCTTCTCGGCGCCGTCGTCCACCGTCAGGAACACGATCTTGTGGCGGGTGGGGACGGTGGTGAAGACGGGCGGCAGGCCCTCTTCCTCGTGCCCGGCGACCTCGAAGCCCTCGCGGGTCCGGAGAACGGGCTTCCTCGCCGGGGGCGCGGGCGGCGACAGGGGCACCTTGGCGAGCCGCCAGCGCTTCGCGGCGAGGGCTCGGGCCGCGTACGACCGGCGCAGTTTCGAGGCGTATGCGTCGAGGGCGCGCGCGGGGGGCGCTTGGAAGTCGCCCCGACGACCGGGGGCGGGCCGCACCTCCGGGCCCGCCTCGGCCTCCGGGGACGTGTCGGCCGTGTCGGCCGTGTCGACCGGACCGGCTGCGCCCCCGCACGCGGTGGACGCCAGGGCGGCGACGGCCAGCACGACTGCCCCGCCCCGCACACGCATCCACTTCGCACGCTTTTCATCATTTAGTCGTACGAGTCGCATGGCGCCGCATCCTCGCAGGCCACCGCCCCTCCCCCGGCCCGACACCGCCACCGGGCGCACACCATCCACCGACGGACGCACACCATCCACCGACTGGCCGACAATGTCCCGGTGAACGACCTAGCACCCGCGGACTCCTTCGCCGCCCTCCTCACCCCCGAGGGCCGTGCCCTCCTCGACGAGGTGCGCGGCACCGAACCGGCGGCGGAGCTGGCCGTCGCGACCCGGTTGCGCCGCGACCACCCGGCCGGCCTCGTCTCCGCCGCCCTCGCCCAGGCACGGCTGCGGCAGCGGGCGGCCGCCAAGTTCGGTGCGCAGGACGCGGAGCGGATGTTCTTCACTCCGAACGGGGTCGAGCAGTCCACGCGGACGACCGTGGCGACGTACCGGGCAGGGCGGTTCGCGGAGCTGGGCGTACGGTCCATGGCCGATCTGTGCTGCGGTATCGGCGGCGACGCGATCGCGCTGGCGCGCGCGGGGATACGGGTCCTTGCCGTCGACCACGACCCGCTGACGGCGGCTGTGGCCCGGGCGAACGCGGCGGCGCTCGGCCTGGCGGACCTGATCGAGGTACGGGAGGCCGATGTCACGGACGTGGACGTGGCGCCGTACGACGCGGTCTTCGTGGACCCGGCAAGGCGTGGGGGCGGACCAGGAGGTGCCGTGCGAAGCACGTCGGTGAGGGGTGGTGGCCGGGCGACGGGCGGACGGATCTTCGACCCGGAGGCGTACTCACCGCCGCTGTCGTGGGCCGTCGGGACCGCCGCGAAGGCCCCGCGCGCCGCACTGAAGATCGCCCCCGGCATCCCCCACGAGGCGGTTCCCGCCGAGGCCGAGGCCGAGTGGATCTCGGACGGCGGGGACGTGAAGGAGGCGGTGCTGTGGTTCGGCACGGAGCCCGGGGCCGTACGGGCCACCCTGCTGCCCGGCCCGCGCGCCCTGCGCGGACGCGGCCTCCCGAACCCGCCGGTGCGGCCGGTGGGGCGCTATCTGTACGAGCCCGACGGCGCCGTCATCCGCGCCCACCTGGTGGCGGAGGCCGCAGCGGAACTCGACGGCGGGCTGATCGACCCGCAGATCGCCTATGTCACGGCGGATGCCCTCCATCCGACCCCGTACGCCTCCGCCTATGAGATCACCGACCGGCTTCCGTTCAACGTCAAGAAGCTGAGGGCTCTGCTGCGGGAGCGGCAGGTCGGCGTTCTGACGGTGAAGAAGCGGGGGTCGGCCGTGGAACCGGAGGAACTGCGCAGGAAGGTCAAGCTCCAGGGCCCCCACTCGGCCACCGTCTTCCTGACCCGGGTCGCGGGGGCGCCGACGATGCTGATCGGCCACCCGGCCTGATCACTGCGCGGGGCCCACGCCCTCGGCCCTCCCCCGCAGCAACTCCCGCTCCCGCTCGTTGCGCGCCAGCCCGGCCGCCCGGTCGAACTCGGCCCGCGCCTCCTCCGTACGGCCGAGGCGGGCCAGCAGGTCGCCGCGCACGCTGGGCAGCAGGTGGTAGTCCCGCAGGGCGGGTTCGGCGGCGAGACGGTCGACGATCTCCAGGGCGGGCTCCGGGCCGTCCGCCATCGAGACGGCCACCGCGCGGTTCAGCTCCACGACCGGGGACGGGGTCCGGGCGGCGAGCAGGCCGTAGAGGGTGGCGATCGTGGTCCAGTCCGTCTCCTCGTACGTGTACGCCTGGGCGTGACAGGCGGCGATGGCGGCCTGCAGGGCGTACGGGCCGGGGCCAGCCGTGGCGACGGCGTTGGCGCGGCCGAGCGCGTCGAAACCGCGGGCGATCAGCATGCGGTTCCAGCGGCGGCGGTTCTGGTCCTTGAGCAGGACCGCCTCGCCGGACGGCCCGACGCGGGCGGCGGCACGCGACGCCTGGAGTTCCAGCAGCGCGGCCAGCCCGTGCACCTCGGGCTCCTTGGGCATCAGCTGGGCGAGGACGCGGGCGAGCCGCAGGGCGTCCTCGCACAGCGCGGGCCGCAGCCAGTCGTCCCCTGCGGTGGCCGTGTACCCCTCGTTGAAGATCAGGTAGATGACCTCCAGGACGGAGTCGAGGCGGGCCTCCCGGTCCGGGCCGTACGGCACCTCGAAGGCGACGCCCTTGGTGGCGAGGGTCCGCTTCGCTCGCACGATGCGCTGGGCGATCGTCGGCTCGGGGGCGAGGAAGGCGCGGGCGATCTCGGCCGTGGTCAGCCCGCCGAGCAGCCGGAGCGTGAGCGCGATACGGGCCTCGGCGGACAGCACCGGGTGACAGGCGGTGAAGACGAGCCGGAGCAGGTCGTCGTCGATGTCCCCGGGGCCGGAGGGCTCGTCGAGGTGGTACGGCGCGTTCACGGAGAGGTCCCGCCCGACCTCCTCCAGCTTGCGCGCGTACCGCTCCCGGCGCCGTACGAGGTCGATCGCCCGGTGCTTGGCGGTGGCCGTGAGCCAGGCGCCCGGGTTGTCCGGGACCCCGTCCCGCGGCCACTGCTCCAGGGCCGCGACCAGCGCGTCCTGGGCCAGTTCCTCCGCGATGCCGACGTCCCGCACGATCCGGGCGACGCCGGCGATGACGCGGGGGGACTCGATCCGGAAGACGGTCTCGATGGCGCTCGTGGCGGTGTCGGTGCTGGTGCTGGTGCCGGTGCCGGTGCCGGTGGACTGTGGTGTCACAGTCCACCATTCGACACCCGTACCGTCCCGCGGACAAAACCCCCTGTCAGAGACGGGGCGTCAGCCCTCCTGGATCTCCCGGACCTCGCAGGTCAGCGTCCATTCCTCCCCGTGCACCTGCACGAAGCGCTTGGTCCACTCCAGCGCCTCGGCCATGTCCTTGCACTGCATGACCGCGTAGCCGCCGACGACCTCCTTGGTCTCGGTGAACGGCCCGTCGATGACCGACGCCCGGCCGCCCTCCCAGTGCACCCTCTTGCCCTGGGCGGTCGGCATCAGTCCGGCGGTGTCGAGCATGACGCCCGCCTTGGTGATCTCCTCCAGCAGCTCCCCCATCCGCTCCATCATCTCGGGGCTGGGGCCCTCGGCGGGAGCGGTCGACTCGTCGATCCTGACCATCGACAGGTAGCGCGGCATGGTGACTCCTCAGGTGGCGGCGGGGCCTGTCCCCGCCTCTCATCCCCTACGTCGTACGGAAGACACCCGGATCGACACCACCCTGAATTTTTCTCCGAAGATTTTTTTCCGCCCGGGATCGCCTCAGCCCAGCGACTTCCACAGCTCGCTCGCCTCCGGCTCGTCCGCCACCACCCGGTTGCGGTCCGACGGGGCCGTGACCACCGGCATCGTGACCGTCCGTACGTCGTCCGAGGAGAGGTCCCCGAGACTCCGGCCCAGGGCCATCAGCTCGCTCAGCGAGTCCAGACCCGTGTCCGTCGTCAGACTGCCCGTGACGGCGTCGGCCACCTCGTAGAGCTTGGTGGGGCTGGTCAGCAGGTCGGTGGAGGAGATCTGGTCCAGCAGCGCCTTCACCAGTTTCTGCTGCAGCCCTATTCGGCCCAGATCACTGCCGTCGCCGATGCCGTGGCGGGTGCGGGCCAGGGCCAGCGCCTGTTCGCCGTCCAGGTGGTGGGTGCCCGCCTCCAGCTTCAGACGGCTGTCCTCGTCGTCGATGTCCTCGTCCGTCGTGACGGTCACCCCGCCCAGCGCGTCCACCAGCTTCGCGAAGCCCGAGAAGTCGATCTCCATGTAGTGGTCCATACGGATACCGGTGATCGACTCGACCGTCTTCACCGCACAGACGGGGCCGCCCACCGAGTACGCGCTGTTGAACATCGCGCCGTACGCCACCGCCGTCGAACCGCCCGACGGCAGGGGGCACGAGGGGCGCGTGACCAGCGTGTCGCGCGGGATGCTCACGACCGTCGCCTCGGTACGCCCCTCGTCGATATGGACGACCATCGCCGTGTCGGACCGGGCGCCGGAACTGTCCCCGCCGCCGAGTTCCGCGTTCTCCTCGCCGCTGCGGGAGTCCGAGCCGAGGACCAGGATGTTCAGGGCGCCTCTGGGCACGGGGGACGCGGAGGCGGAGGACGAGGGCGACGGGCTCGACACGGCCGCCGCGGGGCGGTCGTCGCCCAGCGCGCTGTTGATGTCGACGCTCTTGATGTTGTCGTTCAGCTGCCAGTACGCCCAGCCGGCCGCCCCCGCGCCGAGCACGAGGACACCGGCGAGCGTCAGGCCGGCGGCCTTCAGCAGTCCCGACCGCCGGCCCCCGCGTCTGCCCGCTTCTCCGCTGTCGTCCCCGCGCTCGTAGTCTCGTACAGTCACACGCAGGAACGTACGTCCGAATTGTTACGGGCGGAGACGTCCCACCCGCTTTCTTCGGGAATTCTCAGACTTCCCGCCCCGTGTTCATGCGGCGTTCAGCCCGGTGCGACAGGGACTCAGCCGAGTGTCACCGCAGGTACCGGATTGCTGCCGCTCCAGCTCGCGTTGAAGCCGAACGTCACCGAACCGCCGTCCGGCACGGTCCCGTTCCACGAGGCGTTCGCACAGCTGACCGCCGCGTCCGTCTGGGTGCAGGTCGCGTTCCAGGCCTGGCTGATCCGCTGGCCCGCGCCGTACGTCCAGTTCACCTTCCAGGAGGAGAGGGACGCCCCGGAGCAGGCGATCCTCACCTGGCCCGTGAAGCCGGTGTTCCACTGGTTCGTGACGCTGTACGTCGCCGTGCACGCGCCCGTCGGGGGCGGTGTCGTCGTACCGCCGAGGGCTGTGGCGATGCCTCCGTACGCCGGTTTCGGCGCGTAGTTCTCGTCGTACGGGGTGGCCGCGCCGTAGCCGGGGAAGACGTCCGGGATCCATGAGTCGGAGTCCGTGAAGCCCCACACGGTGACCCCGGTGCACCGGCTCACCGCCACGCACGCGGCCACGACGGCCTTGTACTCGTCCGCCTGCTGCGCCAACTTGGCCGCCGTGGCGGGAAGTTGCATACGGATGTCCAGCTCCGTGATGGCCACGTCCACACCCAGGTCGGCGAAGCGCTGGATGTTCTGCTGGAGGGTGGAGGGGACCTGACCGAGGATCAGGTGGGCCTGGAGGCCGACGCCGTCGATCGGGACGCCCCGCTCCTTCAGCGACCTGACCAGGTTGTAGAGAGCGGTGCTCTTCGCGTTGACGCCCTCGACGTTGTAGTCGTTGATGTAGAGCTTGGCGCTCGGGTCGGCCGCGCGGGCGGCGGTCAGGGCCTGGGCGATGTAGTCGGCGCCGAGGCCGTTGTACCAGAGGGTCTGGCGGTAGGTGCCGTCCTCGTTGAACGGCTCGTTCACCACGTCCCAGGCGGCCAGCCGGCCCTTGTAGCGGCCGACCTCCAGTGCGATGTGGTCGTTCAGCAGCTGGCCGAGCTGGGCGGAGGTCCAGGTGCCGTTGGTCAGCCAGCTCGGGTTCTGGCTGTGCCAGACGAGGGTGTGGCCGCGGACCTCCTGGCCGTGGGCCTCGGCGAAGTCGACGATCTGGTCCGCCTCGGTCCAGTTGAAGTTGCCGCGGGTGGGCTCGACGGAGCCCCACTTCATGGCGTTGCCGGGAGTGAGCCAGTTGAACTCCCGTCCGGCGATCTCGCCGTAGGTGCCGGTGAGTTTCGAGCCGGTGACGGCTGTGCCCATGGCCTTGCCCTTGGCGGCGGCGAGGTCGCGCAGCGGGAGGTCCGCGGCGTGGGCGGCGGGAGCGGCGGTCAGCAGTGCGCCCAGCGCCGCCGCGCCGGTGACCAGGGCAGTGAGACGGGAGGGCACAGAGGATCTGGGGGCTCTGGGGGCTCTGGAGGTTCTGGAGGTTCTGGAGGATCTGGAGGTTCTCATGGTGGGGTGCCTCCGAAAGTTTCGGTCGTGCAACCGATTGACTTCGGAGGAGTGTGAGGGTGGACGCCGCACCCGTCAATACGCAGTCGCTGCCGCTCGTGGCCAGGTGCGTCTCGTCTGCCGGGTTCTGCCGGTGGTCCTGGGGGAGCGACCGGCCCCTTCAGGGGCGCGGACCCGTGCTGCTGCGCACCACCAGGCTCGTCGCCAGTTCCACCCGCGTCGCCGCCGGAGAGCCCTCCTCGCGGCCCAGGTCCAGCACCAGCCGGGTCGCCGCCTCGGCCATCTCCAGCAGGGGCTGCCGTACGGTCGTCAGCGGCGGGCCCACCCAGCGGGCCACCGGCAGGTCGTCGAAGCCGACCACGCTCAGGTCCTCCGGGATCCGCAGGCCCAGCTCGCGGGCGGCCTCGTACAGGCCGAGCGCCTGGAGGTCGTTGCCCGCGAAGACGGCGGTGGGGCGGTCCGGCAGGCGGAGCAGTTCGAGGCCCAGGCGGTAGCCGGTCTCGTGGTGGAAGTCGCCGGCCTTGACCAGTTCCAGGTCCACCGGAAGCCCGGCCGTCTCCAGCGCGGCCCGGTAGCCGTCCAGCCGTGCCCGACTGCACATCATCCGTGAGGGCCCGCTGATCGCGCCGATGCGTTCGTGCCCCAGTTCGACCAGATGGCGGGTGGCGGCCAGCCCGCCCTGCCAGTTGGTGGCGCCGATCGACGGCACGTCGTCGCCCGGGTCGCCCGCCGGATCCATCACCACGAACGGGATGGACCTGCTGGTCAGCAGCGCCCGCTGGGAGGCGTCGAGTCCGGACAGGACGAGCACGACACCGTGCGGACGGCGGGCGGCGACCTGGTCGGCCCAGGTGCGGCCGGGGGTCAGCCGGCCCGCGCTCTCGGAGAGGACCACGCTGAGGCCGGCCTCCCGGGCGACGGTCTCGACGCCCCGGATGACCTCCATCGCCCAGGCGCTCTCCAGCTCGTGGAAGACCAGGTCGACGAGGGGCGAGCGGGTCGCCTCGGCGCGGCGGCGACGGTAGCCGTACTCGCGCAGCAGCTCCTCGACGCGGGTACGGGTCGCGGGGGCGACGTCGGCGCGGCCGTTGAGCACTTTCGAAACAGTCGGAGCCGAGACACCCGCCTGACGGGCGATCTCGGCGAGCGTCGCCGTCTGCGTGGGGTGCGTGGCCTGTGCTCTTGTCGGTGTTTCCGCGGACTTCGTCGGCTTCATGGGCGGGATCGTATCCCTGCACACCCCCTTGACGAACCCTTTCGACGGCCATACGTTCCCGGAACATTCGAAGTACCACCCGAAACATTCGCACCACGTACGACACATCGCACATTCGAAATGATCGCGAGAGGTGCTGTCATGGAGTCGAACAGAGGGCGGTCCTACAGCGGGCGGTCCGGCGCCGGCCAGGCCACCGGCGGGAGCCCCGGCAACCGTGCGTTCAGCAGGCGCTGGGTGCTGGGAGCCGGTGCCGCCTCGCTTCTCACCACCGGGCTCACCGCCTGCGGCTCCGGCAGCGGCGCGGGCGGCGACAGCGGCACGATCACCGCCTTCGTGTACGGCGACGACGCCGTGAAGGTCCAGCAGGCGGGCGTGAGCCGCTTCAACAAGTCGGCCGCGGCCAAGAAGGCGGGCGGCAAGGTCGAGCTGCAGAAGGTGCCCGGCTCCGACTACTCCCCCAAACTCCGTACGGCCATGGGCTCGCCCAGCGCCCCGGACGTGTTCTTCAACTGGGGCGGCGGCTCCATCAAGCCGTACCAGGAGGCGGACAAGCTCGTCGACCTCACCGACATCATCGAGGACGACCCGGTCCTCAAGGACGGCTTCCTGCCCTCGGTGCTCGCGGCCGGCGACCTCAAGGGCCGCCACTACGGCATACCGATGCGCGGTATGCAGCCCGTGATCCTCTTCTACAACAAGTCCGTCTTCGCCGAGCACAAGCTCCAGCCGCCCACCACCTGGGACCAGTTGCTCGACAACAACGCCAAGCTGAAGAAGGCGAAGATCACCCCCTTCGCCCTCGGCGGCACCGACATCTGGCCCGACCTGATGTGGCTGGAGTACCTGGTCGACCGTATCGGCGGCCCCGAGGTCTTCAGGCGCATCCAGGACGGCGACGCCGAGGGCTGGGGCGACCCGGCCGTCCTCAGGGCCGCCGAGCTGGTGAAGGAGCTCGTCGACGACGGCGCCTTCGGCTCCAAGTTCACCTCAGTGTCGTACGTCAACGGCGGCGCCCCCGCGGTCTTCGCCAAGGGCAAGGCCGCCATGCACCTGATGGGCTCGTGGGAGTACTCGACGCAGCTCGGCAAGTTCCCGGACTTCGCCAGGAAGAACCTGGGCTGGGCGGCCTTCCCGACCGTCGAGGACGGCACGGGCGACGTCCGCAACGTGGTCGGCAACCCCACCAACTACTGGTCGATCAACTCCCGTACGAGGAACAAGGACCTGGCGATCGCGTTCCTCAGGACCTGCGCGTCGGAGGCGTACGCGAAGGACCTGGTCGACCTCGGCGACGTCCCGACCACCTCGAACGCGGCCGAGCTGCTCTCCTCGGCGCCCAACCCCGAGTTCGCGAGGTTCCAGTACGACCTGGTGGAGAAGGCCCCGGCCTTCACGCTCTCCTGGGACCAGGCGCTGGGCGACGGGCTCGGCACCAAGATGCACACCGAGATCGGCAAGCTGTTCGCGGGCCAGTCCTCGCCCAGCGAGTTCGTGGCGGCGTGCAAGGGTCTGAAGTGAGCGCCACGCTCGGCAAAAGCACCACGCTGGACGAGAGTGCCTCGCTCGACAAGCGGCCGGGCGCCCGGGTGGGCCGCCCGCACGCCGTCTGGGCCCTGCCCGGCGTCCTCTTCTTCACCTTCTTCGCGATCGTCCCGATGGCTCTGGCCTTCTACCTCTCCTTCACCAGGTGGGACGGCCTGGGCGACCCGCAGCTCGTGGGGCTCGCCAACTGGCAGAAGCTGCTGGACGACCCGCGGCTGACCCAGTCCCTGTGGCTGACCGTCTCGCTGACGGTGGCGAGCTGGGTGTTCCAGACGGTGGTGGCGCTGCTGCTCGGCGTCTGGGCGGCGGGCCCCCAGCGCAACCGGGCCGTCCTCTCCGCGGTCTTCTTCGTCCCGCTGCTGCTCTCCTCCACCGCCGTCGCGCTGCTCTTCTACGCGCTGCTCGACCCGAACTTCGGCATCATCCAGAAGGACACGCTCGGCTCGTCCAGCGGGGCGTTCCTCGCGATCGTGTTCGTCGGCGGCTGGCAGTTCATCCCGTTCCACACGCTGATCTACCAGGGCGGCGCCCGGCAGATCCCACAGGTCCTCTACCAGGCGGCGGCCATCGACGGCGCGGGCCGCTACCGCCAGTTCTTCTCGATCACGCTGCCGCAGCTGCGCAACACCATCACGACGTCCACCGTGCTGATCGTGGTCGGCTCGCTCACGTACTTCGAGACCGTGCTGATCCTCACCAAGGGCGGCCCGGGCACCGACACGGCGATCCTGCCGTACCTGATGTACGAGGCGGGCTTCAAGACGTACGACTTCGGCTACGCGAGCGCCATCGCGTCGTTCCTGGTCCTCGCCGCCACCGGGCTGTCCCTGCTGCTGGTCCGGCTGTCCGGCTTCGGCACCATGCGCAGTACCCGCGAAGGGATGTGACGGAGTGTCACACGATACGTTGCCGCGTCCCGTGAAGACCCGTCCGTCCGACCGGGAGGAGTCCGCGCCGAGCCGCCGCCACAGGCACTGGACCAGACGTGCCAACCCGGTCGCGGGCCTCGGCTCGTTCCTCTGGCTCGTGGTCGTCATCGTCCCGGTCTACGCGATGCTGTCGGCCTCCCTCACCGGCCAGGACAAGGCCCTCACGGGCAACCCCCTGAAACCGCCGACGAGTCCGACCCTCGACAACTACAACACGGTCCTGCGCAGCGGCTTCGGCCATCTGCTGAGCAACACGGCGATCGTGGCCGTGGCGGTCGTGGGCATCGTCCTCGTGCTGTCGATCCCGCTCGCGTACGTGGCGGTCCGCACCCGGAACAGCTGGTCGAACGCCGCCTTACGGCTGTTCCTGCTGGGTGTCGCGATCCCGGCCCAGGCAGTGGTCGTCCCGCTGTACCTGCTGATCGCCAAGCTCGACCTGTACGACACCCTCCTCGCGGTCGTCCTGCCGACGGCGGCCTTCGCGATGCCGGTGTCGGTCCTGGTGCTGGTCGGCACCCTGCGGGATGTCTCCGAGGACCTGTACGAGGCGATGGCCCTGGACGGCGCCTCACCGCTGCGGATGCTGTTCCAGCTGACGATCCCGCTGGCCAAGGGCGGTATCAGTACCGTCGTGATCTACGCGGCGCTCCAGGCCTGGAACGGCTTCCTCTTCCCGCTGATCTTCACCCAGTCGGACGGCCCGCGCGTCCTGACGCTCGGGCTCTTCAACTACGTCAGCCAGTTCGGTGTGAACATCCCCGCGCTGCTCGCCTCGGTCGTCCTCTCCGGCATCCCGATCTTCGTCGTCTATCTGGTGGCCCGTCGCGCCCTCGTGGGCGGCCTGATGGGTGTCGGCGGCAAGTGACCCACCCGCACGGCCGGTGAACCCACCCGCACGGACAGGCCCCAGTGAACTCTCGGACCCCGACAGGAGTTTCATGACCACCGCCCCTTGGCGCGACCCCGCCCTGCCCGCCGCCGACCGCGTAGACGACCTGCTCTCCCGGATGACCCTGGAGGAGAAGACAGCCCAGCTGTACGGCGTGTGGGTGGGCGCCGCCACGGACGGCGGCGGAGTCGCCCCCCACCAGCACGACATGACCGCGTCCTTCGACTTCGACGAGCTGATCACCCGGGGCCTCGGCCAGCTCACCCGTTCCTTCGGCACGGCCCCCGTGGACCCGGCGCTGGGCGCGCAGGCACTGGCCCGCGCCCAGCGCCGTATCACCGCCGCCAACCGCTTCGGCATCCCCGCAGTCGCCCACGAGGAGTGCCTGGCCGGCTTCACGGCCTGGGGCGCGACCGCGTACCCGGTCCCCCTGGCCTGGGGCGCGACCTTCGACCCGGACCTGGTCGAGGAGATGGCCCGGCACATCGGCCGCGACATGGCGTCGGTGGGCGTGCACCAGGGCCTGTCGCCGGTCCTGGACGTCGTACGGGATCCGCGCTGGGGGCGGGTCGAGGAGACCATCGGCGAGGACCCGTACCTGGTCGCGACGATCGGCACGGCGTACGTGCGGGGCCTGGAGTCGACCGGGGTCGTCGCCACGCTGAAGCACTTCGCCGGGTACGCGTCGTCCGTGGGCGCCCGCAACCTCGCGCCCGTGCGGGCCGGGGTGCGGGAGTTCGCCGACGTGACCCTGCCGCCGTTCGAGATGGCGGTGCGCGAGGGGGGCGCGCGGTCGGTGATGGCCGCGTACAACGAGACCGACGGCGTCCCGGCGTCCGCGGACCCGTATCTGCTGACCCGGCTGCTGCGCGAGGAGTGGGGCTTCACGGGCACGGTCGTGTCCGACTACTTCGGCGTCGGCTTCCTGGAGACCCTCCACCGGATCGCCGGCACCCCGGCCGAGGCCGCGGGCGCGGCTCTGAGCGCGGGCATCGACGTCGAGCTGCCGACGCTGCGCTGCTATGGGGACGCCCTGGTGGAGGCGGTACGGGAGGGTGCCGTCCACGAGTCGCTGGTGGACCGGGCGACGCGCCGGGTGCTGCTCCAGAAGTGCGAGCTGGGGCTGCTGGACGGCGACCTTCCGGAGCCCCCGGAGAGGGTCGACCTGGACTCGCCCGCCAACCGCTCGCTGGCCCGCCGCCTCGCGGAGGCCTCGGTGGTCCTGCTCGACAACCCCACGGGCGCCCTGCCCCTGGCGCCCGACACCCGGGTCGCCGTGGTGGGCCCGCGCGCCCACGACCCGCTGGCGATGCTGGGCTGCTACTCGTTCCCGTCCCATGTCGGCACCCACCACCCCGAGCACCCCATGGGTATCGAGATCCCCACCCTGTGGGAGTCGCTGCGCGCCGAACTCCCCGACGCGAAGATCACGTACACCGAGGGCTGCGACACCTCGGGCGACGACACGGGCGGCTTCGCCGAGGCGGTGGCCCGCGCGGCGGAGGCCGACGTGGTCGTGGCGGTGCTCGGCGACCGGGCGGGCCTCTTCGGCCGCGGCACCTCGGGCGAGGGCTGCGACGCGCCCGACCTGCGCCTCCCTGGAGTCCAGGCGGAGCTCCTCGACGCGCTGACGGCCACCGGCACGCCCGTGGTCCTGGTCCTCCTCACCGGGCGCCCCTACGCGCTGGGCCGCTGGCACGGCCGGCTCGCCGCGACCGTACAGGCGTTCTTCCCGGGCGAGGAGGGCGGCCCGGCGGTGGCCGGCGTCCTCTCCGGCCGGGTGAACCCGTCGGGCCGGCTCCCCGTGAGCGTGCCGCACGCCCCCGGTGGCCAGCCGTGGACGTATCTCCAGCCGCCCCTCGGGCTGGCGGGCGACGTCAGCAGCATCGACCCGACCCCGCTGTACCCCTTCGGCCACGGCCGCACATACACCGACTTCGGCTGGACCGACTTCACGGCACCCGAGGCCACGATCGGCACGGACGGGTCGTACGACGTGGAGGTCACCGTCACCAACACGGGTGAGCGCGCGGGTGCCGAGGTCGTACAGCTCTACCTCCACGACCCGGTGGCCCAGGTGACCCGGCCCGACATCCGGCTCGTCGGCTACCGGCGCGTGGAGCTCGCCCCCGGCGAGTCACGACGTGTCGCCTTCCGCTTCCACACCGACCTGTCGGCCTTCACCGGCCGCACGGGCCGCCGCGTCGTCGAACCGGGCGCCCTGGAACTGCGCCTGGCCGCCTCCAGCGCGGACGTACGCCATACGACGCGCCTGACGCTCACGGGCCCGGAGCGGGTGCTGGGCACGGAGCGGCTGCTGCGCTGCCGGACGGAGGTGTCGGAACCGTAGGCACCCGGGGGCTCAGCCCAGCGCGCGGTCCAGGTTGAACGCCGCGCTGATCAGGGCCAGGTGGGTGAAGGCCTGCGGGAAGTTGCCCTGCTGCTCGCCGGTGCGGCCGATCTCCTCGGCGTACAGGCCCAGGTGGTTGGCGTAGGTGAGCATCTTCTCGAAGGCCAGCCGGGCCTCGTCGATCCTTCCGGCCCGGGCCAGGGCCTCGACGTACCAGAAGGAGCAGATCGAGAAGGTGCCCTCGTCACCGCGCAGGCCGTCGGGGACGGCCTCGGAGTCGTAGCGGTAGACCAGGGAGTCGGACACCAGGTCCCCGGTGAGCGCGTCGAGCGTGGACAGCCACTTGGGGTCGGTGGGCGAGACGAACTTGGCCAGGGGCAGCATCAGGACGGCGGCGTCGAGGACGTCGCCGTCCTCGTACTGGACGAACGCCCGGCGGGAGGCGGACCAGCCGCGCGTCATGATCCGCCGGTAGATCCGGTCGCGGTGTTCGCGCCAGCGCGGCAGGTCGGCCGGCAGGCCCCGCCGGTGGGCCATCCGGATCGCCCGTTCGAGGGCCACCCAGCACATCAGCCGGGAGTACAGGAAGTTCTTGCGCCCGCCCCTCGTCTCCCAGACGCCCTCGTCGGGCTGGTCCCAGTGATCACACACCCAGTCGACCAGCGCGCAGAGGTCGTCCCACTGGTCGCTGGAGATGGGCTGGGCCCAGCTGTCGTAGAGGTAGACCGAGTCGATCAGGGCGCCGTAGATGTCGAGCTGGAGCTGGCCGGCGGCGGCGTTGCCGACCCGCACCGGTGCCGAGCCCTGGTGGCCCTCCAGATGGGGGAGCTCGCGCTCGGGCAGGTCGGTGCGGCCGTCGATGCCGTACATGACCTGCAGCGGGCCGGCCGGACCGCCGTTACCCGAACTGATGTGCCGGGTGAGGAACCGCATGAACGCCTCGGCCTCGCCGGTGAAGCCCAGCCGCAGCAGCGCGTACACGCAGAACGCCGCGTCGCGGATCCACACGTACCGGTAGTCCCAGTTGCGCTCGCCGCCGAGCTGCTCGGGCAGGCTCGTGGTGGGGGCGGCGACGATCGCGCCGGTCGGCGCGTAGGTCAGGAGCTTCAGTGTGAGCGCCGAACGGTGCACCATCTCGCGCCACCGGCCGCGGTAGCGGGACGCCGACAGCCAGCTCCGCCAGTACGCCACCGTCTCCGCGAACTCCCGTTCGGCGTCGGCGTGGGCACAGCCCCGCGGGGCCAGGTCGCCGTCGATGTGGTCGAGCGCGAACACCGCGGCCTCGCCCTCGGCGAGCTTGAACTCGGCCCGGACGTCGGGGCCGTCCCGTTGCAGGGGCACCGTGGAGGTCAGGGCGAGTGATGTCCGGGCCGACTCGAACACCGCGGTGTCCACCGTGGTGCGCAGCGTGTGCGGCTCGGTCCCGTAGCCGAACCGCGGCGCCACGCGCACCCGGAACGGCACGGTGCCACGGACGCACAGCACTCGTCGGATCAGCCGGTGCCGCCCGGCCTCCGCCGGGTCGCCGCGCACCGGCATGAAGTCCTGGACCTCGCCCACGCCGTCCCCCGAGAAGAACCGGGTGAGCAGCACGTTGGTGTCGGGGAAGTAGAACTGCCCGGTTCTCGCGGGCACCGCCGCCGTCAGCTCGAACGAGCCGCCCCGCTCGGCGTCGAGGAGCGAGGCGAAGACGCTCGGCGCGTCGAAGCGCGGGCAGCAGTACCAGTCGATCGTGCCGTCACTGCCCACCAGCGCCACGGTCCGCAGGTCACCGATCAGTCCGTGCTCAGCGATCGGCAGATACCGACTCGTCACCACCATGACGGCACCCTCCTCGCCGGGACAGGTCCCCTCGGCCGGATGGTGCTTCCCAGCGTAGACACGCACGCGGTGCAGGGACGACCGGAAGGCGTCCCTCCCAGCTGAGGCCATCCCCCGGCCGAGGCACCCTCCCCCTCAGC
>NZ_VJZE01000168.1 GCF_009377205.1 Streptomyces phyllanthi
TCCTGCGGCCACCAGGCGCACGCGGACACAGTGGGCGCCCTGAACGTGCTACGGGCCGGGCTGGTCCATCGCGACGCCAACCCGGCATAGCGAGAAGCCCCCTCGTTCACGAGGGGGAGGAGTCACGAAGGACAGCACCCTGGACGCGCTGTTCTGGTCCGGCGGACTTCCGAGCGGCGGCATCACCGACCTCACGACCAGCCTCAAGGACGACGTACGCCTCATCGACGTCACCCCCCAACTGCCCGCACTGGTCAAGAAGTACGGAGACGTCTACCAGAAGGGCTCCATTCCCGCGGACGTATACAGCCAGCCGAAGGACGTGCCCACAATCGTGGTATCCAACGTGCTGCTGGTGAGGAAGGGCTTCGACCCGGAGCTCGCCGCGAAGATCGTCAAGCTGATCTTCGAGAAGAGGAGCGAGCTGGAGAAGGTGAACGCGGCCGCGACGGAGATCGAGCTCGACCAGGCGCAGGACGTCGCGCCCGTTCCGCTGAACTCCGGCGCGGAGAAGGCCCTGAAGGAGCTGGCCGAGAAGTCCTGAGCCCGCCTCGCGGGCAGGGGGCCGGTCCGGGTGCGTCCACGCCACGGGACCGGCCCCGACCAGGCGGCCCCGCCGGCGCCGACCGCGCCGCCGAGGGGGATCAGACCCCCCCTCGCGGGGCGCGCAGGCGACGAGGGCGCCGTCCTCCTGCGACCGGAGGACCGGCCGGTCTCCCCTCCCTGAGCCCCTTCGTCCCTGGCACCAAGGAACCGGGTCTCCCCGGAGGACCCGGCGACCGTACCCGAGGCCTCGGCTGCTCCTGGCGGTGGTCCGCGACGGGAATCTCCCCCTGGCGGACGAAACGCGGGACGACCTCGGGCTGCTCTCGAGTGAGGTGATCGCCAACGCGGTACGCCACACCACCGGGCCGTGCTCGGTGACGGTGCGCTGGACAGGGGGCCGGCTGCGGGTGGAGGTGACCGACACGGTGGCCGCGCTGCCCGCACCGCGTGGCCGCGAGCCGTACGCCGGGAGCGGCCGGGGCCTGGCGCCGGTCGCGTCCGTGGCGGCGAGCCGGGGCGGCGCCCGCACCGCCACGGGCGGGGTCGTCTGGTTCGAGGTGGCGCCCGCGGTGCCGACCGCAGCCCTTGACCGGCCGGCGTCGTAACGCCGACGACTGCTGGACGCCGACGGCCGCTGGACACCAAAAGGCCGCTGGACGCCGACGGCCTCTGGACGCAGGCGACCGCTGGGTGCCGGGCGTATCACGGAACACTTTGCTCATAGTTGGGATGAAGATGATCTTGCGAACATTCGGCTGGTCGCTCGCCGTCACGGCGGCCGGGCTCGCCTACGCGGCGTGGCAGTGGGGCTGGGAGGCCTTCGGGATCGTACTGATCCTTTCGATCCTGGAGATCTCGCTGTCCTTCGACAACGCGGTGGTCAACGCCGGAATCCTGAAGAAGATGAACGCCTTCTGGCAGAAGGTCTTCCTCACCATCGGCATCATGGTCGCGGTGTTCGGCATGCGGCTGGTCTTCCCGGTCCTGATCGTCGCCATCAGCGCGAAGGTCGGCCCCGTCGAGGCCGTAGAGCTCGCCATCGACAACCCCGACCGGTACGAGGACCTGGTCACCGACGCCCATCCGGCGATCGCGGCCTTCGGCGGCATGTTCCTGCTGATGATCTTCCTCGACTTCGTCTTCGAGGACCGGGACGTCAAGTGGCTCGGCAGGCTGGAGCGCCCGCTGGCCAGACTCGGCAGGATCGACATGCTGTCGGTGTGCGTCGCGCTCATCGTGCTGCTGGTGACCGCGATGACCTTCGCCACCCACGCGCACGTCAGCACGGGCCACGCGGACAAGGCGGCCACGGTGCTGCTCTCCGGCGTCGCAGGCCTGATCACCTACCTCGTCGTGGGCGGCCTGTCCGGCTACTTCGAGGACCGGCTCGAGGAAGAGGAGGAGCGGGAACACGAGACGGGAGAGGGGAAGGGCAAGGAGAAGGCCGGGGCAGGGGGCAAGCCGGTCTCGGCGGCCGGTCTCGCCGGCAAGGCCGCGTTCTTCCTCTTCCTGTACCTCGAGGTCCTGGACGCGTCCTTCTCCTTCGACGGTGTGATCGGTGCCTTCGCCATCACGAACCACATCTTCTGGATGACACTCGGCCTCGGCATCGGCGCCATGTACGTCCGGTCCCTGACGGTCTACCTGGTACGCCAGGGCACCCTCGACGACTACGTCTACCTGGAGCACGGCGCCCACTACGCCATCGGCGCCCTCGCCGCGATCCTGCTGGTCACCATCCAGCACCAGATCAGCGAGATCATCACCGGTCTGATCGGCGTCCTCCTCATCGCGGCCTCCTTCCTGTCGTCCGTCCGCCGCAACAAGGCACTCGCGGCGGAGGAGGACGTGAGCAGAGCCCCGGTGCCGGTCTGATCCGGTTCGGGCTCCAGCACCCCGCTCGGGCTCCACGGATGTGGGACCCCGGCACCGGCAGGCGCCGACACCTCGACGGGTCGGCGCCCGCGGCCTTCCGTACCCCTGGCTGGTGAACCCGCCGCGCGAGCGGCCCCGGGGCGGTCACATCAGCGGCCGCCCAGGTCCCAGCGGCACCTGGGCGGAGTGCACGGGTTCGGCACCCGCACTCGGGGCCGGCCCCTCATAGCACTCGATCAGCAGGTCACCACGCAGGTCGTCGAGTTCACTCAGGGCCTCCTGAAGGAACGCGGCGGCCCACACTTCCAGGGACGAGTCCTGCAACGCCCCGTTCGGCACCCGGCTGAACTCCGGTCCGCCCAGTCCCTGCCACCCGGCCCACGGCTCAGCGGCTGTACGCACGCGCAGGCGATACCAGTAAGCCTGCCGACAGGGCTTCTTCATCAAGCTCCGCTCCAGACACTTTCCAACGGCCCTCACGGCCACCGCCTGCCTCTCCCTCAGTCAACACGACACGACGGCGGCCGCTGAACAGCACCGTTTCCCCGAGCTCGGCCGGGCGTGGCACGGGCACGGTCCGGAGAACCATCACCGTACGCGCTGCCGGTCTTCCCCCACATGCGAGGTCAAGGGCGACCCCGAACCAGCCCGCCCCGGCACGAATTCCGGTAGCTCGGCTTCCGCAGGCAACCCCGAGGAGCGCTCACCCCTCATACCAGTCGAACCACCGGAAGACTCGGAGAGGAGCGTCCGTTGGCCCGTCAGCTGTCCCGCCGGAAGTTCGTGGTCTACTCGCTCGCGGCATCCACGCTGACCGTCGCCGCGCCGCTCGGCTGTGACGCGGCGACGGCGGAAGGCGCCGAGCCCACCGCGGCCGCGACGCGCACCCCGTCCGACGTCCTGGTGACCGGCACCGACGGGGAGATGCTGGTCCTCGAAGTCACCAAGGCCAACAAGGTCGTCGTAAGGCTGCCGCGCGTCGAGGTCGGTCAGGGCGTCACCACCGCGGTCGCCATGATGATCGCCGAGGAGCTGGACGCCCGGCTCGTCGACGTCGCCATCCCGCTCGCCGACGCCCGTACCAAGGGCAACCAGTTCACCGGCGGTTCGAGCTCGGTGAGTTCGCTGTACGGTCCGGCCCGCGAGCTGGCCGCCCTGGCGCGGGCCAAGCTGGTGACCGCGGCGGCCAGGCGCTGGAACCTCCCCGCGCGGTCCCTGCGCACCAGGAACACGAAGGTGATCGCACCGGACGGGCGTTCGGCCACCTTCGGATCGCTGACCGCGAGCGCCGCCAGGATCCGACGCCCGGCCGTGTCGAGCAAGCCCAAGCCGGCGTCCCGGCACCGGGTGATCGGGAAGCCGACGACCCGGATCGACGCCCGGGACATCGTCACCGGCAAGGCCAAGTACGCCGGGGACCTGGCGGTGGCCGGAGCGAAGCCGACCGTGGTGGTCCGGCCGCCGACGCTCGGCGGGAAGCTCGTCTCCGTCGACTCCCGGGTGGCGCGGGCGATGCCGGGCGTCCACGCCGTCGTCAAGGTCGCCGGTGGGGTCGCCGTGGTAGCGGAGTCCTTCCACCACGCCTTCAGGGCGAGGGACGCCCTGCGGATCACCTGGGCCCCGGGCCCGCTCGTGTCGCTCTCCGACGCCGCGATCCGCTCGCGGCTGCGGGCCGCCGTCCCACGGCTCGGCGATCCGCCGCGCGGGTCGACGCAGACGGAGGGCGAGTTCGAGTTCGCCTTCGTCAGCCACGCCCCGATGGAGGTGCTGACCGCGGTGGCGGACGTACGCGCGAACCGCGCCGAGATCTGGTTCTCCTCCCAGACGCCGATGGACGCGCGGGCCAGCATCGCCTCGGCGGTCGGGCTGCCCGAGTCGAAGGTGAAGGTCCACGTCATGCGAGGCGGCGGCTCCTTCGGCCGGCGGCTCAACCACGACGCCGCGATCGAGGCGGCCCTCATCTCGAAGGCGGCACGCCGGCCGGTCAAGCTGATGTGGAGCCGCGCCGACGACATACGGCACGGCAGGATGCGCCCGGCCAGCCACCACCGGATCCGGGCCAGTCACGCACGGGGCCGGGTGGTGGCGTTCACCCACGCGACGGCCTCGGTGAGCGAGTCGTACGAGGGACAGGGCCTGTCCGCCCAGGGATCTGCCCAGGGGCCCGCCCAGGGCCGGGTGACCCCGGCCGTCGCACGCGCCGCCGGTCCGCTGCCCAGCGACAGCGGCCTGTACAACTTCGGCCGTGTCTCCGGGGATTCGGGCTCGGTCGAACTGGCGATACCCCTCGGCGCCTGGCGGTCGGTGGACTCCGGGACGATGCGGACCGCGGAGGAGATCGTCGTCGACGAGGTCGCGAGGAGCCTGGGCAAGGACCCGGTCGCCTTCCGGCGCACCACACTCAGGGACAAGGCCGTCAAAGCCGTGCTCGACAAGGTCGCGGACGCCGGTGACTGGGGCCGGACACTGCCGGCCGGCCAGGCGCAGGGCGTCGCCGTCCATGAGGAGTACGGATCCTGTGTGGCCTGCCTGGTCGAGATCGACGCCGCCGACCCGAAGAACCCCCGGGTGACCAAGGTGGTGATGGCGGCCGACGTCGGAACGGCCGTCAACCCGCGCGGCCTCGAGGCCCAGCTCATGGGCACCGCGATCGACGGCATCTCCACCGTCCTCCAGGCCGGTCTGCACATCGACCGGGGTGCCGTCCGCGAGAGCAGCTACGCAGACTTCCACTACGCCCGCCAGCGGCACGCCCCGCTGAGCTTCGAGGCGCACATCATGCCCTCCCGGCGGGAACCGGGCGGGGCGGGCGAACTCGGCGTTCCGGCCGCGGCCGGCGCCGTCGCCAACGCCTATGCCCGGGCGACCGGCACCAAGCCCCGCCGCTTCCCCCTCAACTTCTGACCCGACCTCCGAGAAGGTGCCGATGCCCTCCTACTCCTTCGTCCTCAACGGGAAGCCGGTCACCGTCGAGGCCCCGGCCGACATGCCGCTGCTGTGGGTCCTGCGGGACATGCTGAACGTCACAGGCCCCAAGTACGGCTGTGGCGTGGGTGTCTGCCGTGCCTGTACGAGTCATCTCGACGGCGGGGAGATCCAGCCCTGTGTCGTGCGGGTCGCGGACTGCGCGAACCGCGAGGTCACCACGATCGAAGGCCTGGCCGACGGCGACACACTGCACCCCGTGCAGCAGGCATGGCTCGACCGCGATGTCGCGCAGTGCGGCTTCTGCCAGCCGGGCCAGATCATGGCCGCGGCAGCCCTGCTGAAGAAGACTCCCCATCCGACCGACGCCGACATCGACGACATCGAGAACGTGTGCCGCTGCGGTACGTACTCCCGGATCCGCGAAGCGATCAAGAAGGCCGCGGCGAACGGCTGACGCCCGCGGCCGTTCGTCGACGTCGGTTCCCGACCCTGCTCACAGACCGATGACCCAGAGCATGAAGACGAGGGACACCGCGCACACGAGCACGCCGAACACCACTGCCCGCACCTCACGGCGCAGTGCGCGAACGCCGGGCCACCAGCGCAGGGCAGTGATCAACGCCAGGGAAGCACCCAGGAAGAGAAACTCCCGACTGTGGACACCGAGGGGGACGTCGTCGCTGCCGAACATCCACTCGCGCAGGAAGAGCGCGGTGAAGAGGCCGTTGAAGAGCGCCAGCGCCGCCAGCACCCACAGCGGCACGGCCAGGAGAAGACACAGTGCGGTGGTCCGCTGTTGCTTCCCTTGTCGCTTCCGTCGTGCGGTGATCTCCATTGGTATCCCCCTGGCCTCTGGTGTCGGCACCGTCGGCACCGTCGGCGCCGACACCACGGTGGGGCATCGGGGTGCCCGCTGTCCTGAGTAGGAGGACTCATATCGCCCGCCTTTCCGCAGGGGGCGACCCTTTCGCGCGACCATGCCCGGTGACCGTGCCCGGTGACGGCACCGGGTCCGGTGGGGCCGGTTTGAGCCCCTGCGACTAGGGCATTCGGCCCGGCAGGTGCTTGGGATCACAGGCCCACCGCGGGAGCGGCCGAGAACGGCTGCCCTCTGGTGTGCGCCGTCCGGAGCCCTCCCCTCCGGATTCGAGCCGACGGCCCTCGGCGCCGCCACATCGGCGGAGGCTCACATGCCCACCAGGTATCGGGCACCACAGGCCCTCACCCCCCACCCCGTGTAAAAGGAGCAGCTCCCATGCTCATGGCTCACCCCGCAGTCCTCGCCGACCTGCTCGAGCAGTACAAGAGCCTGTACGCGCTCAACGCAGAGGAAGGCGGCACCGAGGCGCGCCTGCGCCTGGACGACGTCTCGTACACCCTGTGCATCGCCACCGGCACCCGCGACATCGACGCCGCGCTGACAGCCGCCCGCCGTAGGCTCCTCGGCGCCCGCGCAGAAGACGGATCCGTGCCGGCCGACGTCTGACGCCCCTGCCGGGGTCCGGCCACCACGGCCGGGCCCCGCTGAGGGCTCTCGCAGTGGCTGGGGTTCGGCCTTGGCGAGGTCGTGGTCGGCGGTCGTGGTCCCGAATACAGGCGGCCTTGCGGCTCCTGTCCGGGGCCCGAGTGGCTGCCGGGGCTTGTGTGACCGGTCACACCCATGCAAGGATTGTGAACGATCACAATCACGCGAAAGACCGCGAAAAACCCGCGAAAGGCCCCGCCCCGCAGCCGCGAAAGACCGCACCCCGGAGAAGGGAACCGCGTTGACTACCGCTGTCGAAGCAGCTGAGAGGTCTCTTCTCTGGTCCCATGACGCCCTCGGGCTGCACGCCATCGCGGACTCCGCCGGGTCGGTCAGACTGGGCGCGCCCGGACAGGACTGGGACTCCCTGCTCCCCCTCGTTGAGGTCACCCTCACCGGCCACGGTCGCACCTGGTCGGGGGAGCGCTTCATCGACAGCGCCATCGGCGGCCGCCTGACCCACCGCGGCCACGAGACGGTTCAGGACGAGGGCGGGCAGTGCACCACCATCCGGCTGGCGGACCCGGTGACCGGCCTGGCCGCCGACATCACCCTGCGGACACGGCCCGGCGCCGGCTTCCTGCGCTCGCAGGTGCGCCTGGTCAACGAGGGCAGCGCCCCGCTCCGGCTGGAGAGCGTGTCGACCCTGGCCCTCGGCGGCATCGTGGACGCCGGGGGAGCTCTCGACGGCCTGACCCTCCACTGGGCGGACAACGACTGGCTCGCCGAGTGCCGTTGGCGGCACGCCGCGTTCCGTGACCACATCGTCTCCCTGAACCGGTCCGCCCACGGCCACGAGGGACGCGGCTGCTTCGAGCGGTACTCGCAGGGAAGCTGGTCCACCGGACGGCACCTGCCGATCGCCGCGCTCACCGATCAGGCGGGTCGCGCCTGGCTCTGGCAGGTCGAGTCCAGCGCGGGCTGGCGCTACGAGACCGGCGAACGGGAAGGCGCCGCCTACGTCGCGCTGTTCGGACCCGACGACGCCCATCACCAGTGGCGAGAGACCCTGGAGCCCGGCCAGGAGTTCACCACCGTCCCGGCCGTCCTCGTCGGGGCCCGGGCCGGCGGTCTGGACGCCGCGTTCGGCGAACTCACCGCCTACCGCCGCCGTACGCGCCGCGGCCACCCGGACCACACGGCACTTCCGGTGATCTACAACGACTACATGAACACCCTGATGGGTGACCCCACCACCGACAAGCTCATGCCGCTCATCGAGGCGGCGGGCTCCGCCGGCGCCGAGGTCTTCGTCATCGACGCCGGCTGGTACGACGACGACGCCCAGGGCTGGTGGGACGCCGTCGGCGCCTGGGACGCCTCCGCCAGTCGCTTCCCGGGCGGTATCCAGCAGGTCCTGGACGCCATCAGGTCGCACGGAATGACCCCCGGACTCTGGCTGGAGCCCGAAGTGGTCGGCGTGCGCAGCCCGCTGGCCCGCACCCTGCCGGACGAGGCCTTCTTCCGCCGGGGCGGAGTCCGCGTCACCGAGCACGGCCGCCACCACCTGGACCTGCGCCATCCCGCCGCCCGCGCCCACCTCGACCGGGTCGTCGACCGGATCGTGGGCGACTGGGGTGTGGGCTATCTGAAGCTCGACTACAACGTCAACATCGGTCCCGGCACCGAGCACGGTGCCGAAAGCGCGGGCGCCGGCCTGCTCGGGCACCACCGTGCGCACCTCGACTGGCTCGGCTCCCTCCTCGACCGGCACCCCGGCCTCGTCCTGGAGAACTGCGCGTCGGGCGGGCTGCGCATGGACCACGCGCAGCTCGCGGTCGTCCAGCTGCAGTCCACCAGCGACCAGCAGGACCCGCTGCGCTATCCGCCCATCGCGGCCGCGGCCGCCACAGCGGTGACCCCCGAGCAGGCCGCCGTGTGGGCCTATCCCCAGCCGCACTTCAGCCTGGACGAGATCGCCTTCACCCTCACCGGCGCGCTGTCGGGCCGTATCCATCTGTCCGGGTTCCTCGACCGCATGAACGCGGAGCAGTTCGAACTCGTACGCTCGGCCGTCTCCGTCTACAAGGCCATCCGCTCGGAGATCCCCGACAGCCGTCCGTTCTGGCCGCTCGGGCTTCCCTCGTGGGAGGACACCTGGATCGCCTCCGGCCGGCGCGGCGACGCCGCCACCTGGCTCACCCTGTGGCGACGGGGGCAGGCCAACGACGAGCGAGGCGGAGTCCCGCGCCCACGGGACCGGGGCGGAGCCGACGACAGCACCCGAGCCTTCACGATCTCCCACCTGCGCGGAGCCGACCTCCGTCCCATGCTGCTCTACCCCGCCACCTCCGACGCCACCGCGCTCTGGGACCCCGCCGAGGGACAGCTCACCGTCTCCCTGCCCCGCCCCGACACCGCCGTACTCCTGCGCCTCGGCGCGGCGCCGACGGCACGGGGCCGCGAGGCCTGACGAGGCCACGAGCAGCAGGGCGCAACGCCCCGCGGGACATCGTCGCGGGCGTCGAGGAAGCCGACAGGGAGTCGGCCTCCCGCGCGATCGACGCCGTCGAACTCGTCGGCCGGACCGCACGTGGACCGGTGGGCATCCGCCCGGCCGGCCACTGAGAGGGTGGAGGTGTCGTTCACCCCATGACAGGAGCCACGAAGTGCACCAGCTCACCTACGGCGACATCAAGGCCGCCAAGGACCGGATCGCGGGGCGTGTCCGTCGTGTCACCCTCGCGCCGGTCGACCCGGGGGACCACGAGGTCTGGCTGGCGCTGGAGTACATGCAGCACACCGGCAGCTTCAAGGCCCGCGGCGCGCAGAACTTCATCCAGGCCCACCGCGAGGCCGGCACCCTTCCCGACGCCGGAGTGACGATCGCCTCCGGAGGCAACGCCGGGATGGCCTGCGCGTGGGCAGCCCAGCAGCAGGGCGTGCGAGCCACCGTGTTCCTGCCGGCCACCGCCCCGGCGGTGAAGGTGGCCAAGCTCCGCTCGTACGGTGCCGATGTACGTCTCGTCGGCGCGGAGTACGCCGAGGCCCTGGCCGCGTGCGAGGACTTCGCCGCCACGGCCGGGGCGCTCGCCTCGCACGCCTACGACCACCCGCTGATCGCCGCCGGGGCCGGCACGCTGCTGGAGGAGATCCAGGCCCGGATCCCCGGCCTGGACACGGTGGTGGTCGCCGTCGGTGGCGGAGGCCTGTTCGCCGGGATCGCCACCGCCGCCCAGCACCGTGGCATCCGTACCGTCGCGGTCGAGCCGCGGAACTGCCGCGCGCTGCACGCGGCCATCGAGGCCGGCCGTCCGGTCGATGTCCCCGTGGACTCCGTCGCCGCCGACTCCCTCGGCGCCCGCCGGATCTCCGCCATGGCCCTGCACGCCGCTCAGCAGGACGGCGTCCACCCCGTGCTCGTACCGGACGACGAGATCGTCCGCGCCCGCCAGGCCCTGTGGGACCACCACAGGGTGGCGGTCGAGCACGCCGCCGCCACCGCGCTCGCCGCGCTCACCATGCCGACGGGGCACGGCTACCGCCCCGGCGACGGAGAGAAGGTCGCCGTCGTGCTGTGCGGCGCCAACACCGACCCGACTGACCTGGTCCATCAGCCGAACGGCGGCTGAGGCCGAGCGGAACGGCCTAGTCTCCTCCCGCACACCGACTGATGAACCGGGCACCGTACCGTCCACGCGGGCCCGTGACCGACACGCAGGGCGACGGGGCGACGGGGCGACGGGGCGACGGGGCGCAGTGCCCACGTGTCTACGCGCTGTGCTGCTCCGCCTCGCCGAAGCGGGCCAGAGTGAGTGCGCCCGCGATCGAGAGCGCGAACCCGGCCGCCGCGAGCGACCCGAGCCCGTGCCGGGTGCTGTCTCCCAGCCAGACGATGCCGAAGACCGCGGGCCCGACGGTCTGGCCGATGACCATCGCCGCGGTGGCGGCGGTGACCGCACCCGACTGGAGGGCCCCGATCAGCAGCAGGTAGCCGGAGATCCCGGAGACGACCACGGCGTACGCCGCCGGATCGGCGAGGATGTCCGGCACGGTCAGGCCCGGCAGGAACCGGGCGGCGATGGCCACCAGGCCGAAACCGGCCCCCGCCATACCGCCCAGCACGGCGGCACGGTGGCGCATCCTGCCGAAGCGGGCGCTCACCGCCCAGCCCAGTACCGCCAGTCCGACCGAGGCTGCCAGTACCGCGAGCCGCATCGTCTCGTCGCCGTCGTTGCCCGTCTCGCGGCCCGCCGCGACCGCCATCAGCGCGAGCCCGCAGCACACCGCGCCCACCGCCGCCCATTCCACCCGCCGCAGCCGGATGTGCAACATGCCCGCCGCGACGACCGCGGTGACCGCCAGGGACCCGGCGACCGCCGCTTCCACCAGGAAGAGCGGGACCGAGCGCAGGGAGAGCAGTTCGGACACGAAGCCCAGCGTGTCGAGAGCGAGCCCGACGAGGAACGGCCACTGCCATGTGGCCCGCACCGCCGCCCCCGGCCCCTCGGCGGCCACCGCCCGCGCGCCGAGCGCCTGGAAGACGGTCGCCGTTCCCATCAGGACGGCGGCGCAGAGTGCGAGGAGCAGGCCGAGTTCCATGTCCGCACGTTAATGGGCCAGGAGCATGTCGGCCGGGAAGGCGGCGGTCCGGGATCGCGGAGGGGCAGAGGAGGGCCGAGAGGCAGAGGAGGTCCGAGAGACACAGGGGGACCGAGAGACACAGGGGGACCGAGAGACACAGGGGGACCGAGAGGCACAGGGGTATCGAGGTCTGCCAGGACCCGAAGGGAGCTGTGCCCGGGCCTCACGGCGCGGTCGCTCCTATCGTGGTGAAACAGGAATCCGACGTTCGGCTCCGAGGCAGGCAGCACATGAGGCAACCGCAGATCGACTACGCGGCGGTCTTCCACGGCCTCCCCGGCATGGTGGCGCTCCTCACGCCGGAGCTGGTGTACGTCGACGTCAACGAGGACTTCGAGCGGCTGGCGGGCCGCACCCGTGAGCAGCTGCTGGGCCGCTACATCTTCGACGTCTTCCCCGAGAACCCGAACGAACCGGCCGCGGCGGGCATGCGGGAGACCCAGGCGTCGATGCTGCGTGCGGTGGCCACCGGCGAGCGCGACACCATGGCCGTGCTCCGCTACGACATCGAGGACGCCGCGCGGCCCGGCCACTGGCAGGAGCACTTCTGGAGCCCCGTCAACGCGCCCATCCTCGGCCCCGACGGGCGGGTGGTGCTGATCGTGCACCGGGTGGAGGAGGTCACCGAACTCATCCGGGCCCGCGGCGGCCCGGGCGGCGACAGCCGGGCACGCGTGCTGGAGGCCGAGCTGTACACCCGCGCCAGGGAACTGCAGGAGGTCAACGAACGCCTGCGCCAGGCGCACGCCCGCGAACAAGGGGTCGCCCTGGCCCTGCAGGCGGCCCTGCTGCCCGCACCCCGGCCCCTGCACCATCAGGCAGCCGTGCGCTACCAGCCCGCCATCGACGCCCTGAACGTGTGCGGCGACTGGTACGACCTGGCCGACCTGCCCGGCGACCGTGTCGCAGTCGCCGTCGGAGATGTCGTCGGCCACGGGCTGGCCGCCGCCTGCGTCATGGGACAGCTGCGCAGCGCGCTGAGCGCGGCAGCCCGCGTCACCGACGGCCCGGCGCAGGCCCTGGAGGCCCTCGACATGTACGCCCGTTCCGTCGACGGCGCCGAGACGACCACCACGGCGATGGCCTTCATCGACTGGGGCGGCAACACCATCACCTACAGCAGTGCGGGCCACCCTCCGCCCGCCCTGCTCGACCCCGAGGGCACCGTGGTCTTCCTCGACCAGGCCACCGACCCGCCGCTCGGCGCAGGCCCCGAACACGTCCCCCGCCCCCAGGCCCGTACGTCCTTCACCGAAGGCGCCACCCTGGTCCTGTACACCGACGGCCTGATCGAGCGCCGTACCGAGGACATCGACACCGGCCTGGCACGCCTCGCCGACTCCCTCAGCCGCCACCGGCAGCTCGACCCCGAGACCCTGGCCGACGCCCTCCTCGCCGACCTTCTCCCATCCACCGGCACCTCCGACGACACCGCCCTGATCGTCCTCCGCCTGTGACCCGCACCGGACTCGTCATCATCCCCTGAGCCGCCGCGTGAACATCGGGGCACCTCGTCCTGCGGCTGCGCGTGCGCCGATCCGGCGCCGGTCGGCCGAGGACGTCACCGAGGCCCGCCACGCCTGGCGGGGGACGTGGGAGGCGCCCGCGAGTGACTGTGACGGACACCGGTCGGGAACGCTCCGGATTGCGGCTAGGAACCGGGAGTCATGTGTGCCGAGTGATGGGCTGGCCCGACCATGAAGACCGCGTTGTTGAAGACCGCGTTCCGTACCGCTTCCACCGTCACCGTTCTCGCCGCTTCGCTGGCGTTGACCTCGCCCGCCGGTGCCGCGTCGGATCCGCCGTTCCCGGGAACCCCGGAGCAGATCCGGGACACCGGGCCCTGCGGCCCGACCGGTGCGTTCAAGGTGTCGGACTGGGCGCAGACCACGACGGACAGCGGGATCCGGCGGCAGGTGAACCTCGCCTCGATGCGCGAGGGCTGGTACTGGCGTCACGACGACAACACGCTGTGGCGGGGGGACACCCGGACCGACCCGGAGCCGATCTTCCGGGACGGCCTCACCCCGTTCGGCGACGACCTCACCCCGCTGGCGGAGTGGATCACCGGGGGCGGCGGGCAGAACACCGCGCACCTCAGCACCAGTTGCGACCGGTGGGTGGCGCAGTACTTCGCCACGTCGGGCGCCAACAACCCCCAGCACACCGGCTGGGTGTACGCGATCCAGGCGCCCGGCGGGATCGATGTGAACGCCACCGCGCGGATGACCGGCATCCAGTCGCCGTACCTGTGGAACAAGGAGATCGACTTCCCCGGCGGTGTCCAGGGCCGGTTCATCCAGGGGGCGTGCCAGTACCAGTGGATCCGCCCCGAGGCGGGGAAGCCCGACATCTACAAGCTCCTCGGCTGCCGGGCGAACAGCCGCTTCAACCCCGCCGTCGGTGCGGCCAAGCCCGCGGCGGGCGTGCCCAAGCCCGTGGTGCCCAGGCCCGCAGCCGGTGAGACCAAGCCCGCGGCGAAGCCTGCGGTGGCCAAGCCTGCGGTGGCCAAGCCCGCGGCCGACTCGTCGCGCCGGGTGGGCGCGCGGTCGTAGAACGCCGGCCCGTTCCGGCCCGTTCCGGTGTGTTCCGGTCTGTTCCGGCCGGCTCGGCAACCTTTTCGGCCCCGGCGGCCACTGATGGGTCGTAGGCTCCCTTCACTGGAGCCTCACACCGCACACGTGTTCTCCCGAACCACGTAAGGACCTCATCCGTGGCGAGCCATTCCCGGCGCCGTTCTCCCCATGAGCGGCGCACCGTTCTCATATCCGCCGCCGTGGCGGCCGTCGTGCTCGTCATATCCCTGTTCGTGGCCTTCCGTCCCGACGGCGGGGGCGATGACGGGCGCGGGGCCGCCGCGTCGGTGGCCGGTACCCGGGTGACCGAGTCGCCCACGGCGCCGGGGCGGAAGCCGTCCACCGCGTCCCCGTCACCCTCGGCGTCTCCGACCGCGTCAGCCCGTACGACCAAGCCGGCGCCCACCGCGACCACCCCCAAGGCGCGGCCACCGGCCGAGCCCGCCCCGCAGAAGGCCTCCGGCGCTGCACCGTTGGCGGGACGGATCAAGCCCGGCGCCACCTACCGGGGAGTCGCCACCCTGTACGACGCCGGGAACGGCGACGGTGCCTGCTCGTACGGCCCCAGCGACGACCTCATGATCGCGGCGATGAACACCACCGACTACGAGGTGTCCAAGGCGTGCGGAGCCTCCGTGCTCGTCCGCGCGGCCGACGGAGCCACCGTCACGGTCCGGATCACCAACGAGTGCCCGCTGCCCTGCGCACCCGGCCAACTCGACCTCAGCGCACAGGCCTTCGCCAAGCTCGCCGACCCGTCCCGCGGTCGGATCCCGATCACCTGGAGCCTGCTGAGCCCCGGCAAGCCCGACACGCTCTCCGTCCGGTACAAGACCGGCTCCAGCCAGTACTGGTGCGGCATCCAGGTGCTCGGCCACCGGAACCCGCTGGCGCGCCTGGAGGTGCGCACCGGTGGCGGCTGGACCCGGCTGACCCGTACCGAATACAACTACTTCCTCTCCGAACAGGGCGGCGGATGCGGTGGCGCGATCAGGATCACCGACATCTACGGAGAACGACTGACCGTCGACGGGATCGCGCTACGCCCGAACGTCGTCCAGCCGACCCGCGTCCAGTTCGCCGGACACTGATCCGAGAATTCACCGTCTCGTTTCCGTGGCCGCCGGTCGGGCAGCTCCCTCACGCAGCCCATCCGCCGGGGGTGCGTGGCCGTTCCTCAGCCGTGGGCCGTTCCTCAGCCGTGGCCGGTCCGGCCGTGCTCCTGGTCGCCGGGCAGTGGCTGTTCGAACCAGACCACCTTGCCCGTGCTCACCCTCGTCGCCCCCCAGCGCCGCGCCAGCTGGTCGACCAGGAACAGCCCTCGGCCGCCCTCGTCGCTCAGAAGGGCGTGCCGCATCCTCGGGACCTGTGACGAGTCGTCGCCGACCTCGCAACGGAGCACGTCCGTGCGGAGCAGCCGCAGGGTGATCGGCTTGGAGGCGAAGCGTACGGCGTTCGCCACCACCTCGCTGACCAGGAGCTCGGTCGACTCCAGCAGGGAGTCGAGACCCCAGTGGCGCAGTGTCCTGCGGGTCAGCCGGCGGGCCTGGCTCGCGGTCTGCGGACGCGGAGCCATGTACCAGTACGCGACGGTCTCCGGCAGGATGCCCTCGAACCGGGCGGCGAGCAGCGCGATGTCGTCGTCCCGCTCCCGGGTGCCCAGGGTGCCCAGCGCCTGGTCGCACAGCATCTCCAGCGCCGGGGGCGCCGGCCCGGGGGCGGCGGTGTGCAGGTGCGCGCGCAGCCGCTCCACCCCGGTCAGTACGTCCGAGTCGCGGGACTCGACGAGGCCGTCGGTGTACATCAGCAGGGTCGCTCCGGCGGGCGCGTGCATCTCGGTGGACTCGAACATGCCGCTACCGACACCGATCGGCGCTCCGGGCGGGACCCACAGCACCTCCCCGCTGCCGTCCGGGTGCAGGAGCACCGGGGGCGGGTGGCCGGCGTTGGCCACCAGCAGCCGGTGCAGTACGGGGTCGTACATCGCGTACAGGCAGGTCGCCATGTGCTCGCTGCCCAGGCGCTCCGCCTGCTCGTCGAGATGGTGCAGGACCTCGTCCGGGGGCAGGTCGAGGCCGGCCAGGGTCTGCACGATGGTGCGCAGCTGGCCCATGATCGCGGCCGAGGTCATGGAGTGGCCCATCACGTCGCCGATCACCAGGGCGACGCGGTTGCCGGGCAGGGGGATCGCGTCGTACCAGTCGCCGCCGACCTGCGCGGTCCGTGAGGCCGGCAGATACCGGCTGGCCAGCCGGACTCCGGGCGGGGCGGGCAGCGACGGAGGGAGCATCGTGCGCTGGATCGCGTCCGCGACGGATGCCTCGCGCACGTACAGCACCGCCTTGTCGATCCCGAGCGCGGTGTGCGTGGCGAGCTGGGAGGCGACGAGCAGGTCGGCGCCGGTGAAGTCCGGCCGGCCGGGTCCGCGGACGAGGAGGACGCTGCCCATGACATGGCTGCGGCCGTGCAGCGGAGCGAGAATCAGCCGCCGCCCGGGCGGCACCGTGCCGGGAACGCTCGCCGTGTCCAGCAACTCGGCCACGGCGGAGGCGATGCCCTGGGTGTTCGCGAACACCGGCTGTCCGCTTCGCAGCAGCTCGATGAGCCGATCGGCGGCAGCCGGACGAACGACCCCCGCCGCCTGGACAGGACCCGCGGCCGGTGGGGGAGACGCGGCCGGTGGGGGGCCCGCGGCCGGTGGGAGAGACGCGGCCGGTGGGGGATGTGAGGCCGGTGGGGGAG
>NZ_VJZE01000169.1 GCF_009377205.1 Streptomyces phyllanthi
CCCATTCCCCCGCCGTCACGCGCCCCCGGGCCACCACCGCCCGGAACGCCGTGGCGAAGCGGCAGCCCAGCGCGGCCGCCGTGCCGGACGACAGCTCGTCCGGCACGGCCACCAGGTTCACATCGGCGTGCTCCAGGGCCACGTACTCGGCGAACGACCCCCAGTGCGTGAACCCCGGCTGTGTCTGCCGCTCGCACACCTGCTGATCGCCCGCCGCGCAGGAGGGACAGGTGCCGCAGGCGCAGACGAAGGGAACGGTGACGCGGTCGCCGGGGCGCCAGCGGTCCACCCGGCCGCCCACCACCTCCACGACCCCGGCGAGCTCGTGGCCCGGAACATGCGGGACCGCGATGTCCGGGTCATGGCCCTGCCAACCGTGCCAGTCGCTGCGGCACAGGCCCGTGGCCTCGACGCGTACCACGACCCCATGGTCCGAGGGCACCGGATCGGGCACGTCCCGTACCTCGGCCGGCCCGCCGAACCGCTCGAACACCACCGCGCGCATGTGTCCCCGCCCTCCCCGCAAGATCGCCAAGACCGCCAACGCCGCCCTGAGTCGAACGCTAGGGTCTCACCTTGCCCGATCCATACCCCCTAGGGGTACAGTCTCGTCGCGTCGGACGCATACGCCCCGACACATACGCCCGAAGAGGAGCAGCCATGACCCCCCAGACCGACGCCTCCGGCTCCGTCACCACCGTCTACCAGGTGAAGGGAATGAGCTGCGGGCACTGCGAGGGCGCCGTGTCCGGCGAGATCTCCGAGATCGACGGCGTCACCTCCGTGCGGGCCGTCGCCTCCAGCGGCGAGGTCACCGTGGCCTCCACCGCCCCGCTCGACGAGGACGCCGTGCGCGCCGCCGTGGACGAGGCCGGGTTCGAACTCGTTTCCACCCTGTGATCTACGGGCAGCTACGCCCCTTTCGCCCCTGTTCATGGTGGTCAGCAGCCTGCAACTCAGGACATTCTCATGACAGCGAGGTAAAAGTCCCTCTGGAGTCCGGCAGCAGCCTCACATAAGCTCTTCACAAGGCTCGCGCATCATCCTTACGCTTGGACCCCGATCGCCGCATCGGGTCTCTTGCGTAGATTCAGGACATATGTAAGAGACGCAGATCACAGTGCGGTGAACGTAACCAACGAAGGGGTTCGTGAGTCTAAGTTGGCGATGTCAGAAGCGTCTTGGGGGGCGTGACTGGCATCAGGGGATGTCTTGGGGGACGTTCCCGGAACTGCGTTGCCGGGGCACGTGCACCGGGGAGCTTTGAGCGGCCCTCCCGTCCGTACGTACCCCGGCAGACCGCACCCGAGTGGCATGGCGAGTTTTGCTCGTTCTGCTCACTCACCCAGCGATTCAGGCGCTGGCCACCGAACGCCCGGCCGGATCCCGTGGGGGGAATCCGCACCGGGACATGGGAAGGCGCCCTGACCGTCGGCCCGTGGGGGGACCGGCGGCAGGGCGCCTTCCGCTTTGTCCGTCGGGGTCGCCCCCACTTGCTCGCGGGTTCTTCCCGTTCTTGCTCGCGGGTTCTTCCCGTTCACTCCCGGGCCCGAGGCCCGTTCCGGAGCTCCGTGTGCCTCCGGGGCGCGCCGGGCGCGCCCCTTCGGCTCACTCGCAGGCTCGGCTCACTCGATGTTCAGCGGGCCTCGACCGGCACGAAGTCGCGCTCCACCACGCCCGTGTAGATCTGGCGCGGGCGGCCGATGCGGGAGCCCGGCTCCTTGATCATCTCGTGCCACTGGGCGATCCAGCCCGGAAGGCGACCGAGGGCGAAGAGGACCGTGAACATCTCGGTCGGGAAGCCCATCGCGCGGTAGATGAGGCCCGTGTAGAAGTCCACGTTCGGGTAGAGGTTGCGGGAGACGAAGTAGTCGTCGGAGAGCGCGTGCTCCTCCAGCTTGAGCGCGATGTCCAGCAGCTCGTCGGACTTGCCGAGGGCCGAGAGGACGTCGTGCGCCGCCGCCTTGATGATCTTCGCGCGCGGGTCGAAGCTCTTGTAGACCCGGTGGCCGAAGCCCATCAGGCGGACGCCCTCCTCCTTGTTCTTCACCTTGGTGATGAAGGAGTCGACATCGCCGCCGTTCGCCTGGATGCCCTCCAGCATCTCCAGCACGGACTGGTTGGCACCGCCGTGCAGCGGGCCCCAGAGGGCGCTGATGCCGGCCGAGATCGAGGCGAACATGTTCGCCTGCGACGAGCCGACGAGGCGGACCGTGGACGTCGAGCAGTTCTGCTCGTGGTCCGCGTGGAGGATCAGGAGTTTGTCGAGCGCTGAGACGACGACCGGGTCCAGCTCGTACTCCTGGGCGGGGACCGAGAAGGTCATCCGCAGGAAGTTCTCGACGTACCCGAGGTCGTTGCGCGGGTAGACGAAGGGGTGGCCGATCGACTTCTTGTACGCGTACGCCGCGATCGTCGGAAGCTTGGCGAGCAGCCGGATCGTGGAGAGGTTGCGCTGGCGCTCGTCGAACGGGTTGTGGCTGTCCTGGTAGAACGTCGACAGCGCGCTGACCACGGACGACAGCATCGCCATGGGGTGCGCGTCGCGCGGGAAGCCGCGGTAGAAGTTCTTGACGTCCTCATGCAGCAGCGTGTGCTGCGTGATGTCGTTCCTGAAGCCGGTCAGCTCGTCGACCGTCGGCAGCTCACCGTTGATCAGCAGGTAGGCCACCTCCAGGAAGGTGGAGCGCTCGGCCAGCTGCTCGATCGGGTAGCCGCGGTACCGGAGGATGCCCTGCTCACCGTCGAGGTAGGTGACCGCGGATTTATAGGCGGCCGTATTGCCGTAGCCGCTGTCGAGAGTCACCAGACCGGTCTGGGCGCGGAGCTTCCCGATGTCGAAGCCCATGTCACCGACGGTGCTGTCGATCACCGGGTAGGTGTACTCGCCGTCGCCGTACCGCAGTACTACAGAGTTGTCGCTCACGTCTTCCCTCACCGAGGTAGTGCCTCATCTTCGAGGTGCCCTGACTGTCTCTACCATCCCCCAATTGGCTCAGGAGAGTGCACTCGGGGTCGACCATCGGGCCTATTGGCGGCACTCAGTGCCGCCAGCTTGCACATCCTGCCGCTTCAGCGCGCCATCTGGAAGTGCTGTGTGACCGATCCGACTTCTTTGATCGATCATTTTTCACGGGCTCTGCGCGAAAGTCGCTGCGAGGGCTGCCCGTACGGGTCCCGGGGGCGCCCCGACGGCTCGTCACCACCGGCCTGAAGCCGGAGGTGTGCGCCCCTCAATGGTCCAACACTCGGGGGGAGAGCCGGAAATCGAGTGCCGTGCAGCGGCGTCCCGCCGACACCGTGCGGACCGCCTGCCCGATCGCCTTGCGGGAGCCCACGAGGACGACGAGCTTCTTGGCCCGGGTCACCGCCGTGTAGAGCAGGTTGCGCTGGAGCATCATCCACGCGCCCGTGGTGACCGGGATGACCACCGCCGGGTACTCGCTGCCCTGGGAGCGGTGGATGGTGACCGCGTACGCGTGCGCCAGCTCGTCCAGTTCGTCGAACTCGTACGCCACCTCCTCGTCCTCGTCCGTCAGCACCGTCAGGCGCTGGTCGACCGGGTCGAGTGCGGTGACCACGCCGACGGTGCCGTTGAAGACGCCGTTCGCTCCCTTCTCGTAGTTGTTGCGGATCTGGGTGACCTTGTCGCCGACGCGGAAGACCCGGCCGCCGAACCGCTTCTCCGGGAGGTCGGGGCGGGCCGGGGTGACGGCCTGCTGGAGCAGTCCGTTCAGCGTGCCCGCGCCCGCCGGGCCCCGGTGCATGGGGGCCAGGACCTGGATGTCCCGGCGCGGGTCGAGGCCGAACCTGGCCGGGATCCGGCGGGCCGCCACGTCCACCGTGAGGCGGCCGGCCTCCTCCGTGTCGTCCTCGACGAAGAGGAAGAAGTCCTTCATGCCGTCGGTGACCGGGTGGTGCCCGGAGTTGATCCGGTGGGCGTTCGTGACGACGCCCGACTGCTGGGCCTGGCGGAAGACACGGGTGAGGCGGACCGCCGGGATCGGGCTGCCGTCGGCCAGCAGGTCCCGGAGCACCTCGCCCGCGCCTACGCTCGGCAGCTGGTCCACGTCCCCGACGAAGAGGAGGTGGGCGCCCGGGGGCACCGCCTTCACCAGCTTGTTGGCGAGGAGGAGGTCGAGCATGGACGCCTCGTCGACGACCACCAGGTCAGCGTCCAGGGGGCGGTCCTTGTCGTACGCCGCGTCGCCGCCGGGCTTGAGCTCGAGGAGCCGGTGGACCGTGGAGGCGTCGGCGCCCGTGAGCTCGGCGAGGCGCTTGGCTGCCCGGCCGGTGGGGGCGGCGAGCACCACCTTTGCCTTCTTGGCGCGGGCCAGCTCTACGATCGAGCGGACGGTGAAGGACTTGCCGCAGCCGGGGCCACCGGTGAGGACGGCCACCTTCTCGGTGAGCGCCAGCCGGACGGCCTCCTCCTGCTCGAGGGCCAGATCGGCTCCCGTATGCCCCTTCAGCCAGGTCAGCGCCTTGTCCCAAACCACGTCACGGAACGCGGGCATACGGTCCTGGTCGGTCCGGAGCAGGCGGAGCAGCTGGGCCGAGAGGGACAGCTCGGCCCGGTGGAAGGGGACCAGATAGACGGCCGTGACCGGGGTGCCGCCGTCCGGGGCGGGGACCTTCTCCCGTACGACACCGGGGTCGCCGTCGTCCTCGGGCGGTGCCGCCAGCTCCGCCAGGCACTCGATGACCAGGCCCGTGTCCACCTGGAGCAGCTTCACCGCGTCGGCGATCAGCCGCTCCTCGGGGAGATAGCAGTGGCCCTGGTCCGTGGACTGGGACAGGGCGTACTGGAGGCCGGCCTTGACGCGCTCCGGGCTGTCGTGCGGGATGCCCACGGACTGGGCGATCTTGTCGGCGGTGAGGAAGCCGATGCCCCAGACGTCGGCCGCCAGGCGGTACGGCTGGTTCTTGACGACCGAGATCGAGGCGTCGCCGTACTTCTTGTAGATGCGCACCGCGATGGACGTGGAGACCTCGACGGTCTGGAGGAAGAGCATGACCTCCTTGATCGCCTTCTGCTCCTCCCAGGCGTCGGCGATCTTCTTGGTGCGCTTGGGGCCGAGGCCGGGAACCTCGATGAGCCGCCCCGGCTCCTCCTCGATGATCTTCAGGGTGTCCAGGCCGAAGTGCTGGGTGATGCGGTCGGCGAAGACCGGGCCGATGCCCTTGACCAGACCGGAGCCCAGATAACGGCGGATGCCCTGGACGGTGGCCGGGAGGACCGTCGTGTAGTTCTCGACGGTGAACTGCTTTCCGTACTGCGGGTGGGAGCCCCAGCGGCCCTCCATGCGCAGGGACTCGCCCACCTGGGCGCCGAGGAGCGCGCCGACGACCGTGAGGAGATCGCCGCCGCCCCGGCCGGTGTCCACACGCGCGACCGTGTAGCCGTTCTCCTCGTTGGCGTACGTGATCCGCTCCAGTACGCCTTCCAGTACGGCCAGGTGCCGTGCCCCGGCCGTCGCCGCGTTCCCCGCCTGATTGGACATGATCCGACGCTACCGCCGGGGTCCGACAGCGCGGATCGCCTGTGGACAAGTCCGCGGCGCCACTGCTCCTTTACCCAGGCCTTGAGTCACCCCTGTCCGGTCTATTGACTTCGCTTCCCACCTGTCACTACCGTCTCCCAGAATTTCGAACGATGTTCGCAATTTCGAACATTCAGAACCATCCGCATGAGTGCCCAATGGAGGGACACCTCTATGCGTTACCGCCCCAGACGCAGCAGTCGCACAGTGGCCGCCCTGTGCGGCTCGGTGCTGTCCATCAGCCTGCTGACAGCAGGTCCCGGTGCTCCCGAGGCCCAGGCCGCCGACGACCCCAACGCCGTCGCGCTCGACAAGGACGCGATCCTCGCCGCCAACCAGCTCGACGAGCGCAAGTGGTACAAGGACAACATCCCGTTCCTCGACACGCCCGACAACGACATCGACGACGTCTACTACTACCGGTGGAGCACCTTCAAGCGCGCGCTCCGCTACACCGTGCCGGGCACCGGGTACGTGTCGACCGAGTACGACGTGCCGATCGGCTACGCGGGTAACCCGTACACCGCGCTCCCTGACGCCACCGGCTACCACCTGCTGGACGGGCGCTGGCTGCACAACCGCGACTACGCGGGTGACTACCTGGACTTCTGGCTGCGCGGGGCGGGCAACTCGGGCGTACGGAACTTCAGCGAGTGGATCACCAGCGCCGCGTACCAGCGCTATCTCGTCACCGGTGACGCCGCGCAGATCAAGTCCGCGCTCCCCCACCTGATCGCGCTGTACAAGCGGTGGGACTCGAACTTCACCACCGACATCACGGTGAACGGCGCCGCCTCGACCAGCGACCTGTACCACCAGACGCCGCTGTCCGACGCCACCGAGTACACCGAGACGTCGATGCACAGCAGCAACTGGTTCAGCGGCGGCCGCGGCTACCGGCCCACGATCAACGCGTACATGTTCAGCGCCGCGCAGGCGATCAGCAAGATCGCCACCATGAACGGCGACACCGCGACCGCGAACGAGTACGACGCCAAGGCCGCGCAGCTCAAGGCCGCCGTGCAGAACTCGCTGTGGGACCCGCAGCGCAACTTCTTCATGCAGGTCTACAACACGGACAGCACCAACGGCACGCTGAAGCAGACCAGGACGACCTGGCGCGAGGCGATGGGCTTCGCCCCCTGGGCGTTCAACCTGCCGGACGCGCAGTACTCGTCGGCCTGGAAGTACCTGGTGGACTCCAAGCGGTTCAAGGCGCCGTTCGGGCCCACGACGCTGGAGCGGGTGCACGACTTCGAGGCCGAGCAGGCCACCATCACCCACGCCAACACGTTCAACTCCTCGTCGGCCTCCAACGGCAAGTACGTCGGGCAGATCGACTTCGACGACAGTGCGGTCACCTTCACCGTGGACGCGCCCGGCAACGGCACGTACCCGGTGACGGTCCACTACGCCAACGCCACCTCCGCCACGTCGACCCACAAGGTCGTCGTGAACGGCGACACCGCCAGCCCCGTCACCGTCAGCTACCCCTCCGGGGGCAGCTGGGGCCAGTTCTCGGAGACGAAGTCCGTCACCGTGCAGGTCCCCATGAAGACCGGCGCCAACACGCTGAAGTTCACCAAGGGCACCGGCTTCGCCGAGATCGACCGGATCACCGCGAACCCGTACTTCAACTACCAGGCGATCCCCGCGCAGCAGAACCGCGACGACGCCAACTGCTGCCACTGGAACGGCCCGAGCTGGCCCTACCAGACCAGCCAGATCCTGACCGGTCTCGCGAACCTGCTCCAGGACTACCCGGCGCAGAGCTACGTCACGAAGGCCGACTACCAGTCGATGCTGGCCCAGTTCGCCGACCTCCAGCACAAGGACGGCAAGCCCTACGTCGCCGAGGCCGCCAACGGTGACACCGGCGAGTGGATCTACGACGGGTTCAACTTCAGCGAGCACTACAACCACTCCAGCTTCAACGACCTGGTGCTCACCGGTCTGCTGGGCATCAAGCCGCAGGCGAACAACACGCTGGTGCTCAAGCCGCTGGTCCCGTCCGGCTGGGACTTCTTCGCGGTGGAGAACCTGCCCTACCACGGGCACACCCTCTCGATCCGCTGGGACCGGGACGGCTCGCACTACGGCAAGGGCAGTGGGCTGCAGATCTTCCAGGACGGCCAGCGCATCCACCAGTCCTCGACCGTCGGCAACACCACGGTGAACGTGGCCTCCCCGGTCACCCCGGCGCAGCCCACGCGGATGATGAACGTGGCGGCCAACCCCCTGACCGCCGAGCAGGACTGGCTGGGCCGCACCATCACGCAGCCCTACCCGAAGGCCTTCGCCTCCTACACCAACACCGTCTCCAACGGCCCGCACTGCCACAGCGGCCAGACCTGCAAGCCCACCACGTTCGACGCCCCGCTACGGGCCACCGACGGCTGGATCCGCTACGACAAGATCCCCGACGACCGGTGGACCAACTCCGGCTCGCCGAACGCCACCGACCACCTCGGCGTCGACTTCGGCGCCCCGCGCAAGATCAACGAGGTGAAGTTCTACACCTACGACGACGGCGCGAACATCCGGGTCCCGGCGAGCTACACCGTCCAGTACCTCAGCAACGGCTCGTGGGTGAACGTCCCGAACCAGACGAAGAGCCCGGCCGCGCCGGTCGCCAACAACCCCAACGAGGTGACGTTCCCGACGATCACGACCTCCCAGTTCCGGGTCGTCTTCACCCCGCAGGCGGGGAAGTTCGTGGGCGTCACCGAGCTGGAGTCCTGGTACCCGGAGACACCGCGGGTGAAGATCACCAACAGGAACAGCAACCTGGAGCTCGGTGTCGACGGCTCCTCGATCGCTCCCGGAGGCGCCGTACAGCAGCAGACCGCCAACAACACCGACAACCACTGGTGGAAGATCGCCCCGGCCGAGAACGGCTACTACAAGATCTTCAACACCAACAGCGGGCAGGTGCTCGGCATCAAGGACGCCTCCAAGACGGCCGGTGCGACGGCGTTGCAGTGGGGCGACACGCTCACGGCCGACCATCTCTGGTCGATCGTCGACGCCGGTGGCGGCTACTGCAAGATCGTCAACAAGAACAGCGGCATGGTGCTGGGCATCCAGAACATGTCCACGTCGTCCGGGGCACAGGCCCTGCAGTGGGACGACAACGGCACCGCCGACCATCTGTGGAGCATCGTCGCGGAGGACGGTTCCAAGCCGTTCAACTCGTGACCTGATACGTCCGCCGCGGCCACCACGAGGGCCGCGGCGGACTCCGCACTACGTAGCTCGGTTAAGTGGTTCTACCGATGCGCTCGGCCCGGCCGGTCCGTAACCTGCGCCGGGCTGGGCGAGTCGCTCGGCCCCTGTGCCGGCCCGAGGAACAGCGAGGTGTACACGGGTCAGAGAGCCGATGAGTGCCGACCGTCATTCCGCCCAGCCCAGCAATCGGGTTGATGAGCGAGGGACGGAAACCGTTGAACGGCGCAGGACGGATGATCGACGGTCGGTTCGAGCTGCTGGAGCAGCTCGGTACCGGGGGCATGAGCACGGTGTGGCGGGCACGGGACGTGGTCCTGCACCGCGAGGTCGCCCTGAAGGAGGTCCGCCCCGCCGATCCGCGTGTCACCGACGCGACTCCCGGGTCCGTCCGTGTGCAGCACGAGCGGGTGCTGCGTGAGGCCCGTGCGCTAGCCAGACTCAGACACCCGAACGTGGTGACGATCCACCACATCGTCGAACAGGACCCGTACCCCTGGCTCGTGATGGAGCTGGTGCCGGGACCGTCCCTCCAGAAGCGGCTGGAGACCGGCCCCCTCGACCCCCGCGAGGCAGCCCGGCTCGGCCGTGACGTGCTGGCCGCGCTGCGGGCCGCGCATGCCGCCGGTATCCACCACCGCGACGTCAAACCGGCGAACATCCTGCTGCGCGAGGGCCCGGAGAACACCACCACCGCCGTACTCACCGACTTCGGTATCGCGGGCCTGGCCGGGGTGACCCCGCTGACCAACACCGGGGAAATGGTCGGCTCGCCCGAGTACATGGCCCCGGAGCGCATCCGTGGCGCCGACGACGCCCCGGCGTCCGACCTCTGGTCGCTCGGCATGACCCTCTACGTCGCGGTGGAGGGCGCCAGCCCGATGCGCCGTGCCACGAGCCTCGCCACCCTCGCGGCGGTGCTGGACGAGTCGGTGCCGGAGCCGGTGGACGCGGGCCCCCTGGCCCCGGTCCTGACCCGGCTGCTCGTATCGGACCCGAACGCCCGGCCGGACGCCGACGAGCTGGACGCGCTGCTGGCGGAGGCGGCCGGCGGTCCCGCGCCGGCTTCTTCCCGGTCGGCGTCCGCCGGGTCGGTTTCTTCCGGGTCGGCGTCCGCCGGGGCGGCACCTTCCGGATCAGCGCCTGGCTCCCCCGGCCCCGACGGCCCGGACAGCCCCTCGCGGGGGCAGGGCTCCGGCAGCCGGGCCGACGGGCTGCCTGCCACCGCACGGCTGGAAGCCGGGCCGGACGCCCACTCCGGAGCCGGGACTTCGGCGCGTACCTCCCGGCGCAGGCTCCGGCCCGTACCGCTGGTCGCGGCGGCCGCCGTGGTCGCCGTCGCGCTGATCGCCGCGGCCTTGTACCGGGGCCTCACGTCGTCCTCGGGCTCCGACGAGGCGTCGGCGGACGGGACCAGCCCCACCGCGACGGTCACGGCGACCGTCGGCGGACCGTCGGCGAGCGGGAGCCCGGGGAAGAGCCCCGGCGCCAAGAGCAAGGCCGAGGAGGAAGCCGGCGGCTCCGGATCCGGCTCCAAGGGACGGCAGGCCGCGGCCGCGGACGACGACACCGAGGCGTCCGCGAGCCCCGGTTCGACGCCGGAGGAGGAAGCGGCGGCCGACGAGGAGGAAACCGCCGACTCGCCCGACACGGCCGACCCGGAGACCTACGCCAACAGCTGGATCGCGAAGCTCGACCAGACCTGGGCCGAGTCGGGCACGGAGATGCGGGACCAGCACCTGGCGGCCGTACGCAAGGAGGTACCCGACGCGCAGGTGCTGTTCAGCACCGACTTCGAGTCGATGGGCTCGGGGTACTGGGTGATCTACGTGCCCCAGCGGTTCGGCAGCGGCCTCGCGGCGGTCGACTACTGCGCGAAGCTCGGCCGCACCACGAAGGGCTCGTGCATGGGCCGCTATCTGAGCCACAACACGGCGCACCAGCCGCTGATGTGCGAGCCGGACGGGGAAGGCGGGACCACCGGGCGCTGCACGGGGCCCTGACCTCTGGGGGCACCGGCCGCCGGGCCCGCCGTCACACACAGGGGGCAGAGGCGCGGCCGACGCTCGCGGCCGGTCGACGACGAGGCAGGCGGAACCAGTGCGGCGACTCGTAATTGGGGGCTGTTCCCCCATGTCCCTTCGCGGCCTCACCCACACACTGAACCCATGCGCCGCCGCCTCGACCAGCGGTCGGCACGCGTGCGACATGAGCGCGTCCAACGACAGGAGCAGCATGGCAATGTCAACCCGCAGGGGATTACAGGCGGCAGCGATGACAGTGGCGGCGGGTGCGGCGCTGCTGGTGCCCACCAGCCCGGCGTATGCCGCGACGGGTGTCGTGCAGGCCAACACGGAGTTCATCTTCGTCAACGCCGCGGCAGGGGACAGAAACAGCTTCTTCATCAACCAGTCCGGCAACACGATCACCGTCCTCGACACCAGGGCCACGCTCTCCGCGGGCCCGGGGTGCACCCTCAACGGCGACGGGTCCGTCTCCTGTCCGGCCGGCAACCGGACGATCATCCTCGCGGCCGGCGACCAGCAGGACCAGATCGCTCAGCGAAGCCATCTGCGTGCCTCGATCGACGCCGGACCGGGCAACGACAACGTGTACGGCACCTCAGCCACCAACCGCCAGTCCATCGCGGGCGGCGAAGGAAGGGACTACCTGTCGGGCGGCAGTGCCGACGATGTCCTCGTCGGCGGGCCGGGCGACGACATCCTGGCCGGCGGCGCCGGCGACGACGTCCTGAACAACGTCGACCAGAATCCGCGCGACTCCGCCCAGGGAGGGGACGGCAGGGACACCTGCACGTCGGACCCCGGAGACCAGGAGCTCGACTGCGAGTCCTGACCGCCTGATCCGAACGACGGGACCTGGCCTCCGGCCGGATGCTGTTGGCGAATGCACCGTCGCAGGGTCGCCGAGTGGCTCGCGAGTCCCAGCGACACACCGCTTTCACGGCGTGTCGCTGGGACTGAAAAGCCAATTGGTCTCATCTCCGGATTCGCCAACAGCATCTCCGGCCGGTCCGGGCCCCGCGCCCACGGCAGCACCCGACGGCACCCGACGGCACCCGACGGCACCCTCACCGAGGGTGCCGTCCGGCCCCGGCCTTTCGTGACCGGCCGTCGGCATCTGTCGGCGGCCCCTTCGCGTCGGGGGACGTTCCGCCGTATCCGGCACTTCCCCGGTGCGGGGCACCCCATGGCGCCGCCATGCCGCCGCGAGCCGGGGCGCGCTCTCATCACAATCCGGTTTCGGCCACTCCCTCACCTCTTGATTACGGCCATGTAATCGATTCCAATCCTCCTTGTAATCCGTGTAATCGATTCCACGGACTCACGAGGAGGTGGTCCGGCGATGGCGAGCATCAAGGACGTGGCCGCGGAGGCGGGCGTGTCCGTCGCCACGGTGTCCCGGGTGCTGAACGACCACCCGTCGGTCAGTCCGGAGGCACGCGCGCGCGTGCTGGCCGCCGTCGAGACCCTGGGCTACCGCCCGAACGCCGTGGCCCGCTCCCTGCGCACCGACCAGACCCGCACCCTCGGCCTGGTCATCAGTGACGTGATGAACCCCTACTTCACGGAACTGGCCCGCGCCGTCGAGGAGGAGGCACGCGCGCTCGGCTACAGCGTCATCTTCGGCAACGCCGACGAGCGGCCCGACCTCCAGGACCACCACGTCCGTACGCTCCTCGACCGCCGGATCGACGGTCTGCTGGTCTCGCCCACGGACGGCGGCTCCCCGCTGATGCTGGACGCGGTCCGGGCCGGCACCCCGATGGTCTTCGTCGACCGCTGGATTCCCGGCGTGGACGTACCCGTCGTACGCGCCGACGGCCGCCGGGCCATCCGGGATCTGGTCAGCCATCTGCACGGGCTCGGCCACAGCAGGCTCGCCATCATCGCGGGCCCGGCGGCGACCACGACCGGCCGTGAGCGCGTCGAGGCCTTCAGGGACGCCCTGCGCGCGTACGACCTCCGACTGCCCGAGGACCACATCGGCCAGGGCGACTTCCAGGCGGAGAGCGGACGGCGGGCCACCGAGCGGTTCCTGGACCTGCCCGAGCCGCCCGAGGCCGTGTTCGCCGCCGACAACCTGATGGCGCTCGGCGCGCTGGACGCCATCCGCGCGCGCGGGATGCGGGTCCCCGACGACATCGCGCTCGCCGCGTTCGACGACATCCCGTGGTTCACGCACACCGATCCGCCGATCACCGCGGTCGCCCAGCCGACGGGCGAGCTGGGCCGGGCCGCCGTACGGGCCCTGGTCGACCGCATCGAGGGCCGCGCCCCCCGGTCCGTCACCCTTCCCGCCCGTCTCGTCGTACGCCGCTCGTGCGGCGAGCCCTCCCCCGTACGAAGGAGCGAGCCGTGAGCGACCCGGACGAGTTGCTGCGTATCGAAGGCATACGGAAGACCTTTCCCGGTGTGGTCGCGCTCGACGGCGTCGACTTCGACCTGCGCCGCGGCGAGGTGCACGTGCTGCTCGGCGAGAACGGCGCGGGCAAGAGCACCCTCATCAAGATGCTGTCCGGCGCCTACCGGCCGGACGGCGGGCGCGTCGTCGTGGACGGCCGGGAGGTGCGCATCCAGGGCGCGCAGGACGCGGAGCGCCTCGGGATCGCCACCATCTACCAGGAGTTCAACCTCGTCCCCGATCTGACGGTCGCCGAGAACGTCTTCCTGGGGCGGCAGCCGCGCCGCTTCGGGATGATCGACCGGAAGCGGATGGAGGCGGACGCGGCCGAGCTGCTCGCGCGCGTGGGCGTGAACGTGTCCCCACGCGCGCGTGTGCGGGAACTCGGCATCGCGCGCCTGCAGATGGTCGAGATCGCGAAGGCGCTGAGCCTGGACGCCCGCGTGCTGATCATGGACGAGCCGACGGCCGTGCTCACCTCCGAGGAGGTCGAGAAGCTCTTCGCCCTCGTGCGCAGGCTGCGCGAGGACGGCGTCGGCGTCGTCTTCATCACGCACCACCTGGAGGAGATCGCCGCCCTGGGCGACAGGGTCACCGTCATCCGGGACGGGAAGAGCGTCGGCCGGGTGCCCGCCTCCACGCCCGAGGACGAACTCGTCCGGCTCATGGTGGGCCGCTCCATCGAGCAGCAGTACCCGCGCGAACGGCCCGGCACCGGCGAGGCGCTGCTCAAGGTCGAGGGACTCACCCGGGACGGGGTCTTCCACGACGTGAGCTTCGAGGTGCGGGCCGGAGAGGTCGTCGGTATCGCGGGCCTCGTCGGCGCGGGCCGTACGGAGGTCGTGCGTGCCGTGTTCGGCGCCGACCCGTACGACAGGGGCGCCGTGAGGGTCGCGGGCGCCGAGCTGCGCCGCCACGACGTGAACGCGGCCCTGGAGGCCGGGATCGGGCTCGTCCCCGAGGACCGCAAGGGCCAGGGGCTCGTCCTCGACGCCTCCGTGTCCGAGAACCTGGGCCTGGTCACCCTGCGCAGGGCGACCCGCGGCGGCTTCGTCGACCTGAGGGGCCAGCAGCGGGCCGCCTCCCGTGTCGCCGAGCAGCTCGGTGTGCGCATGGCCGGGCTCCACCAGCACGTGCGCACCCTCTCCGGCGGCAACCAGCAGAAGGTCGTCATCGGCAAGTGGCTGCTCGCCGACACGAAGGTGCTGATCCTCGACGAGCCCACGCGCGGTATCGACGTCGGCGCCAAGGTGGAGATCTACCAGCTGGTCAACGAGCTGACGGCCGCCGGAGCCGCCGTCCTGATGATCTCCAGCGATCTGCCCGAGGTGCTCGGTATGAGCGACCGGGTGCTGGTGATGGCCCAGGGCCGGATCGCGGGCGAACTCCCCGCCGCCGAGGCCACCCAGGACGCCGTCATGGCACTCGCCGTCAGTACGCCCGTCAGCTCACCCGTCACCGCAACCACCAGCGCGGTCACCAGCGCGACCACCACCGAAGGGGAGACCTCCCGTGGCCACTGACACGCTCAAGAGCACGACGGGCGCGAGTGGCGCCCCGGGCGGCCTGCGCCGTCTCCTGCTCGACAACGGCGCGCTCACCGCGCTCATCCTCCTCGTCGTCGCCATGTCGGCCCTGTCCGGCGACTTCCTGACGGCCGACAACCTGCTGAACATCGGCGTCCAGGCGGCCGTGACCGCCATCCTCGCCTTCGGTGTCACCTTCGTGATCGTCTCGGCGGGCATCGACCTGTCGGTCGGCTCGGTGGCGGCCCTGTCGGCCACCGTGCTCGCGTGGAGCGCGACATCGGAGGGCGTCCCGGTCGGGATGGCGGTCGTCCTCGCCGTCGCCACCGGCGTCGCCTGCGGTCTCGTCAACGGCGTCCTCATCTCGTACGGGAAGCTGCCCCCGTTCATCGCCACGCTGGCCATGCTGTCGGTGGGCCGCGGTCTGTCGCTGGTGATCTCGCAGGGCAGCCCGATCGCGTTCCCCGACTCGGTCTCCCACCTCGGTGACACGCTCGGCGGCTGGCTGCCGGTGCCCGTGCTCGTGATGGTCGTGATGGGGCTCGCCACGGCCGTGATCCTGGGCCGTACGTACATCGGCCGCGCCATGTACGCGATCGGCGGCAACGAGGAGGCGGCCCGTCTCTCCGGTCTGCGCGTCAAGCGGCAGAAGCTCGTGATCTACGCGCTCTCCGGCCTGTTCGCCGCCGCCGCGGGCATCGTGCTCGCCTCGCGGCTGTCCTCCGCCCAGCCGCAGGCCGCGCAGGGCTACGAACTGGACGCGATCGCGGCGGTCGTCATCGGCGGCGCCTCGCTGGCGGGCGGTACGGGCAAGGCGTCCGGCACACTGGTCGGCGCGCTGATCCTGGCGGTGCTCCGCAACGGCCTCAACCTGCTGTCGGTGTCGGCGTTCTGGCAGCAGGTCGTCATCGGTGTCGTGATCGCGCTGGCGGTGCTCCTGGACACGCTGCGGCGGAAGGCGGGGGCGACTCCGGTGGCCGCGGGCACCGGCGCTCCGGGCGGCAGGGGCAGGCAGGCCGCGACGTATGTGATCGCGGCCGTGGTCGCGGCGGCGGTCGTGGGCGCCATGTCGTTCGTCAACGGCGGCTCGTCGGCGTCCGCGTCCCGGCCGAAGCTCGGCCTGTCCCTCTCCACGCTCAACAACCCCTTCTTCGTGCAGATCAAGGAGGGTGCGCAGGAGGAGGCGGAGAAGCTGGGCGCGGATCTGACGGTCACCGACGCGCAGAACGACGCCTCGCAACAGGCCAACCAGCTGCAGAACTTCACCAGCGAGGGCGTCGGCTCGATCATCGTCAACCCGGTGGACTCGGACGCGGCGGGCCCGTCGGTCCGTGCCGCGAACAAGGCCGGCATCCCCGTGGTGGGCGTCGACCGGGGCGTCAACAAGGCGGACACGGCCGCGCTCGTGGCCTCCGACAACGTCGAGGGCGGCACACTGGGCGCCAAGGCTCTGGCCGAGAAGCTGGGCGGCAAGGGGAAGATCGTGATTCTGCAGGGTCTGGCCGGCACGTCCGCGAGCCGTGAGCGCGGCGCCGGCTTCGAGGAGGGCCTGAAGGCCTACCCGGGCATCCAGGTCGTCGCCGAGCAGCCCGCCGACTTCGACCGCACCAAGGGCCTCGACGTGATGACGAACCTCCTCCAGGCGCACCCGGACGTCGACGGCGTCTTCGCCGAGAACGACGAGATGGCGCTCGGCGCGATCAAGGCGCTCGGGTCCAGGGCCGGTACGTCCGTCGCCGTCATAGGCTTCGACGGCACGCCGGACGGTCTGAAGGCGGTCAAGGACGGCACGCTGTACGCCTCCGTCGCCCAGCAGCCGACCGAACTCGGCCGAATAGCGGTCCGCAACGCCCTCAGGGCCGCGGAGGGCGAGAAGGTGGCCGAGACGGTGAAGGTGCCGGTGAAGGTGGTCACGAAGGAGAACGTGGACGAGTTCGGCGGCTGAGACGGGCTCCGTGTGACCGGCCGGACGGTTTTTCCGCCCCCGCCGCCCCTACCCGTCCCATCCTGTCCCTGGGGGCTGCCGCCCCCAGACC
>NZ_VJZE01000016.1 GCF_009377205.1 Streptomyces phyllanthi
GCCTACGCCCAGCTCGGCGTCACCGACCTCGCCGCCTCCCGCTGGTTCTGGGTCGACATGCTCGGCTTCCACGTCCAGCACGAGGACGCCGGCACCCTCTGCCTGCGCGGCAGCGACGAACTCACCCACCACTCCCTGGTGTTGAGGAGCGGCGAGCAGGCTGCCCTGGACCACATCGCCTACCGGGTCCGCACCCCCGACGACGTGGACAAGGCCGAGAAGTTCTTCACCGAACTCGGCCGCCCGGTCAGGCGCGTACCGAAGGGCCAGGGCACCCCGGGCGTCGGCGACGCCGTCCGCGTCATCGATCCGCTGGGCTTCCCCGTCGAGTTCTTCTACGACATCGAACGCGCCGAACGCCTCATCCAGCGCTACGACCTGCGCCACGGCGCCGAGATCGCCCGCCTGGACCACTTCAACATCTGCACCCCCGACATCCCCGCCGCCTACGCCCACTACCAGTCCCTCGGCTTCGGCTGCTCCGAGACCATCGAGGGCGACGAGCACGAGCTGTACGCGGCCTGGATGTACCGCAAGCAGACCGTCCACGACGTCGCCTTCACGGGTGGCGTCGGCCCCCGCCTGCACCACCTGGGCGTCGCGACCCACGAGTCCCACCAAGTCCTGCGCGCGGCCGACCTGTTCGGCTCGATCCGCAAGGAACACCACATCGAACGCGGCCCCGGCCGGCACGGCGTCTCCAACGCCTTCTACCTCTACCTGCGCGACCCCGACGGCCACCGCGTGGAGATCTACACCTCCGACTACTACACCGGCGACCCCGACCACGAGACCTACCGCTGGAACGTCCACGACGACCGCCGCCGTGACTTCTGGGGCAACGCCGTCATCGAGTCCTGGTACAAGGAGGCCACCGAGGTCCTCGACCTCGACGGGAATCCGCAGCCGGTGACCGAGACCCTGCTGGACGAGTCGGCCGTGCAGGTCGGCGCGGACGGCCTCGGCTGATCGCCGGCCCGACGGGGCAGCGCCTCCCGCCTGCTGCCCCACCGGGCCGGCGCCGCAGAGGCTGCATCGTGGGCCCAGCGGCCATCGCTTACGTGGCGTCGGTCTGGGGGTCGTCGTCCCCGTCGGTCGCCAGTGCGGCCGGCAGCGGCAGCCCGTACTTGTCGCACAGGAATCGGGTCTGGCAGTACCGCTGGGCGTCGGCGGCCACCCTGCCGAGGACCGCGGAATTCATGCCGGCGCCGATGAGGACACCCACGAACGGCACGACCTTGGCGACGTTCTTGACCGGCACCCTGGAGCCGGCCGGGCCCAGCTGCTGCATCAGCTTCTCAAGGGCAGCGAGGAGGCGGTGGTCCTGGCGGAGCTTCTGTGACCAGTTCATGCGTCCCTTGACCGCGTTCGCCGCCCGTGCGGTCTCATGCAACGGCTTGGCTTTGGCCGCCTGCGCCATGAAGGACCGCTGTACCAGGCGTTGGATGAAGTCCTGCTCCTTCGGGTCTTTGGCGTCGTAGCCGTAGGAGTACGCGATGCGCGCTGCTATCGACGTGCTCAGGACCTGGACGACCAGGATGTCCGCCGTCATCGCGGCGGGGATACCGGCGACGGGGAACATGGCCAGCAAGCCCATGGCGCCGCCTTCGAATGCGCCGGTCGTCCGCCACTTGAGGGTGTTGCGGGTCAGCAGCCGGTCGCAGACCTTGAGGTCCTGCTGCCGCAGTTCGGTGAAACTGTCGATGTCGAAGCCTCGCTTGCGGGCGAGCTTCTCGACGTTCTTCGGGTCGTTGAGTTCCATGGCCCAGTCGTTGACCAGCTCGAGCAACGCTGCCGCGCCTGCGAGCGCCGGTTGCATGGCCTTGTCGGCGACGGCGTCGCCTGCGCGACGGATCGGTTCCTTGACCGCTTCTGGCACAGCGTCCGTAACCCGTCTCGCGGCGTTTCCCGCGACCTCACCGGTGCGACCGAGGGTGGTGCTCGCCCAGTTCGGCAGGCCACGGCGGTTGTTGCGGCGCTGCCAGTGCTCGTTGAGCGTGTCCCATACCTGCCCCTCGTACGCGCTCATCGGGGTTGCACCGTCGACGAGTGGGCCGGCGTAAGTGCTCATCGAGGTTCTCCGTTTCGACTGTGATCGCTGGGTCCACGATGCCCTACCGGCCGACACGTGGTGAAGCCGCAGTGCGGGGGTCGGTGTCCGAAATCGACTGCACAGAACATGTGCTGCCCGACAGAGTCGGCTTCACCGCGTCACAGCCGGCCGTGTGGCTCGCTCCAACTGCTGGATGACCGAGGTGTACGCCGCCCCCGTGGCATGGTGGAGGCCGATTTCGCAGGTGCGGTTCGCACTGAGGTGGGCCTGTGCGTCGAGTTGCCTGACCTCTTCCGCCTCGGGCGCGGTGGCGCTCTCCGTCAGTTCCCGGTGCAGGAAGCCCCGGTCGCCGGCGAACCCGCAGCACGACTCGTCGATCGGCTGGACGACGGTGTCGGCGACTGCCTGCGCCACGGCCCGCAGGGCCGAGCCGTTGTCGGTCTGGTGCATCGAGCAGGTGGTGTGCACCACCGCGGTGGGGACGCGGTCGGTGACGGTGAGGTGCGGCAGCAGTTCCTGCTGGGCCCAGTCGACGGCGTCATGGATGGTCAGGCGGCTGTGGCGGTCCCGGTCGGCCGGGCTCAGGTGGGGCACCACGTCGCGCAGGGCACCGAGTGAGCAGGAGGAGGCGTCCATGACGACCGGCAGCCGTCCCTCGTCGCTCCACCGCCACAGCCGGTCCACGAGCACCGCAGCCATGGTGGCGTGCCCCTTCTCGTAGCCCTTGCTGTGCCAGATGGTGCCGCAGCAGGTGCCTGCCACGTCGTCGGGGATCCACACCGGCCTGCCGGCCCGCTCCGCGAGCGTGACGAGGGCCTGGACCACCGTCGGCCCGCTCTCGCCCGAGGGCACGCCGAAGATCCGGTTGACACAGGCGGGTACGTAGACGGCGGACGCCTTCACCCGTCGGGTGGCGGGCAGCCGTTTCGGGGCGGCCTGCGGCACTTCGGGCAGCCAGGCGGGGATCTGCTCGGCGCCCAGCACGCCGCGAGCCGCGGAGGTGACGGCGCGCAACGGCGCGTCACCGGCGACGTCCGCGGTGCGCCGGGCGACGCCGACGGCGAGGCGGGCAGCCCCTTCCAGACCTGCGAAGTGCCGTGCGGCCCAGGTGGCGGCGCGTTCGGCGAAGGGGCTGTGCCCGGCGTGCCGCAGCTTCTTCATCGCGGCGCCGGTGTCGATGTCGACGGGGCAGCTCACGGCGCAGCTCGAATCCCCGGCGCAGGTGTCCACGGCGTCGTAGGCGTAGTCCTGGGTGAGGGAGAGCACGAGTGGGGAGTCAGCCCGGTGGCGGGCCATCTCCCGCTGGAGCACGATGCGTTGGCGGGGCGTGGTGGTCAGGTCATGGCTGGGGCAGGCCGGTTCGCAGAAGCCGCACTCGATGCACGGGTCCAGGGCCGCGTCGACCGGGGGCAGCGTCTTGAGGTTGCGGACGTTGGCGTCCGGGTCGTCGTCCAGGATCACGCCGGGGTTGAGGATGCCATGCGGGTCGAGGGCGGTCTTGAGCCGCCACATGAGCCCGACGGCGACGCCTCCCCACTCCTGGGTCACGAACGGCGCCATGTTGCGTCCGGTGCCGTGCTCGCCCTTCAGCGAGCCTTGGTAGGCGTTCAGCACCAGGTCGGCGAGATCCTGCATACAGGTGCGGTAGCGGCTCACGTCCTCGGGCGAGGAGGGGTCGAGCATGAGCGGGAAGTGCAGGTTTCCGGCAGAGGCGTGCCCGGCGATGGGTGAGGCGAAGCCGTGGGACTCAAGGAGCAGGAACAGATCGCGGGCGGCGTCGGCGACCCGGTCCGGGGGAACGCAGACATCCTCCACCAGCAGTACGGTGCCCGGGGGACGGCTGCCGCCGACGGCGGCCAGGAGGCCCTTGCGGACCCGCCAGTACGCGCCGGCGGTGGCCGAGTCGCGGGTGAACTCCCCCACCACGGGGACGGGTGAGGCGGCCAGCACTTCCTCGGCGCGCTCCTCCTGGGCTCTCAGGTCATCGAGATCGGCGGCCCGGAACTCCGCCAGCAGTGCGGCGTCCTCCGCGTCCTCGGCGAGTTCGCCGAGCCAGCCGGGCGCTCCCGAGACGCCGGCGGTGGAGCGCAGGGACGGAGCGTCCAGGAGCTCGACGGCATGGGCGCCGACCGCGACCAGGGCGGGGACGAGGGCAGCCGCCTCCTGCAGACCCGGCAGGCGCAGCAGCGCGGTGGAGTGGTGGCGCCCGAAGGGCACGGTGTCGAACACGATCTCGTCGAGGAAGCCGAGGGTGCCCTGGGAGCCGACCATGAGCCCGCGCAGGATCGCGGCGGGAGTGTCGGCGTCCAGGAAGGCGTCGAGGCGGTAGCCGTTGGTGTTCTTGATGGCGAACTTGGTCCTGATGCGGTCACACAGCTCCGGGTCGGCCTCGAGCTCCTTCTTGATGGCCATGAGCTCGCGGACCAGGGCCGGTTCGGCGCTCGCGAGGTGTTCGTCGGCGGCTGGGTCGGCGGTGTCCACGACGGTGCCCGAAGCGAGGACGACGCGCAGGGACCGCACCGTGTGGTAGGCGTTGCGCACCACCCCGCACGACATCCCGCTGGCGTTGTTGGCGACCACACCGCCGATGGTGGCCGAGGCACTGCTGGCGGGGTCCGGGCCGAGCATCCGGCCGTGCCGGGCGAGTTGCGCGTTGGCACGTGCGATCACGGTCCCCGGGCGGGCGCGCAGCACCCGGCCGTCCTCCTCGACCACGGCACCGGTGAAGTGCCGGCGCACGTCTACCAGGATGCCCGACCCCTGGGACTGTCCGTTGAGGCTGGTCCCCGCGGCCCGGAACGTCACCGGCAGGTCGTGGCGGCCGGCGAAGCCCAGTACGGCTGCGACATCCGCCGCGTCGCGCGCCGTCACGACCACGCGGGGCACGTAGCGATAGGGGCTCGCGTCGGAGGCGTAGCGGGCGAGGTCGGTGGGACGGGACAGCACCTGCTCCGCGCCCACCAGGGCGGCCAGCCCGTCACGCAGCCACTGCGGGGTGGCGAGGGGGGCGTCGTCCGCTCCCGTGGCCTCTCGACCGGTGGGCAGCGCGGCGCGTAGGCGGGCCAGTCTCTGCATGTCGTTTCTCCTGAGATATGCGGGGCGACCGCCCGGCCGGCGGTCGGCGCTCGCGGGCTTGCGCACCGGCTGAGCGCCGAGTCGGCCTCACGAGCCCGGCCTGCGTGGGGGCCCGCCGGGCAGCTGCGTCGTCCATGCCGTGGCCGGGCGCGCAGGACGCCCGGCGGACACATGTGGTCACTGCCCCGCCCTGGAGCGGGTGGGGCGAGATGTGGTCATTCCACCCGGGCAGGGGCGAGGGCGGGGGCGGGCTCGTCCCCTGCCGCGGCACGGCGGGTGTCGCGCCACAGCAGCCCGACGCTCAGGGCGCTGATCGCCCCCGCGGACGCTCCGTAGGCCACGATGGTCCAGGTGGTTCCGGTCCCGGCGAACAGCGAGGCGGCGATGAACGGTGCCAGCCCGCCGCCCAGCACCGCGCCCAGCTGGTAGCCCAGGGATGCTCCGGTGTAGCGGACGGAGGTGCCGAACAACTCGGTCAGGCCCGCGCCCATCGGGCCGATCATGGCGGCCGAGCCGACGAAGGCGAGCACGGTGGCGATGATGATCATCGCTGGCTGGGCGGTGTTCAGCACGGCGAAGAACACCGCCGTCCAGATGATCGTGAAGGCCGCGCCACCGAGCAGCACGACATGACGGCCGACTCGGTCGGACAGCACGGCGAAGGCCGGGATCGCGCCGATCTGCAGCAGCGCTCCGACGATGGTGCCCGTCATGATCACGCTCTTGGCCAGACCGAGTTCCTCGATGGAGTAGGCCAGGGAGAAGGTGAAGACCAGGTAGATGAAGGTGTTGAAGCCCAGGTTCACACCCGCACCGAGCAGGACGGAGCGCGGGTTGGACCGCAGCACCTTCATCAGAGGGCTGCGCTCGCGGGTCCGGGACTTGGACATCTCGAGGAACTCGGGGGTCTCGGTGAGGCTGACGCGCAGGAACAGACCCAGCGCGAGCAGCACACCGCTGGCGAGGAACGGCAGCCGCCAGCCCCAGGACTCGAACTGCTCGGTGGGAAGAGCGGTGACCAGCGCGAAGGCACCCGTGGCGAGGACCAGCCCCGCGGGTGAGCCCATCATCGTCCAGCTGCCGTAGAGACCGCGTCGGTTCTCGGGTGCGTTCTCCGTGGCGATCAGCACGGCACCGCCCCATTCACCGCCCGCGCAGAAGCCCTGGATCAGTCGCAGGGTGACCAGCAGGGCGGGGGCCGCGAGGCCGACGGAGTCGTACGTGGGCAGCAGGCCGATGCAGAAGGTCGCCAGTCCCATCATGATGAGCGTGAAGACCAGGGTCTTCTTACGGCCGATCCGGTCGCCGTAGTGACCGATCACCACGCCCCCCAGAGGGCGGGCGACGAAGCCGACGCCGAAGGTGGCGAACGCCAGGAGGGTTCCGATGACGGGACTCACCTGGGGGAAGAACTGGCCGCTGAACACCAGGGCCGCGGCTGTCCCGTAGATGAAGAAGTCGTACATCTCGATCGTGGTGCCGACGCTGCTCGCGAGGACGATCTTGTTTCTCGTCGCTCTGTCGACGGTTGGCCGGGCAACGCTGCTCACGGCGGTCATCATGTGCTCCTCGGGGACGGGAGGCGGGATGCGATGCCATGAGTGTGTAGGCAGCCCTTGACCGCTGCTATGTTGCGTTCACTCAAGAGCGGGGGGTCCAGTGAGGCAAAAGCACAAACACCACTCTCCCTCGCAGGAGTGAGCATGGCCCGAGCAGACACAGGCATGGAGGAGAAGCCGGTCGTGGAAGCACCGGCTTCCGCGACGCTCGCCTCCTTGTTGGACGCGGTCGGCGACACCGTGCTGAGGCCGCTCGAGGCCCCTTTCGGCCTGGACGTCCCCGTCGACGAGCTGGAGATCCTCGATCCTCCCCACGCTGTCAGCACGGCCCCGAACACGATGCTGTTCGGAATCGGCATCCGCCCTGCCTCGCCGGACGCGGAGGCAGCCGTGCGCATGGCAGCCCGGGCTCGGTGCACCGCCCTGGTGGTCAAGCTCCACGAGGAGGATCCGGCGGGGTTGCGCGTTCTCGCGCGGGAGCAGGGCATCGCTCTGCTGGCGGCGGACGACGAGATGAACTGGCGCCATCTGGACAGCCTCCTGTCGGCAGTTCTCTCCACCCGTTCCGGACAGGGCTCGACGGGCGGCGACGACGGGGAATGGGACGACCTGTTCGACCTCGCCAACGCGACCGCCGCCCAGTTGCGCGGCGCGGTGGCGATCATGGACGATCGCTACCGGATCATCGCGTACTCCACGATCTCCGGTCAGCCCACCGACGAAGCGAGGCGCCAGGGGATTCTCGGCCGGGAAGTCCCCCAGGCCTTCCGGGCCCTGCACGCCGACCCCCGATTGCGGCAGAGGCCCCGACCCGTGCGGTTCACCGGGCACGGAGCCCTGCCACGCGTCGCCGTCGGCATCCTGGCCGGCCGCGCCGTGCTGGGCTCCCTCTGGGTCATCGACGCCGACGGCGGTCTGGGGGCGGAGGGGGAGCGGACTCTGCAGGACGCCGCAGACCTCGCGGCACTGCGTCTGCTGCGTCACCGCAACTCTCGTGACATGGCCCGCAGGGCTCGTGAACAAGCACTGCGCGGCGCCCTCCTGGGCCAGGACCTGCCCCACACCGGCCCGCTCGGTTCTCAGGGCCCCGGATTCGTTGTCGTCGCCTTCGAGCACGCCGAGATGGAGAGCGATGTCAGCGAACCCGAGATGGCACACATCATCGAGCTGATCACCGGCTATGCACAGGTCCAGCACTTCAGGGCGAGTACCGTGCAGCTCGACGGGGTGGTCTACACACTGCTGCCGGCCGACCCGTCCACGGCCGGCGCCGTGGGGGGAGAACTGGCAGGAAGTGTCCTGGAGCGCATCCGGGTCATGCTGGGGGTACGGCTGCGTGCCGGAATCGGCGGCCACGCGCCCGCCCTGTCCATGGTGCAACGCTCACGTCAGGAGGCCGACGCCGCACTCGGCGTGCTGGCCCACCGTGGGCAGGACCACGCCGTCGCGGACTTCCAGGAGGTGCGCGCGGAGTCGTTCTTCCTGCGGCTTCGCGCGGATCTCGACGCTTTCGACGAGGTGAAGCTCGCCGGGCTGGAGGCGATGCGAGAACACGACGGACTGAACGGCACGGAGTACACGCGCACCGTTTACGCCTACTTGCGGTGTCTGGGTGACAGCGCCCGAGCGGCGGCCGAGATGTATGTGCACCCCAACACGCTGCGCTACCGCATCAGGCGAGCGAGTGAACTCTTCGGCATCGACCTGCAGGACCCGGACGAGGCACTGCTGCTGTGGCTCCGGCTTCGGCTCCAGCACTGACAGCGAGCGGCTGTCCTCCGCGGCCGACGGGGTCGCGGTGGAGCGGCTGTCGCCACTGGCGAGGACGCAGTACAGACCACCGCCGGGTTCGGCGGTGGTCTGTGGCGCTTCGGGGATCGCGACCGCTAGAAGTGACCGCTAGAAGTTGCCGCGCTTGGCCTGCTCGCGCTCGATCGCCTCGAACAGTGCCTGGAAGTTCCCCTTGCCGAAGCCCAGGGAGCCATGGCGTTCGATGAACTCGAAGAACAGCGTGGGCCGGTCACCGATCGGCTTGGTGAAGATCTGCAGCAGGTAACCGTCCTCGTCGCGGTCGACGAGGATGCCGCGCGAGGCCAGTTCCTCGATGGGTACGCGGACATGGCCGATGCGGGCGCGCAGTTCCGGGTCGGTGTAGTAGCTCTCCGGCGTGGCGAGGAACTCGACGCCCTTGGCCCGCAGCACGTCGACGGTCCTGATGATGTCGTTGGTGGCGAGGGCGAGGTGCTGGGCGCCGGGGCCACGGTAGAAGTCGAGGTACTCGTCGATCTGCGAACGCTTCTTCGCGATCGCCGGCTCGTTGAGCGGGAACTTCACCCGGTGGTTCCCGCTGGCGACGACCTTGCTCATCAGCGCCGAGTACTCGGTGGCGATGTCGTCGCCGATGAACTCGGCCATGTTGGTGAAGCCCATGACGCGGTTGTAGAAGTCGACCCACTCGTCCATGTGCCCTAGTTCCACGTTGCCCACGACGTGGTCGAGCGCCTGGAAGAGGCGCTTGGGCTCGTTCCCGGGCTTCACGTATCCCGAGCTCCGGGCCACATATCCCGGCAGGTAGGGGCCGGTGTAGCGGGAGCGGTCCACCAGGGTGTGGCGGGTCTCTCCGTAGGTGGCGATGGCCGCTGTCCGGACGGTGCCGTGTTCGTCGGTGGCGTCGTGCGGTTCCTCCAGCACGGTCGCGCCCTGCTCGCGGGCGTGGGCGACGCACTTGTCGACATCGGGCACCTCGAGAGCGATGTCGATCACGCCGTCGCCGTGGCGCCGGTGGTGGTCGAGCAGCGGGCTGTTCGGATCGACGCCGCCCTTGATCACGAACCGGATCGCTCCGGAGCGGAGCACGAACGCGTGGTGGTCGCGGTTCCCGGTCTCCGGCCCGGAGTAGGCGACCAGCTCCATCCCGAAGACCACCTGGAAGTACAACGCCGCCTGCGTCGCATTGCCCACCGACCAGACCACCGCGTCCCACCCGGTCACCGGGAAGGGGTCGCCCTGTGCGTCGTACTCCACGAGCCCGACCAGCTGCCTGAGCTGCTTCAGGTCGAGCTCCGCCAGCCGTTCCTGACTCGTGAGGGTCTGTTCCATGGTCATGCGTCGTCCTCCTGGGCGTGCCTGTCTCCAGCGCGTGGCGGTCAGGACACACCGGGCCCCCTTACCTGCACAAGAGCTGCCTTCTAAGCTGTTCAAGCTGCCCAGTCTGCCCACCTCATGGGCGCTGTAGATGGGCAATCTGCCTAGCTGGGAGAGGGTGATCGTCATGGCTGAGGGGCAGCCGCTGGACTCGTTGGACATCGACTTGCTCCGCTCGCTGCGGGACAACCCGCGAGCCGGCGTTCTCGAGCTGTCGCGGACGCTGGGGGTGGCCCGCGGAACCGTCCAGGCACGACTGGACCGGATGGAACGCAGCGGGGTCCTCGTAGGGTTCGGTCCCGAGTTGGACGTGGTCGCGGCGGGATTTCCGGTCCAGGCGTTCGTGACCCTGGAGATCGCCCAAGGCGCGCTCGATGACGTGGCTGCCGAGCTTGCCGCCCTGCCCACCGTGCTGGAGGCGTACGCGACGACGGGAGCCTCCGACGTGCTGTGCAAGCTGGCGGCCTCGTCCCACGAGGACCTGCAGGAAACCCTGCTCGCGCTGAACCGCTCCCCCACGGTGGCACGTTCGACGAGCGTGATCGTGCTGTCGGTGGTCGTGGCGCCCAGAGTCCTGCCGCTGCTGCACTCTCGTCGGCACCGTGCGCCCGGGCGGTCTCCTGCTTACCGCGACTCCCAGTGACACCCGCAGAGCAGCGAGGTGCGGTGGTGCCGGGCCGACGGCACCGCGGCGGAGGCACGCCCGTTCGGCGAGATGTGCGGTAACCAGCCGACCGCACTGCCGGCGAGGATGCTTCCAGGTGCGCATCCGCCGCCTTCGACGCGCGATCTGCGGGTGTCCGGGGGCGGGCGTGAACACCTCGGTGGTGAGGTACACCCACTCGCCGTCCGGCGACCGCTCGGGACCGTCAGGCGCGGCAAGGGCATCGCGCCGACTTCCGCCGCCGGGCGCGCGTCGCGTCGTAGGGCCGCGTCGCACACGCCGTTACCAAGCCCCGAGCCGTCGTCGCACACGCCGTTACCAAGCCCCGAGTCCGCCGTCGCCCGAGGGCCCTGCCCCGGGGTCCGGGAATGCCCGGACGGTGACGCCCGGAACGGTCAGACCCTGCTGAGCGACGCCAGTCGCGAGGCCGCCGCCTTCACCTGAGCGGCAACGTGCTCGTCGTCGAACTCGTGCATGGCCACCACGCCGACCGAGGCACCCACCGTGCCCGGGACTTCGAACCCCGCCGCGACCCCGGTGGCACCCTGCTGGAGCTGTCCCGAGGTGATGCTGTGGCCCAGCTCCCGCGCCCGCACGATCTCCTCGGGCTCATCCGGCCAGGGCGGCTGCAACGCGAGGATGGCGATGCCGTTCGCCCCCTTCTCCAGTGCGTGCCGCACGCCGATGCGGTAACCCACCTGGACGGGGTCGTGATGGACGGTCGGCTCCGCTCCCGCTACGGGAACGCACTCCCGCGCACCGTGTGCCACCGTCAGAAAGGCGGAGGCACCGGTCGCGTCGGCAAGCTCCTGCAGGACCGGCTGGGCCGCCGGCACCAGCTGATGCTGGAACCGCCCCGCCAGTGTGGCGGCACCGGCACCGAGCCGCACCCGCTTGCCCTGCCGGGAGACCAGCGCATGCTCCTCCAGGGTCTGCACGATCCGGTACGCGATGGCCCGGTCGATCTCAAGCTGCGCTGCCAGGTCTGCCACCGTCAGGCCATCGGCCGCCAGGGAGATCGCATGCAGAGCCCGAAGCCCACGATCCAGACCTTGCAGGGTGGCCATCGACACCTCCTGATCCCGCAGCTGCTCACGGCACCCACAGAAACCGACAGATTCTCTTTGGGCGCCACGTTAGGGCACGTCACGCCACACCCCTCCCCCGCCTCCCTCGACGCCTCGTGAAGCGTGCACGGCTGTCGAGCGCGGGGGCGACCTTGACTGGGCTGTCATCAGGACCTAATTTCACATTGTTGCTGCCACCGCACAAAAATGTGCGCTGAGCGCACATAGCAACGCTGCGGGGCACCGCGACCCCAAGTCATGAGGAGAAGGACTTGCCGTACTACCACCGGGCGGGCGCGGTTCCGCCGAAACGTCACACCCAGCACCGGGACCCGGACGGGAACCTCTACTACGAGGAGCTGATGGGTGAGGAGGGCTTCTCCTCGGACTCCTCGCTGCTCTACCACCGGCACATACCGTCGGCGGTGCGGGAGTTCCGGGTGTGGGACCTCGGGGACCAGTCCCTGGTGCCCAACCATCCCCTGGTGCCCCGTCACCTCTCCACGCACAAGCTGTTCGAGGAAGGTGAGTCCGGCATCGACGCGGTCACCGGCCGCCGCCTGCTGCTGGGCAACGAGGACGTACGGCTGGCCTATGTCGTGGCCGACACCGTGAGCCCCCACTACCGCAACGCGATCGGCGACGAGTGCCTCTACATCGAGGACGGGCGGGCACGCGTGGAGACGGTCTTCGGCGACCTCGAGGTCGCCGGCGGAGACTATGTGATCGTCCCGCGGGCGACCACGTACCGGATCGTGCCCGCCGGGGCCGTACGGATCTACGTGATCGAGGCGAACTCGCACATCGGGCCCGCGCGGCGGTACCTGTCCCAGCACGGCCAGCTCCTGGAACACGCGCCGTACTGCGAACGCGACCTCCGCCTCCCGGACGGGCCGAGGACCGTCGAGGGCGAGAACGTCGAGGTGTACATCAAGCACCGCGGACCGGGCGGCGTCGCGGGGACCGTCCACACCCTGCCGAACCACCCCTTCGACGTCGTCGGCTGGGACGGCTGCCTGTACCCGTACGTGTTCAACATCCGTGACTTCGAGCCCATCACGGGCCGGGTCCACCAGCCGCCGCCGGCCCACCAGGTCTTCGAGGGCCACAACTTCGTGATCTGCAACTTCGTTCCGCGCAAGGTGGACTACCACCCGCTGTCCGTTCCGGTGCCGTACTACCACTCCAACGTCGACTCCGACGAGGTGATGTTCTACTGCGGCGGGGACTACGAGGCGCGCAAGGGCTCCGGGATCGGACAGGGTTCGATCTCGCTGCACCCGGGAGGCCATCCCCACGGCCCCCAGCCGGGTGCGATGGAGCGGTCGATCGGGGCGGAGTTCTTCGACGAGCTCGCGGTCATGGTCGACACCTTCCGTCCCCTCCTGCTCGGTGAAGCCGCCCACGCGACGGACGACGCGATGTACGTCTACTCCTGGGAGTCGAGCCGATGAGCGAGCCACCGACACCGGTGAGCGAGCCACTGACACCGGAGATCCCGCAGGTGCTCGCCGGCCTGTTCGACGACGCTGCGGTCTTCCCGCCCGGCAGCCTGCCGATCGAGGAGGCGGTCCCCGCCCACGTGCGGCACACCCGCGGTGCCCACGCCGGGCTGGTCGGTCCGTTCGTCCTCGCCGCCAAGGACATCGACCGGCTCGCCGAGCCGACCGCCGATCTCGCCGAGGGGTCCTTCGACCTCTCGGTGACCGTGCCGTTGCCGGATGTCTCCGACGCGCTCGCCGCGGCGCACCGGGTCCCGGCCATCCGGCTGGTCGGGCTGGAGGTCACCGTCCCGGACGGGGTCGCCGCCGAGGCGGTCGTACCCGCCCTGGCCGAGGTGCTCGGCGACGGCAGCACCGTCACCGCGTATGTCGAGGTGCCGCGCGACACCCGGCGCGACGCACTGCTCGCCGCGCTCTCCGGGACGCCTTACCTGGCCAAGTTCCGGACCGGAGGCGTACGTCCCGATCTCTACCCGGACGAGCGCGAACTCGCGGCGGCCGTCCTGGCCGCGGCGCGGGCCGGGGTGGCGTTCAAGGCGACCGCGGGGTTGCACCACGCGCTGCGCAACACCGACCCGGAGACCGGATTCGAGCAGCACGGGTTCCTCAACCTGCTCGTGGCCACCGGAGCGGCCCTCGATGGCGCCGAGGAGGCGGAGCTGGTCCGGCTGCTGGCCGACCGCGACGGCGACCGGGTCGCCGAGCGGGTGCGCGCTCTGTCGCCCCGAGTCCGTGACCTGTTCCGCTCCTTCGGCACCTGCTCCGTCGCCGAACCCGCCGCAGAGTCGGTCGGGCTGGGGCTGCTGCCCGCCGCGACCGTCGCCGACCTGACCGAGGTGCCCGCATGACCAGCACGACCCGGTTGACCGTCCCGGCCGACTCGCTGTTCGGCCTCACCAACCTGCCGTACGGCGTCTACTCGGCGCCTGGCCGGCGGCCGCGCATGGCGACCCGCTACGGCGACCACGTCATCGATCTGGCCGTGCTGCTGGACGACGACGTCTTCGCCCGGCCGAGCCTGAACGCCTTCATGGCGCAGGGCCACGCCCGCTGGGTCGAGGTCCGGGCCGAGATCTCCGAGCGGCTCCGGGGCCGGGTCCCCGAGGAGGCGGTCCACGGCCTGGGCACGGTGACGCTGCACCTGCCGTTCGAGGTCGCCGACTACGTCGACTTCTACGCCTCCGAGCACCACGCCTCCAATCTGGGCAGGCTCTTCCGGCCCGACCATCCCGACCCGCTGATGCCGAACTGGAAGCACCTTCCGGTCGGCTACCACGGCCGTGCGGCCTCCGTCGTCGTCTCGGGCACCGACATCGTCCGGCCCTCCGGGCAGCGCAAGGGCCCCAAGGACCCGGCACCGGTCTTCGGGCCCTCGACCCGGCTCGACATCGAGGCCGAGCTCGGCTTCGTCCTCGGGACCGGCAACGCCATGGGGGACTCCATCGGCGCCGAGGACGCGGAGCGGCACATCTTCGGCGTGGTGCTCTTCAACGACTGGTCCGCACGCGACATCCAGGCCTGGGAGTACGTACCGCTCGGCCCCAACCTGGGCAAGTCGTTCGCCTCGACGATCTCGCCGTGGGTGGTGCCGCTGCTCGCCCTGGACTCCGCCCGGGTCCCGGTCCCGCCCCAGGAACCGGCCGTGCTGCCGTATCTGCGGATGGAGCGGCCATGGGGCCTCGACGTGGACCTCACGGTCGCCTGGAACGGTCAGGTCGTCTCCCGGCCGCCGTACTCCGCGATGTACTGGTCCCCCGCCCAGATGCTGGCCCACCAGACCGTGGGCGGCGCTCCTTCGCGCACCGGTGACCTGTTCGCGTCCGGCACCGTCTCCGGCCCGGAGAAGGAGCAGCGCGGTGCCTTCATCGAACTGACCTGGGGCGGCAGGGAACCCGTCACCGTCAATGGCCGACGGCGCACGTTCCTGGAGGACGGGGACGAGGTCGTCCTCACCGCCACGGCCCCGGGCGCCGACGGAACCCGGATCGGCTTCGGCGAGGCCCGCGGCCGGATCACCAGCAGCAAGCGTCGGGAGGCGTGATGAGCAAGACGGTGGCCTCGGTCGCTGAGGCGGTCGCCGACATCACCCCGGGCAGCTCCCTCGCCGTCGGCGGGTTCGGGCTCTCCGGGATCCCGGACCGCCTGATCCAGGCACTGGCCGAGCAGGGAGCCGATGGCCTGGAGGTCTTCTCCAACAACTGCGGTGTGGACGGGATCGGGCTCGGCATCCTCCTCGACCTCGGCCGGATCCGCCGGGTCACGGCGTCCTACGTCGGGGAGAACAAGGAGTTCGCCCGCCAGTACCTCGCCGGTGAACTGGAGGTGGAGCTCACCCCACAGGGCACGCTGGCCGAGCGGCTGCGCGCGGGCGGCTCGGGCATCCCCGCGTTCTACACCCCCGCGGGCGTGGGCACGCCGGTCGCCCAGGGCGGTCTGCCCTGGAGATACGGCCAGGAGGGGAACATCCTGGTCGCCTCCCCGCCCAAGGAGGTCCGCGAGTTCCGCGGCCGCCGGTACGTCCTGGAGGAGGGCATCGTGGCCGACTTCGCGCTCGTCCACGCCCGGCTCGGCGACACCGACGGGAACCTCGTCTTCAACAAGGCGACGATGAACTTCAACCCGCTCGCCGCGATGGCGGGGCGGATCTGCGTCGCGCAGGTCGAGGAACTCGTGGAGCCCGGTGAGATCGACCCGGCCCAGGTGCACCTGCCCGGCATCTACGTCCAGCGGATCGTCCACACGGGCGCCCAGGCCAAGCACATCGAGAAGCGGACCGTCCGGGAGAGTGCGGCATGAGCGAGGCCACGAGCGAGCAGCGGACCGGCTGGTCCCGGTCGCAGATGGCGGCGCGCGCCGCACGCGAGCTTCGTGACGGTGAGTACGTCAACCTCGGTATCGGCCTGCCGACGCTCATCCCGAACTTCCTTCCGGAGGGGGTCCGGGTCACGCTGCACAGCGAGAACGGCATCCTCGGAACGGGCCCGTACCCGACCGACGACGAGGTCGACGCCGACGTGATCAACGCCGGCAAGGAGACCGTCACGGTCGGCCCCGGGGCGTCGTTCTTCGACTCCTCCCAGAGTTTCGGCATGATCCGCGGCGGCCACATCGACACCGCCGTACTCGGAGGCATGCAGGTCTCCGCCGCGGGCGACCTGGCCAACTGGATGGTGCCCGCGAAGATGGTCAAGGGAATGGGCGGTGCGATGGACCTGGTCCACGGCGCCAAGCGCGTGATCGTCCTCATGGAGCACGTCGCCAAGGACGGCTCCCACAAGATCGTCGCGGAGTGCACCCTGCCGCTCACGGGGCAGGGAGTGGTGCAGCGGATCATCACCGACCTCGCCGTGCTCGACATCACGGCCGAGGGGTGCCGACTCGTCGAACTGGCCCCCGGTGTCACCCTCGACGAACTGCGTGAGAAAACGGGTGCTCCTGTCACGGGCTGACCCGGAACACGACAGAACCGTCCCGCGGCCCGGCACGGCCGGCAGGCGCCACACTCGCGCCGGCGACGGCCAGTGCCGCACCCAGGGCGACGGCCTTCCCGGACGACGGCCTTCGCGGACGCGGACGCGCGGATGCCGGGCAGAGCGGGGAGGAGGCCGCCCACGACATCGTCCGGTACGGCACCGGCACGCTGGTCCTGGCCGGACCGACGGTCCGGCCGGCCGATCAGCGTCAAGCTCGCGGACCTGGACATGATCCGCGCGGTCCTCGGCTGCGAGATCGGCGAACCGCTGATCCCGGAACCGAGGACGGTCGCGCACCTGCACCCGAGGAAACGCCTCGGCAAGCCGCCGGGCAGACGCCTCAGGACGCCAACACGGCCGAGGCACTCCTCAAGTCCTCGCTCGAACAGAACCAGTAGCCCCGCTCGGCCGGGTCGGTCTGCGCTACCGGCTGATCAGCGGCAGCGCGGGGAAGGTGTGGCTCTGCCAGATCAGGCGGGAGGGCTCCTCCGGGTAGGCCGTGACAGCCGACCGGGTGTCGAAGAGCTGAACGAGGCGTTGACCGATGTCGTACGCGGGCCAGCCGGGGTCGCCGTGCGCGGCGAACGAAGTCCATGCGGCGCGCATTTGGGCGGACAGGGCCTCTGCCTCCGGGGAGGGCGTTTCACCGATCAGCATGGCAGGCTGGCCGCGGTTCAGGTTGCCGAAGACGAGTGGTACGTCAAGGCCGTGGCAGGCGCCGAGGGCGCCGCCCATGCCCGGGGCCGACCAGGCCAGCTCGTAGACGTGCGTGCGGCCGCCGGCAGCCGTCTGGGCCTCGGCGAGGTGGAGCGACGGCATGCGGAACAGCCAGTCGGAGTGGACCAGTTCGTACAGCTCGTCCGGACTCGCCGCCGGGAAGGCGTCACGGTAGCGGCGCGCGCCGTCCGGGCCGGGTGCGAAGACATGGAGGGCGTTCGCCGCCTGCTCCTCGCCCACCTCACCGAGCAGACCGTTGACGGCGGTGAACAGGCGCTGCTCGTCGCGGGTGTGGCCGACGAGGAGGTCGATGTCGCGGCCGGCGCCGTCGGTCAGGGCCTGCCACGGTGTGACGGCCAGGACCTCGCCGTCGACGACGGGCGAGAAGGGGATCGTTCTGCGCGCGGGCCGGCCCCAGCGTCGCGCCCACTGGTCCATCTTGGCGCCGACCGTGTCACCGGCGGCGGACAACTGGCGTGGGGCGACGCTGGACAGGTCGGCCACCGTGGGCCGCAGCCCCAGCTCGGCGGCACAGGCGGCAGTGATGTCCGCGGCAAGATCCGGCGAGAAGAACGTGCCCGGCACACTCTGCGCGACGGCCCGGCGGAAGAGCCCGGCCGCACGGCCCATCGCCAGCAGCGCGGCGACCGATCCCCCACCCGCCGACTGACCGAAGACCGTGACCCGGTCAGGGTCGCCGCCGAATGCCCGGATGTTGTCGCGCACCCACTCGAGAGCGGCGACCTGGTCGAGCAGACCCCGGTTGGGAGGAGCCCCCTCGATCTGCGCGAAGCCCTCGATACCCACGCGGTAGTTGAACGTCACCACGACCACGCCACCGTCCCGCGCGAGCCGGCCACCGTCGTACTCGGGGAGGCCGGACATGCCGATCACGTAGGCGCCGCCCTGGATCCACACCATCACCGGCAGCCTCGCGCCCGGGTCGGGTTCGGGCGACCAGACGTTGACCGTCAGCCAGTCGTCGCCCGCCGCGTCCTGCGACAGCGCGTCCATGCCGAAATGCCCACCCTGCGGGGGCGGCGGGCCGTACGAGAGGGCCTCCCGCACCCCGCTCCAGCCCCGTACCGGTCGCGGTGCGGCGAAGCGCAACACGCCGACCGGGGGCTCGGCGAACGGGATGCCACGAAAGACCGCCACACCCGCCTCCCGGCTGCCGCGCAGCCTTCCGGCCGCCGCGCGGACTTCGGGCTGGGATCCGGACGGCTTGGACTCGCCAACGGTCATCACAACTTCCTCTCAGACAGGAGGAGAGGGCTCGCGGGCCCCAGACCCCCAGACCTCCAGCCCCCAGACCCTGCGGATCATCCACCGCGGTCGGATGCCGCGCCAGCGATTTACGGATGACTCGGACTGCTGGAGCAGGGCATCCGCCCGCACATCCAGGGGCCAGCCGTTCAGTTGAGCGAAGTGACGCATGAAGCCCGGGGTGGCTGGGTGCCGTTCAGAACGTAGCGGCCGATGTGCCGGACCATCCACCGACAACGTAGGACCTACTGAAAGGACACCCACACATGACCACCAGCACCGACTTCGACATCCGCAAGGTCGGCGGCCGGATCGGCGCCGAGATCCTCGGCGTGGATCTCTCCACCGATCTCGGCCCCGCCGTCGTCACCGAGATCAACTCCGCACTTCTGGAACACAAGGCACTCGTCTTCCGCGACCAGCGCCTCGACGACGCGGGTCAGCTCCGCTTCGCCTCCCTCTTCGGGGAGCTCACCACCGCGCACCCGACCGTGCCCTCCGTCGACGGCCGGCCCCACATCCTCCCCGTCGACGGCGACGAGGGAATCCGCGCCAACCAGTGGCACACGGACGTCACCTTCGTCCGTACGCCCCCGAAGGCGTCCACGCTGCGCAGCATCGTGGTCCCGCCCTACGGCGGCAACACGCTCATCGCCAACTCGGCCGCCGCGTACCGGGATCTGCCCGAGCCGCTGCGGGAGCTGGCGGACAAGCTGTGGGCGGTGCACACGAATGCCTTCGACTATGCCGCCCACCCCGCCCCGAAGAGCGAGAAGGCGGCCGAGCACCGCAGGCGGTTCGTCTCCCGGAAGTACCGCACCGCCCATCCGGTCGTCCGCGTCCATCCCGAGACCGGGGAGCGCGGGCTGTTCATCGGCGGCTTCGCCCGGAGCATCGTGGGTCTCAGCCCCTCCGACTCCCGTGACCTGCTGCGCATCTTCCAGTCGTACGTCACGCGTCCCGAGAACATCGTGCGTGTGGCCTGGACGCCCGGCGACCTCGTCCTGTTCGACAACCGCATCACCCAGCACTACGCCCCCGACGACTACGGCGACCTGCCGCGCCTGCTGCACCGGGTGACCGTCGCGGGCGACGTCCCGGAAGGTGTCGACGGCACCCTCAGCCACGTCATCGAGGGCGATGACGCCGCCCACTACACCCCGGCCGCGGTCTGAGCACCGCACCCGCCGCGCGCGGCCGCCGGGCAGTGGCACCCCGCTCCCGCCCGGCGGTCTGCCGGGAGTGGAGCCGGGCCGAAGCCTTGCGGGATAATGGGTGCATGCGGATCTCAGCCAGGGCGGACTACGCGGTACGTGCCGCGCTACAGCTCGCCGCCTCACGGGATGACGGGCCGCTGAAGGCCGAGGCCATCGCCGACGCCCAGGACATCCCGCACAAGTTCCTCGAGAGCATCCTGAACGACATGCGTCGGGGCGGCCTCGTACTCAGCCAGCGCGGCGGCAACGGCGGCTACCGGCTGGCCAAACCCGCCGAGTCGATCAGCATCGCCGATGTCATCCGCGTCGTGGAGGGGCCCCTGGTCTCGGTACGCGGGGTCCGCCCGCCGGAGCTGTCCTACACCGGCCCCGCCGAGTCGCTGCTCCCCCTGTGGATCGCGTTGCGGTCCAACGTGCGCGAGATCCTCGAGGGCGTGTCGCTCGCCGATGTCGCATCGGCCCAACTGCCCGCCGGCGTAGCCGCGCTGACCGACACTCCGAAGGCCTGGGTAAACCCCTGACACGCTGGGCCATCAACCGAAGCTCCCAAAAAGCGAGATAGCGGCGTCCGCCATATGAACACCCCCTTGGGGAGCGCGCCACCTTCTGCCACGATCCCTATCAACCAGGTAGGAAAACTAGGGATCTGTGGGGTGGTCATGCGAACGCTCAATCGCGCAGACCTGTCGCTCCCCCTGCTGACCTCGCGCCGCCACATCGACCTCCGTCGCACGTCCAGCGCCATCTGTCGGCCCGTCTGAGGCCGTCCGCGCCGTCCGCAGCCGTCCGCAGAACATCCTTCGGCCGGCAGCACCGCCCGCGGCCGCCCATCCCCATACACCTCCGCCACCTCCGCTCCCGAGCCCGCGGCGGCATTCCCGCCGCCGAGGGCCGGTGAGTGGAGTGCAGGCGCATGCTCACGAGCTTCGCGCCTCGCACCTTCGGCATCTCCCTGATCAACCCATCCCTGAGAGGACACCTCCGTGTCTGCCGCAAGACCGCTCACCACCCTGCGCACCATCGCCGTCACAGCAGCGCTCCCGCTCCTGCTCACCGCCTGCGGCTACGGATCCAACGCCACCGACGACGACAAGCAGACCGAGGTCGCGGCGGGCGCCGAGAAGCTCTCGGCCGACGAGGTGAAGATCGGCTACTTCCCCAACCTCACGCACGGCACCGCCCTGGTGGGCGTCCAGGAGGGCCTGCTCCAGAAGGAGCTCGGCGGCACCAGGATCAAGGCCTCGACGTTCAACGCCGGCCCCTCCGAGATGGAGGCGCTCAACGCCGGGTCCATCGACATCGGCTGGATCGGGCCCTCCCCCGCCATCAACGGCTACACCAAGTCGAACGGCAAGAACCTGCGCATCATCAGCGGTTCCGCCTCCGGCGGCGTGAAGCTCGTCGTCAACCCGGACAGGATCAAGACCCTGGACGACCTCAAGGGCAAGAAGATCGCCACCCCGCAGCTCGGCAACACCCAGGACGTGGCGTTCCTCAACTGGATCGCGGAGAAGGGCTGGAAGGTCGACGCCGAGAGCGGCAAGGGCGACGTCTCCGTCGTCCGCACGGACAACAAGATCACCCCGGACGCCTACAAGTCCGGCTCCGTCGACGGCGCCTGGGTACCCGAGCCGACCGCGTCCAAGCTGGTCTCCGAGGGCGCCAAGGTACTGCTCGACGAGGCCGACCTGTGGCCGGACAAGAAGTTCGTGATCACGAACATCATCGTGTCGCAGAGCTTCCTGAAGGAACACCCGGACGTCGTCGAGGCCGTGCTGCGCGGCTCGGTGAAGACCAATGAGTGGATCAACGCCAACCCGGAGGAGGCCAAGGCCTCCGCGAACAAGGCCCTGGAGGAGCTCTCCGGCAAGGCCCTGCCCGCCGACGTCATCGACCCGGCCTGGAAGTCCATCACCTTCCTCGACGACCCGCTGGCCCGGACCCTCGACGCCGAGGCGGAGCACGCGGTGAAGGCCGGTCTGCTGGAGAAGCCCGACCTGAAGGGCATCTACGACCTCGCGCCGCTCAACAAGGTCCTCAGGGCCGAGGGCAAGGACGAGGTCGACGACGCCGGTCTCGGCGCCGAGTAACGACAACCGGACCCGACGATCTCCCAGGAGGTGACGACCATGGCGACCACGATCGCCAGGGCTGCCGAGGACGCCACGGCGGTGACGCACGCCGCCCGCATCGAGCATGTCTCCAAGTCCTTCCCCGCACCGGGCACGCCCGGCGGACGGCAGCTCGTGCTGGACGACATCACGCTCGATGTCGCACCCGGCGAGTTCGTCACCCTCCTGGGGGCCTCCGGCTGCGGCAAGTCCACCCTGCTCAACCTGGCCGCGGGGCTGGACCTGCCGTCCTCCGGCTCGATCACCACGGACGGACGGCCCGCCCTGATGTTCCAGGAGCACGCGCTGTTCCCTTGGCTGACCGCGGGCAGGAACATCGAGCTCGCGCTGAAGCTGCGCGGGGTCACCAAGGCGGAGCGCCGGCCGGAGGCGGAACGGCTGCTGGACCTCGTACGGCTGCAGGGCGCGCACCGCAAGCGGGTGCACGAACTGTCGGGCGGTATGCGGCAGCGCGTGGCACTGGCCCGGGCGCTGGCCCAGGACAGCCGGCTGCTGCTGATGGACGAGCCGTTCGCCGCGCTGGACGCGATCACCCGTGACGTCCTGCACGACGAACTGACCCGCATCTGGCGGGAGACGGGACGGTCGGTGCTGTTCGTGACGCACAACGTGCGGGAGGCGGTCAAGCTCGCGCAGCGGGTGGTGCTGCTGTCCTCCCGCCCGGGCCGTATCGCGCGGGAGTGGACCGTCGGCATTCCACAGCCGCGCCGCATCGAGGACAGCGCGGTCGCCGAACTGTCCGCCGAGATCACCGAGGAACTGCGTGGGGAGATCCGCCGCCATGGCCGGCACTGACAACGGCGTCGGCGTCAGGACCGACGCGCACAGCACCGGCCCGTCGGGACTACGCTCTGTCGGCCTCGGCTGTGGCACCGAACCCCTGCGAGAAGACCGACGTGGGAGCTACTTCGACCACGTCGCCGGGTGGCCCGCTGTGCGGACACGGCGCCCACGGTCGCGGTGGGCGGACTCCCGCGCCGTACAGAGCGTCCATCGGGCGGAGTCCTCGCCGGCCGGAGGTCGGTCAGGGCGGGAAGGAGGTCGTCAGTCGGTGATGACGGGGCTGCGGTGGATCCATTCGCTTCCGTGGGCCGCCTGGTACATGAAGGCGGCCACGTCCGCGCGGCTGATCGTCGGGTTGCCCTTCATCGGCAGCCGGTCCCCCGCGCTGTAGGTGCCGTTCGCGGGGCCGTGGGTGAGCCGGGTGGGGTAGACGACGGTCCAGTCCAGCCCGCTGTTGCGGATGCGTTCGTCCGCGATCTCCTTGTCGGCGTAGATCGACCGCAGCAGCGTGCGGTAGATCGCCTTCTGTGTGGTGCTCGACCAGTCGAGCGTCTCACCGACGCCGAACGACGACAGCCACACCAGCCGGGAGACGCCCGCTTCCTTGGCCGCACCGATCACGGCCGCCGAGGATCGTGTGAAGAGTCCGTCGGCACGCACCGAGGTGCCCCTGCCCAGGGCGGAGACGATCGCGTCGTGCCCGGCCGCGCCGGCGAGGACGTCGCGATGCGATGTGGCGTCTCCGGCGACCACCGTGACCTTCTCCGCCAGGTCACCGAGAGCCGCCGGGTTGCGTACGAAGGTGGTCACCGAGTCACCGGCCCGCAGAGCCAGGTCGACGACGTGGCGACCTGTGGGACCGGTTGCACCGAGGATGAGCAGTTTCATGGCAAGGGAATCTTCCGTGAGGGTGTGGGGGCAAGGATGGGCGTAGGTCTGCCGCGGCGTCGGCCGTAAACGAGCCGCGATCGCAGAGAGCCGAACCGGATAACTGTCCGCTACTGGGAAAGTAGCGGACGGTCGTCCGGTTAGCAAGGCCGGATCCGGGTGCGAGTCGAGTGCAGGCACCGGGCGGCACCCGCCGGGCCCCGGCCCCGGCACCGGCACCGGGCGCGGAATGAAGGGCCGGGCGGATGGAGTCACGTAGTGGAATCGAGCGGGCAGGCAACAGTGCGGGGCGGCCGGAGGGAATCCTCCGGCCGCTGCTCACCGTTCCCACAGGAGCCTGGCTGCCCCCTCAGCCCCGCCCCGGGGCCCCCGCGCGCAGGCCGTCCATGATGAGGTCCAGCAGCCGGGTGACCTGGGCGTGCCAGTCTCCGCGGATGTCGATCTGCCAGATGCCGGCGATGGCGAGGAGGAAGTCGTCGGCGGTCACCCCCGGGCGAATGGTGCCGGCCTCATGATTGGCGTTGAGCAGGAGCTCGATCGACTCGACCACCAGTGAGTACCCCGACGGCTCCGGCCCTCCCGTCGCAACGGCGGCCTGGCGCAGCGCGTCGGCCAGTCCGGTCTTGGCCATGATGAAGCGGGCGAGGCGGTCCATCCATGCACGCAGGGCCTGGTCGGGCTCCCTGGTCTTCAGCAACTCGGCCGCACGGTCGGTGAGTTGCTGCACCTCATGGCGGTACACCTCCAGGATGAGCGCCTCACGATTGGGGAAGTTGCGGTAGAGCGTGCCCTGCCCGACGCCCGCCTTCTTGGCGATCACGCTCATCGGGACGTCCACGGAACGCGACAGCTCGACCAGCGCCACCTCCAGGATGCGCTCCCGGTTGCGCTGCGCGTCCGACCGCTGGGGCCCATCGCTCCTCGGCTCCATATGCCCTCCTCCCCGGGCTCGCATCCGAAGCCCTTGCTAACCGGACACTCGTCCGCTACGTTCCCTCTACCGGACCGCTGTCCGCTTGCGTCTCACCATAGTGGGCGAAATCGTTCGGCGTCATGGGCCGGTGGCGTGGGCCACCGGAGTCCGTCCCCCGTATCCCGCCTCAGCGCTACCCGGCCTTGCCCCGTCCTCGGACACGCTCCTGATTCGTCTGCCTGCCGGATCGCCCCGGCGCGTTCCGATCCGTGGCAGAAGGCCGGTCCAGGACCACGACAGACCACGGACCACAGACCACAGACCACAGACCACGGACCAACAGCCAGGTACAGCTCTGGAGACAATCATGAACACCCCCGTGCTCCGCCGCGGTGCCACGTTCCTCAGCGCCGGCATCATCGCCGCGGCCGCGCTGACCGACGGTGATCTCGTGATGCTGCACAGCCACGTGACGACCTCCGCGACCGACCACGGCACGGCGGCGGACATCCTCCGGCTGGAGAACGGCAAGATCGTCGAGCACTTGGACGTACTCCAGGCAGTACCTGAGACCTCGGCCAACGACAACACCATGTTCTGAGCGCACCGCTGCCTCGTCACACACGCCTGCAGTACCGCCGGCCCTTCGAGAACAAGGAGACACTCATGAGTGAACGCGCCGACCGGATCATCGCCGCCCTGCGCAGCGGACACGACCACCTCGCCTCGCTCGTGCGCGACATGGGCGCCGTCGACCTCACCCGGAAGTCCGGGGCGGCGGAGTGGGACGTGTCGCAGGTGCTCAGCCACCTGGGCAGCGGTGCGGAGATCGCCCTGGCCGTCCTCGAAGGCGCTCTGGACGGCACCGGCCCCAAGGACGCGGACTTCAACAAGTCGGTGTGGGCACGCTGGGACGCGATGTCCCCGGACGAGCGGGCCCCGGGCTTCGCGTCCGCCGACGAGGCGCTGGTCGCCCGCTACGAGAGCCTCGACGCGCAGACGCGCGAGGAACTGCGGATCGACCTCGGCTTCCTGCCGATGCCCGTGGACGTGGCCACGTTGGCGGGTCTGCGGCTCAGCGAGTCCACCTTCCACACCTGGGACGTCGAAGTCGCCTTCGATCCGGCGGCCGTCCTGGCGGCCGACGCGACCGGACCACTGCTCGACCAGGCCGGCCTGCTCATCGGCCGCCTCGGCAAGGCCGACGCCGTGGACGGCCGTCCGGTCCACCTCGCGATACGGACCACCGCACCCGAGAGGTCCTTCGGGCTCGACCTCGGCGAGGCGGTCACGCTCGGCGACGAGCCGGTCGGCGAGCCGGACGCGGTGCTGAGCGCGCCCGCCGAGTGGTGGCTGCGCCTCACGACGGGCCGCCACGCACCCGCGTACACGCCGACGAGCGTGACCCTCACCGGGGGCGCCCTGACGCTGGACGACCTGCGGCGGGTCTTCCCCGGGTTCTGAGCAGGGGGTGGCTTGCGGACGGGGGTTCTTTGCCGGGATCCCGGTCTTGTCGGCGCGGGCTTCCTTGCCGGGGGGCGAGAGAGGGAACGCTTGAGCTGCAGTTGCGACGCATGCGCCGCGAAAAGGTCAGCATGGTCTTCCAGCACTTCGCTTTGTTTCCGCACCGCACCGTGGGCGAGAACGCCGCCTACGGGCTGGCGGTCCAGGGAATCCCGAAGGACGAGCAGGAGCGGCGCGCCAAGGAAGCACTGCGCCTGGTGGGACTGAAGGGCTGGGAGGACTCACTTCCGGGACAGCTGTCCGGGGGCATGCGGCAACGCGTCGGCCTGGCGAGAGCGCTTGCCGCAGGCACCAGCATCTTGCTGATGGACGAGGCGTTCAGCGCCCTGGATCCCCTGATCAAGCGCCAGATGCAGGACCAGTTGATCGAGCTCCAGCACAAGCTGGGCAAGACCATCCTCTTCATCACGCACGACCTGAACGAGGCCATGCGCCTCGGGAACAGAATCGCGATGATGCGCGACGGGCGGACCGGGCGGGAAGTCGACGCGCCCGGCTTCGAGCCCTGCGGGCAGGGCGGGTTCTTCGTCGTCGACGCGGACGTCGCACTCATCGCGGCGCAGCACCTGGCCGACCGAATCGGGCTGCGGATCTCCCAGGCCGGCGGACTGGCTCGGGTCGCCGCCACCGCGGCATCTGCCGTGCCGCCGGACTCAGGATGAGCGGGCCAGAACACGACCGGTCCTCCATCGCTTTCGCCGCGGTCGTCCATATGGGCGCCACCGTGACGCGCTTGTCGGCTGGGGCGAGACCTGTCCGGTCGTGGCGGCGACCGCGTCATCGTCATTGCCCCGGTGCTCCGGACGACCACCGGAGGGACCACCCCCGATGTTCCGACCAGGGGCGCCCCCGGAGGCTGCCGAGAGCCGGGCAGCCGCAGCCGTATCAGGCCCCATCGCGCACCGCACACGTCGAGGCGTTCACTATCTGAACGCCCAGGCGGTAAAGTCGACGCAAGGTCGAGCTGCCTACGGCGCAGCGCTACAGAGACCAAGGGGCCGCATGACCGACGCATCCTCACCGGTGGAGCTGACCAACAAGTCGGTGATGAAGGCCATCCGCCTGCTTCGCGAACTGGCTGCCCAGCCGCGATCCGGCGCTACCGTCAGCGCCCTCGCGAAGGCTGCGGAACTCTCACGGCCCACGGCGTTCCGCCTGCTGAACAGTCTGGAGAGGAACGGATTCGTCGACCGGGTCGACCACAACTACGTCCTCGGCTGGGAGCTGGCCCGGCTCGGGCGCTACGCGGACCCGTACTCGGGTCTGGTCGCCCGGGTGCAGCCGCTGCTCCAAGAGCTGGCGGACAAGTGCAACGAGACGGTGACCCTGTCGGTACCGAACCTCCAGGACGGACTCGACCTCGTCGCCGAGGCCGCGGGATCGCAGTTGATCGGCCTCTCGGCCCAGAACATGATCGGTCAGCGCTGGCCGCTGCACGCCAGTTCCACCGGCAAGGTGCTGCTCGCGGAAATGCCCGTGGAGAAGGTGAAGGCACTGTTGCCCGAGAAACTGGAGGCATACGCGTCGAGCACCATCACCGATCGCGCGGCCCTGCTGAAGGAACTCGAGCAGGTTCGTGAACAGGGCTTCAGTGTCATCGACAACGAGCTCGAGGAAGGGCTGCTCTCGCTCTCGCGCCCCATCAGGGACTCGTCCGGGATTCTGGTGGCGGTACTGTCCCTCAACGGACCCCGCTACCGATTCGGCCGAGTCCGGATCCCCGAAGCCCTCCAGCAGATGCAGGCGACCGTCGAGCGCATCGTCGACGTGTTCTGGCAGGACATCCCAGGTGACGAGTGAGCGGGTAGTGGGCCGGCCCGGTGGCCGTCGAGGGGTCGTTTCCGGCCCTTGACCTCATCGCGTGCTTGCTCTGGTCCGGCACGCGGCTCGTCGGGGTGGCCGCCCGCCGACGGCCTCAGCGCGAGTGGTTGTGCATGACGTGCTTGGTCCGCGAGTAGTCGTCCAGGGCATAGACGGACAGGTCGCGGCCGTAGCCGGAGCCCTTGAATCCGGCCCAGGGCATCTCGTTGGCGAGAACGAGGTGGGCGTTGACCCAGACCGTGCCGAAGTCGAGACGGTCGGGAAGGTCGAGGCCTCGTCGGGAGTTCTCCGTCCAGACCGAGGCCGAAAGACCGTAGGGCGTGTCATGGAGCACCTCGGAGCGCTCCTTCGGGACGGTACGGCCCCAGGTCGCCCTGGCGGCGCGGGCGGCCGTGACAGCCAGGTCCACATCCTCCACGGAGCCCTCGGGCACCTGCGCGAAGAGCGTGCCATCGCAGGGGTTGACGACATCCATCGTCCGAACCGACTTGCCGGGCCGGAAGCCACCGTCGACGAAGTGTTCCGCGGGGGCCAGATCACCCGCGGTGACGAGGGGTGAGCCGTCACCACGACGGATCCGGGCCTGGATCGAGGATTCTGCCTGGGCCATCTCGTGCCTCCGAGACCAGTTCTGCTGAGAATCGCCACCGCGGTGGCGGGGGAACGGTGTCCATGACCTGCGGGAAGGCGTCTTCACACCGAAAAAGATTTAGACTTAATTGTTTATAGTTTGTGACGTCACATCCCCCCGTCAAGCACCGTTCCACCCCGTAACCTTGGGGCGTGGCACAAGGGACCGAAGACGCGGAAACCGTTCCGAGCACGGGCTCCATCAGGTTCGCTGCGCTCCTGGGCTCTGCCGAACCAGAGGGGTTCAGCCGCGCCGACCAGGCAGCGCATCAGCTGGAGACGGCCATCACCGTCGGCCTGTTCCGAGACGGCGAACGCCTGCCGTCGGAACCTGAGCTCGCGAGCCGGCTCGGAGTCTCCACCATCACGCTGCGGCAGGCACTGGCCTCGTTGCGCTCCAGGGGCATCATCACGACCAAACGCGGTCGCGGCGGCGGAAGCATCGTCTCCGACGGCGCCGTCCGGTCACCCCAGGACCTCGCGCGTCGCCTGCGCGCGATGAGCACGGAAGAGCTGCGCGACCTCGGTGACATCTCCGCCGCCGTGGCATCCGCCTCGGCCCGGCTCGCCGCCACGCGGGCGGACGACCAGGACATCCAGCGCCTGCGCAGCCTTGCCGAGGAGTTCCGCCAAGCCTCGGACCTCGACGCCCTGCGGCGGACCGACAGCCGCTTCCACATCGGTCTCGGCGTCGCCGCGCAGTCGCGCCGGCTCACCGCGGCGACCGTACAGGTCCAGGGCGAGTTCGCGCCCCTGCTCTGGGCTCCTGCCACGCATCTCGCGCACACGGGAACAGCCGCCGACGAGCATCTGGGCATCGTGGACGCCATCGCCGCGGGCGACGCCGAACGCGCCCAGGCCCTCGCCATCGCACACAGCGAGCGGGACGCCGAGGCCGTCGTCGACGCCCACCTGGAACTGGTCCTGGCGGACCCGACCGACGGATGAGGGCAACGGCCAGTCCGTAGCGGTCCACACCTGCACCAAACCATAACATACGTTTTTAAATGTTTACCAGCAGGGCCTCTTGACGATTTGCCCCAGCCACATCTACAACTGATATACCAGTCGTACGCTTCTAGTCTTCCAAGGGGATCGCATGCGCCTCGACGTCACGGAGGAACGCTCGGCGGAGGGCACCGCAAGCGCTCTCTCCCGACCGCTGGCCCTGTTCGACCCGGAGGTCGCCTCGGCGGTCGACGCGGAGCTCGAGCGCCAGCAGTCGACTCTGGAAATGATCGCGAGCGAGAACTTCGCGCCGCTGGCGGTGATGCAGACGCAAGGTTCGGTACTGACCAACAAGTACGCCGAGGGCTACCCGGGAAAGCGCTATTACGGCGGCTGCGAACACGTCGACACGATCGAACAGCTGGCCATCGACCGGGTCACCGCCCTGTTCGGCGCCGAGGCGGCCAACGTCCAGCCGCACTCCGGCGCCCAGGCGAACGCCGCGGCGATGTTCGCCCTGCTCCAGCCCGGTGACACCGTCCTCGGCCTGGACCTGGCACACGGCGGCCACCTCACCCACGGCATGCGGCTGAACTACTCCGGCAAGCTGTACAACGTCATCCCGTACCACGTGCGCGAGTCCGACCTGCGCATCGACATGGACGAAGTCGAACAGCTCGCTCTGGCGCACCGGCCGAAGCTGATCGTGGCCGGCTGGTCGGCCTACCCCCGGCAGCTGGACTTCGCCGCCTTCCGCCGGATCGCCGACAGCGTCGGGGCCCGTCTGATGGTGGACATGGCGCACTTCGCCGGTCTGGTGGCCGCGGGACTGCACCCGAGTCCGGTGCCATACGCGGATGTGGTGACGACGACCACGCACAAGACCCTGGGCGGTCCCCGCGGTGGTGTGATCCTGAGCAGGGCGGAGCTGGCCAAGAAGATCAACTCGGCGGTGTTCCCGGGTCAGCAGGGCGGCCCCCTGGAGCATGTGATCGCGGCCAAGGCGGTCGCCTTCAAGATGGCCGCGAGCGAGGAGTTCCGCGAGCGGCAGCAGCGCACTCTCAAGGGGGCGAAGATCCTCGCCGGGCGGCTGCTGGCCGATGACGTGGCCGAGGCGGGCATCACGGTACTGACCGGGGGCACGGAGGTACATCTCGTCCTGGTGGACCTGCGCAACAGCCCCCTCGACGGCCGGCAGGCCGAGGACCGGCTGCACGCGGTCGGCATCACCGTCAACCGCAACGCCGTCCCCTTCGACCCACGGCCGCCCATGGTCTCCTCGGGGCTGCGCATCGGCACCCCGGCCCTGGCCACCCGGGGCTTCGGCGACGTGGAGTTCCGCGAGGTCGCCGACATCATCGCCCAGACGCTGAAGCCCGAGCATCTCAGCGGTGAACAGGCCGACCTGCTGCGGGGCCGGGTCGCGAAGCTCGCCGCCGCGTTCCCCCTGTACCCCCAGCTGAACGGACCCGCGGCATGACCCGCACGCCGCTTCCGGACCACCCGGACTTCCTCCGGAGCAACCCCGCGCGCGCACCCCGCAGGACATCCGGGACAGCAGACGCCGGGGCGACGCCGACCAGCTCAACGGCATCGATCTGATCCAGAACTGCGAGGGGGTACGGGCATCGACATGACGGACGGCCGGGTGACGGGCGTACGGACCACCCGCGGCCGCATCGCAGCCGGAAGAGTGGCGCCGGTGCACCCGACGGTCGTGATGCCCAACGCCGCGGCCCACTGACCTCGACTCACCTCAGGAGACCCTGATGCAGCCCATAGCCCGCCCCTGGTGTGGCGAGCGCGAGGAAGCCGAACCGTTCGCGGAGCGGTGGACGCACACAGCGGGATGCCGCCGTTGGTTCAACACCCTGCGCGACGCCGTCACCCACCGGCTCCTCGCCGTCCACCGCATGGGTGACCAGCCGGCGCTCCTTCGCCCCCTGCACGACGGCGTGGCTGGTCGGCCCGGCCACGGAGTACGGCGGTGGCCGGGATGACCCTCAGCGTCTTCGACATGTTCAAGGTGGGCATCGGACCGTCCAGTTCGCACACGGTCGGCCCGATGCGCGCCGCGGGCTCCTTCGCGCACGCCTTGGAACGGGAAGGACTCCTGGAGGACACGCACGGCGTCCACGTCGAGTTGTTCGGCTCGCTGGGCGCCACGGGACACGGTCACGGAAGCGTCAAAGCGGTCGTGCTCGGTCTGGAGGGCCACGCTCCTGAACACGTGGACCCCGCGTCGGCCGGACCGACCATGGACAGGGTCCGTACGACAGGAAGCCTGCGCCTGCTCGACAAGCATCCCGTCGCCTTCCGCGTCGACGACGACGTCGTCCTGCACCGCGGCAAACGGCTGGCCTTCCACTCCAACGCCATGACGTTCGAAGCCGTCGACGCCGCCGGCCGGAGCCTGTCGCGGCGGATCTACTACTCCGTCGGCGGCGGTTTCGTCCTGGACGAGGACCAGGCGAACGGCCCGCAGATCGTCCCGGACACCACGCCGGTGCCGTATCCGTTCACCACCGGCGCGCAGCTGCTGGCGCACGCCGAGGCCACCGGCCTGTCGATCAGTTCGATCATGATGGCGAACGAGACGGCCTGGCGTACCGAGGCCGAGGTCCGGGCCGGGCTGCTGCGCATCTGGTCCGTCATGCAGGAGTGCGTCCTGCGGGGATGTGCCACCGACGGAGTGCTTCCCGGCGGTCTGAAGGTACGGCGCAGGGCCGCCGCGCTGCATCGCAGACTCCTGACCGCGGACGAGGAGGCCGAAACCGACTCCCTGCACGCGATGGAATGGGTGACGCTGTACGCGCTGGCCGTGAACGAGGAGAACGCGGCGGGCGGACGGATCGTCACCGCCCCGACCAACGGCGCCGCCGGGATCATCCCCGCCGTACTGCACTACTACGACCGGTTCGTGCGCGGCGCGAACCAGGACGGCATCGTGCGCTTCCTGCTGACCGCCGCGGCCATCGGCGTGCTGTTCAAGGAGAACGCCTCGATCTCCGGGGCCGAGGTCGGCTGCCAGGGCGAGGTCGGCTCGGCCTGCTCCATGGCAGCCGCCGGGCTGGCCGAGGTCATCGGCGGCACTCCCGAACAGGTGGAGAACGCCGCGGAGATCGGCATCGAGCACAATCTCGGCCTCACCTGTGATCCCGTCGGCGGGCTCGTGCAGATCCCCTGCATCGAGCGCAACGCCGTCGCCTCCCTGAAGGCGATCACCGCCGCGCGGATGGCCATCCACGGGGACGGCACCCATCACGTCTCCCTCGACAAGGCGATCAAGACCATGCGGGAGACCGGGGCCGACATGAAGGACAAGTACAAGGAGACCGCACGCGGCGGTCTCGCTCTCAACGTGGTCGAGTGCTGAGGAGACAGCCATGAGCACCCAGTTCGTATTGACCCTGAGCTGCCCCGAGCGCCCCGGCATCGTCAACGCCGTGACGAGCTTCCTCGTCCGGCACAGCTGCGACATCACCGAGCACCAGCAGTTCGACGACCCCGACCACGGACGCGTCTTCCTGCGCACCGGGTTCAGGACCACCGATGAGACGATCGTGCTCGGCGGCCTGAAAGAGGACTTCGCGGCGATCGCGGACACCTATGGAATGCAGTGGGAGCTGCGGGACGCGTCGGTGAAGTCCCGCGTCCTCGTGATGGTGTCGAAGTTCGACCACTGCCTGGCGGACCTGCTCTACCGCTGGCGGAGCGGCACGCTCGACGCCGACATCGCACTCATCGTCTCCAACCACGCCGATCTGCGGCCCATGGCGGACGCGGCCGGCATCCCGTTCGAACACGTCCCGGTCACCGCCGCGACCAAGCCGCGGTCCGAAGCGCGTCTGCTGGAACTCGTGGACCAGTACGACATCGACCTCGTGGTGCTGGCCCGCTACATGCAGATCCTCTCCGACGACCTGTGCAAGACCCTCGAAGGCCGCGCGATCAACATCCACCACTCGTTCCTGCCGAGCTTCGTGGGCGCCAAGCCCTACCACCAGGCCTACCAGCGCGGTGTGAAGCACGTCGGCGCGACGGCGCACTACGTCACGGCCGACCTGGACGAAGGACCGATCATCGAGCAGGAGGTCATCCGCGTCGACCACCGGCTCTCCGCGGCCCAGCTCGTCCTCGTCGGCCGGGACGCCGAACGCACCGCCCTCGCCCGGGCGGTCAACTGGCACTGCCAGAACCGCATCCTGCTGCACGGCAACAGGACGGTCATCTTCAGCTGATCCGGCGCGCCAGCGGCTTTGCGCTACGACGGCTCAGCCGAGCAGAGACAGCTTTCCAGGCCCCTACCGAAACGGAACGTGTGCACCTTGTCCACCGCGACCGTACTCTCCGGCTCCGCAGCCGCCGCAGACATCAAGCGTGAACTCACCGGACGCGTCTCCGCACTGCGCGAGCGCGGCATCGTCCCCGGACTGGGCACGATCCTCGTCGGCGACGACCCGGCCAGCCACTCGTACGTGGGCGGCAAGCACCGGGACTGCGCCGAGGTCGGCATCGCCTCGCTGCGCGTCGATCTGCCGGCCACCGCCACTCAGGCCGATGTCGAGGCCGCCGTCCTGCGGCTCAACGCCGATCCGGCGTGTACCGGCTTCATCGTGCAGCTGCCCCTGCCCCAGCATCTCGACATGCACGCCGTGCTGGAGCTCGTCGACCCGGCCAAGGACGCCGACGGGCTGCATCCGACCAATCTCGGCCGCCTCGTTCTGGGCATCCCCGCGCCTCTGCCCTGCACTCCTCGTGGCATTCTCGATCTGCTGCGACGCCACCATGTCCCCATCACCGGCGCCCAGTTCTGCGTGATCGGCTGCGGCGTGACCGTCGGTCGGCCGCTCGGTCTGATGCTCACCCGGCGCACGGAACACGCCACCGTCACCCTCTGCCATGAGGCCACCCGCGACGTCGCCGCCCACACGCGTGCCGCGGATGTCGTCGTCGCCGCGGCCGGTGTGGCGCACCTCGTCCAACCCGACTGGATCAAGCCCGGCGCAACGGTGTTGTCCGTCGGGCTCACCCGGACCGTGGAGGGCATCCTCGGCGACGTCCACCCCGACGTCGGCCGGGTGGCCGGCACCCTCGCTCCCCCGGTCGGCGGCGTGGGACCGATGACCCGCGCCATGCTGATCACGAACATCGTCGAGGCCGCGGAACGCCAGGCCGCCGCCGAGAGCGTCTAGGTGACGTCCAGGTGCGTCTAGGTGTGCTGTCCGGGGACGTTGGTCACAGCGACTCGTCGATGGCCGCGTCAAGGACCGTGGCCTCGTAGCGGGTGGCAATCGCGGCGGCGCGGTTACGACGGGCAGTGCGCAGTGAGGCCGGGGCCAAGGCTTCCGCGTCCGTGCTGAGCTGCCACAGCGCCCACTCGGCGTGTCGCAGATCCTGGAACGTCACCTCCAGCCGCAGCCAGCCGTCTGCGTCGGGTTCTGCGGCGCGGACGGCCGCTACGGTGCCCAGCAGGTTCTCCCGCCGCTCAGGGTTCACCCGTACCAGTACGGCGATATGGTCGCCGGAGAGGAACTGCGCACAGCGTTCCCGCGAGACCCGGGGCGCCGGGCGCCGTGGTGCTGACCTGCTTCCTTGTCTTCGCCTTCGCCAACGCCATGTACATGGCCCTGACCGATGTCTACCTCGGCGAGATCTTCCCCACCGAGATCCGCGGCATCGGCACCGGGTTCGTGCCTGAGCGAGACCTCCGCCCCGCACCGGGTGTAGCCCCGTGTCACCTTTGGCCGACGCGCCCCGTCCGGCGACGGCGACAAAGACGGTCGGCCATGCCGTCGCCGACGCCCCGGGTGCCTCGCCCCCAGGACCCCCGGGCGAGGACTGAGGGATCACTATGAGCGAGACCGCGGACACGACGCGGGCCTGTGGCACTGCATCACGGGCTTCGTCGAGGCACACCTTCCACGCGGAGACCGAGCGGCGAAGACTGCGGCTGAACTGGGGGCACGATGCCTACCGGTGAGTGCGCGCCCGGTTCGTGGCCCGCTTCGACGGACAGGTGGCCCTGGCTTCGCCATGTTCTGAGCGCCACCGGAGCTGCCCCGGGCTCGTCGCCGAGTCCTGGACGGACTGCTCAGCCCGGATGATCTCTCCGTAAGTCAAACGCGGTGTTCGCTTTGCGGTCAAGCGTGGTCCAGAGGTCAATCGACAGCTCGTACGAGCCGACCGCCGGGTCAAGGGCGCCCACAGGATGAGAGCGCTGAACCTCAAGTGCCGCCGGAAGTCGGCCCACGGCCGTGAAATGTGCCCTGAACTAAGCATTTCAGATGTCGGCCGGACGGGGAGGTGCGCCGGGGCAGGCGGGCGCGCGTACGGGGAATCGCTTCGCGGCCTCTCTTGACACCGACCACCAGCACTCAGAATACGAACATAACGTTCGGATAATGAACGCCATAGAGACCTCGCGGTTCAGTACGGGAGCCGTGGGACAACTCCATGCCTCTGCTCCGGGAGGACAGCATGAGCAACCAGCCCCTGAAGATCTTCGCGTTCGACGTCTTCGCCCCCGCCCATCTGACCGCGGGCTCCTGGCGCGACGCCGCCGACCAGGGCTTCCGCTACACCGACGTGTCGTACTGGACCGACACGGCCAAGATGCTCGAAGAGGCCAGGTTCGACGGCCTGTTCTTCGCCGACACCGTCGGCTACCACGACGTCTACGGCGGTTCCCCGGACGCCGCCATGCGCGACGCCGCCCAGTTCCCGATCAATGACCCGACGCAAGGTTGAGCCGTGCGCCGCAGCAGCGTCTCGTAGCGACGAAGAGGGGGCGGCATGAGCGAGGTATCCGCAGCGCCGGACCTGGGCAACAAGTCGGTGACCAAGGCCATGGGGCTGCTCCGCGAACTGGCCACCCAGCCCAGGACCGGTGCCACAGTCAGCACTCTGGCCAAGGCCGCCGGCATCTCACGCCCCACCGCGTTTCGCCTGCTGTACACCCTGGAGAAGAACGGCTTCGTCGACCGCGTCGACAACAACTACGTCCTCGGCTGGGAGCTCGCGCGGCTGGGCCGCCATGCGGACCCGTACGCGGGTCTGGTAGCCCGGGCGCAGCCACTGCTCCAGGAACTGTCGGACAGGTTCAACGAAACGGTGTCCCTGTCGGTGCCGGACTCCAACGGCGGACTCGACCTGGTCGTCGAGGCCACCGGATCCCGAGTGGTCGGCATCAGAGCCCAGCACATGATCGGGCAGCGCTGGCCGTTGCACGCCAGTTCCACCGGCAAGATACTGCTCGCCGAGATGCCCACGGAGAGGGTGCTGACCCTGCTGCCCGAGAACCTCGAGGCCTACGCATCGCGCACCATCACCGACCGCACGGCCCTCCTGAAGGAACTCGAGCAGATCCGTGAGCAGGGCTTCGGGATCATCGACAACGAACTCGAGGAAGAACTGCTCTCCCTGTCCCGTCCCGTCCGCGACACATCCGGGAACCTGGTCGCCATCCTGACCCTCAACGGCCCCCGATACCGCTTCAGTCGGGACCGGATCCCGGAAGCCCTCCAACGGATGCAGACGATCATCGACCGCCTGACCGAGGGGTACTGGCAGGATGCGGCGGCTGACTGAGAGACCCCACGCGCGGGTGGCGAAGAGACACCCCTGCCGCCGAGGGACTCCTGCCATTCCTCGTCGGGGGGGGGAACGCGGAATTCCTTGCTCGGTGGAGGGACCGGTGGCGGGGTCAGGAAGGCCATGTGCGCTTGGATTGCCTCCCTGCGGCGAGGAACGGCGCGCGCACTCGTGAGTACGCCTACTCATGCCGACCCGCCCCGGGACGGGGACGATGGGCCGTGTCGGGGTGCGGACGAGAGGCGGGGGCATGGGCAGGTTTCTGGGGGCGGTCGCAGCCGTCGTGGCTGCGGCCGCGGCACTGGTCCTGGCATACGTGGCGGGGGCACCGCCCACGGTGGTGTTCGCCGCCGGGGCGGGCGTGCTGAGCCTTCTGTGGCTGCTGCTCCTGCTCACGCTGCCCTGGAACCTGTACTTCCGCGCGCATGCGGTGCTCGCCGAGATCGCGGTGAGCCGCGAGAAGGGCATGGAGGTCTCCCCGGCCCGGGATGCCGAGGCCGTGCGCATCGCCCGCACGATGCTCCGGGCGGCGATCGCGGGTCACGTCCTGACGGCGGCGGTCGTCCTCGCAGTCACCTGGGCGACGGGCGAGTTCACGGGTTACTGGTTCGCCGCGTTCTTCCTGCTGAGCACCTTCTTCCGTCCGGCCGGCGCCTACTTCGGCCAGCTCCGGCGGCGCCTGGGCACCCTCCTCAAGGACGTCACGTATCCGCGAGACGACGTCGTCGAGCTGCACGCCCGGCTGAACCGCGCCGAGGCCGGAACGCGGGTCCTGGAGGAGAAGGCGGGGGAACAGTACCGAGCCCTCGCCGAACTGCGCCGCACCGTCGACGCACTGGCCATGAGCACGTACGAGCGGGCCGAGGAGGCCGACCGCAGGATCGCCGCGCTGGGCAGGGAGTTCGAGTCCACGGTGAACCGCCTCACCGACAACCAGGAGATCATCGCGGGCGTGAAGGCGTTCCTGCGCCTGCTGCGCTCCACCGACGCGGCCGAGGAGGCCCCGACCTCCGGGTGAACGGGGCCTCACAACGCGATGCACGGCCACACCACGTCATCACGCCCTCCTCGATGATCCGGCCCTTGCACAACGCACGAACCATCTGAACCGCAGCAGAACAACCCACTCCCCTCGTGTGACGGACATCACAGCACACCATTCGATGTCCTCAGGTCATCATATGACCTGATCTCCTCCGGAGAAGTTGAGCCGACCGCTCTGGACGACACGGCAACACGAGGATGGGCATGAGCGACCAGAACAAACCCGCACGACCGCGCGTGGGCGTGGTGGGACTAGGAGCCATGGGCCTCGGGATGGCCCGCAGCCTGCGGACCGCCGGCTACGACGTCGGGGTCCACGACCTGCGGCCGGACATGGCCGCGGCATTCGCCCGCGACGGCGGGACGGCGTTCGACTCCTGCGGCGAGCTGGCAGCCTCGGTGGACGTCCTGGTCAGCGTGGTGGTCAACGCGAAGCAGGTCGAGTCGGTGCTGTTCGGTGCCGACGGGGCGGCCGACCGGCTCCGCCCGGGCGCTGTCTTCGTGATGTGCTCCACGGTCGACCCGGGCTGGTCCGCAGCATGCGAGGGACGCCTGGCCGAGAAGGGGGTGCTCTACCTGGACGCTCCCATCTCCGGTGGCGCCGCGCGTGCGGCGGCCGGTGAGCTCACCATGATGACGTCGGGTTCCGCCGAGGCGTACTCCGTCGCCGACCCGGTGCTCGAGGCCATGAGCAGCACCGTCTACCGCCTGGGAGACCGCGCCGGACTCGGCTCGAAGGTGAAGATCGTGAACCAGCTGCTCGCGGGCGTGCACATCGCCGCGGCGGCCGAGGCGATGGCTCTCGGCATCAGGGCCGGGGTTCCCGCCGAGGCGCTCTACGAGGTCATCACGCACAGCGCCGGCAACTCGTGGATGTTCGAGAACCGCATGGCGCACGTTCTCGCGGGCGACTACACGCCCCTTTCCGCCGTCGACATCTTCGTCAAGGACCTGGGGCTCGTGCTGGACTCCGCCAGGCCGGAACGGTTCCCGCTCCCCCTCGCCGCCACCGCCCACCAGATGTTCCTCCAGGCGTCGGCGTCCGGACTGGGGGCCGAGGACGACAGCGCGGTCATCAAGATCTTCCCGGGGATCGAGCTGCCCGAGCCGGTGGAGGCCTGACATGGGAATCCGCCTCGGGTGCATCGCCGACGACTTCACCGGTGCCACGGACCTGGCCAACAACCTGGTGCGCGTCGGCATGCGCGTCGTCCAGCTGATCGACGTACCACCGCTCCGCTCCCGGCAGGCGATGGACGCGGACGCCGTGGTCATCGCCCTCAAGTCGCGGACCGTCCCGGCCGCCGAAGCCGTCGAGGTGTCCCTTCGAGCACTCGCCTGGTTGCGCTCCATGGGCACCGAGCAGGTCTATTTCAAGTACTGCTCCACCTTCGACTCGACACCGGCCGGCAACATCGGGCCGGTCACCGAGGCGCTGATGGACGCACTGGGTGCCGACTTCACCGTCGCGACGCCCGCGTTCCCCGACAACGGGCGCACGGTCTTCAAGGGCCATCTCTTCGTCGGCGACACACTGCTCAGCGACAGCGGCATGCGCCACCACCCGCTCACCCCGATGACCGACTCCAACCTGGTCTCCGTCCTCGGCGCGCAGACCGCGCGCGAGGTCGGCCTCATCGATCACACGGTCGTGGCCGACGGTGCCGCGGCGATCCGAGCCCGCATCGACGCCCTGCGCGAGGACGGCTTCCAGATCGCCGTCGTCGACGCCGTCTCCAACGACGACCTCCTGCGCCTGGGCGCGGCGGTCCAGGGGCTCCCGCTGGTGACCGCCGGCTCGGGCCTGGCGATCGGCCTGCCCGCGAACTGGGGGTTCAAGCCGTCCCGCGCCGCCGCGCAGCTGCCGCCTCCCGGCGGCCACCGGGCCATCGTCTCGGGATCGGTCTCCGTCGCCACCAACCGTCAGGTCCTTCAGTACCTGCGCAGCGGTCGACCCGCGTTCAGCGTGGATCCGCTGCGCGTGGCGGCCGGTGAGGACGTGGTCGGGCAGGCCCTGGTCTTCGCCGAGTCGCACCTGGACGACGGACCCGTCCTCGTCTACTCCACCGAGTCGGCCGACACGGTGCGCACCGTCCAGGGCCGGCTCGGTGCCGCCGAGGCCGGTGAGCTCGTGGAGCGGACGCTGGCCCGCGTCGCACAGGGGCTCGTGGAACGTGGTGTCCGCCAGCTCGTCGTCGCGGGCGGTGAGACCTCGGGAGCGGTCGTCCAGGCGCTCGGCATCACCGGGCTGAGGATCGGACCGCAGATCGACCCCGGTGTGCCGTGGTGCGCGGCGGCCCTTCCCGACGGAGACACCCTCCACATCACGCTCAAGTCCGGCAACTTCGGCGGTCCCGACTTCTTCACCTCCTCGTTCGCCCTCCTGGACGAGGAGGCCGCATGACCCCACGGACGGGCATCACCGCCGGGGCAGCGCACGACGAGGCCGTCACGCACGACGAGGCCGTCACGCACGACGAGGCCGTCGACGCGGCACGCAACGAGATCGTCCGCGTGGGCACCAGCCTGTTCGCCCGGGGCTACGTCCACGCAAGCGCCGGCAACATCAGCGCCAAGGTCGGCGACTGCCATCTGATCACTCCCACCGACGCCGCGCTGGGATTCCTCGAACCCGGCCGCCTCGCGCTGGTCGACGCCCGTGGTGAACAGACGGCGGGCGACCGCGCCAGCAAGACCCTGACGCTCCATCGACGTATCTGTTCCGCCGACCCCACGGCCCGGTTCGTCGTCCACACCCACTCCACGCATCTGGTCGCGCTCACGCTGGCCGGCGTGTGGAGCCACGACGACGTGCTTCCGCCCATCACGCCGTACTACGCGATGAAGGTCGGGCACGTCCCGCTCATCCCCTACCACCGGCCCGGCGACCCGCGCGTGGCCGATCTGGTGACCGCCCGGATCGCCGAGCACGCGGCGGGCCGTACGCCCATCAGGGCCGTGCTGCTCGACCGGCTGGGCCCTGTGGTCTGGGGGCCCGACGCGGCCACCGCCCTCGCCGTCCTCGAAGAACTCGAGGAGACGGCACGTCTCTGGCTCCTGACCGACCGTCGCCCCGAGCCGCTCCCCGATCACGCGCTCGATGAACTGAGGTCCACGTTCAACGCCGCGTGGTGACCGCTCCTCACCTGTCAGAGAATTCCCCTGAGCCGCACAAAGGATCGCCATGCCCATGTCCATAACGGCGTCCGATGCCCCCGACGTCGCCCGTGAGAACGCCGTCTTCCGCAAGGTCGTACGGCGTATCGTCCCCTTCCTAGTCCTCTGCTACGTCGTCTCCTACCTGGACCGGGTCAACGTCGGCTTCGCCAAGCTGCAGATGTCCGACGACCTCGGGTTCAGCGAGGCGGCATACGGCCTCGGCGCCGGCCTGTTCTTCATCGGCTACTTCCTCTTCGAGGTCCCCTCGAACCTGATGCTGCAGCGCGTCGGCGCCCGCACCTGGATCGCCCGGATCATGATCAGCTGGGGCATCGTCTCGGCGTCGTTCATGTTCGTCCAGAACGAGGCGATGTTCTACGTCCTCAGGTTCCTCCTCGGTGCCGCCGAGGCGGGGTTCTACCCGGGGGTGATCCTGTACTGCACCTACTGGTTCCCCTCCCACCGCCGTGCCCGTGTGATCGCGCTCTTCATGTCCGCGATCCCGGTGGCCGGCATCTTCGGCAACCCGCTCTCCGGCTGGATCATGGACCGGTTCCAGGGCGTGAACGGCTGGCAGGGCTGGCAGTGGATGTTCCTGCTGGAGGCGATACCCGCCTTCCTGATCGGTGTGGCCACCCTGTTCTACCTCGACGACAGCGTGCGCGCCGCGAAGTGGCTCACCGATGAGGAGAAGGCCGTCGTCGAACGGGCGATCGCCGAGGACGCCGCGCACCAGACCGTGCACGGCCGGGTCTGGGACGCCGTCCGCGAGCCGAAGGTGTGGCTGATGTGCCTCATCTACTTCTGCTTCGTGATGGGCCAGTACGCCCTGACCTTCTGGATGCCCACGTTCATCGAGTCCACCGGCATCGAGGGCAACCTCGCGATCGGGGTGCTCAGCGCCGTGCCGTTCCTGGCCGCACTGGTCACGATGAACCTGTTCGGGCGTTCGGCGGACAAGCGCCGTGAGCGCCGCTGGCACCTGGTCGTGCCGAGCCTCATGGGCGCCGTCGGCTTCTCGCTGGCGGCCGGCTGGGCCGGGTCCACCGCGCTGTCCCTGGCCGCGCTGTCCTTCGCCGCGGCAGGCGTGCTGACCTGCGCGCCGCTGTTCTGGTCGCTGCCCACCGCGTTCCTCGGCGGAACCGCCGCCGCGGTCGGCCTCGCCGCGATCAACTCGGTCGGCAACCTCGCCGGCTTCGTCAGTCCCTACATGATCGGCGCGCTGAAGGACGCCACCGGCTCGACGTCGCTCCCGATGTACGTCCTCGCGCTCAGCCTCGTCGTCGGCGCCGCCGCGGTGCTCACCACCGACAAGCAGGTCGTCAACCGCTGACCGGGTCTTCCCGGTCCCCACACAGGAGCCAGCATGCCGAGGTTCGCCGCGAACCTGTCCATGATGTACACCGAGCACGACTTCCTCGACCGCTTCGCAGCGGCCTCGGCGGACGGCTTCACCGCCGTCGAATTCCTCTTCCCCTATGACTACAGCGCCACGGAGCTGCGCCACCGACTCGACGACCACGGTCTCCGGCAGGTGCTCTTCAACGCACCTCCCGGAGCGTGGGAGTCCGGAGAACGGGGGATCGCGGCGCTGCCCGGCCGCGAGGCGGAGGCCCGCTCCGGGATCGCCCGGGCTCTGGAGTACGCCGCCGCACTGGACTGCCCGCGGTTGCACGTGATGGCCGGGCTCGTGCCGCCGGACGCGACGGAGAAGGACCTGGCCGAGCACCGCGACACCTACCTGGCCAACCTCGTCTGGGCCGCCGAGCGAGCCGCCGCGGTGGGCGTCGACATCCTGATCGAGCCGATCAACGGCCGCGACATGCCGGGCTACTTCCTGTCCCGGCAGGCAGCGGCCCACGCGGTCGTGCAGGATGCGGGAGCCCCGAATCTCAAGGTGCAACTCGACCTCTACCACTGCCAGATCGTCGAAGGCGACCTCACCACGACCCTGCGCCGCGACCTGCCGACCGGCCGGGTAGGTCATCTGCAGATAGCGGGCGTGCCCGACCGCCACGAGCCCGACCGCGGCGAGATCGACGTGAGCCACCTGTTCGGAGTCGTCGACGACCTGGGCTTCGACGGGTGGATCGGCTGCGAGTACCGACCACGCGCCGGCACCAGCGAGGGCCTCGGCTGGCTGAACGACTACCGGGGAGACAGCGCATGAGGATCGTCATCACAGGTGGTTTCGGCTTCCTGGGACGCGAGATCACCAGCACCCTGCTCAGGACGCGGACGTATCGCGGTGCACCGATCGATCGTCTGGTGCTCGCCGACCGGTTCGTGCCGTCCGGGGCACCGGAGGCGGCCGACCCCCTCGTGCGGATCGTGCGGGGTGACCTGATCGAGAGCCTCGCCGAGGTGTTCGCAGAGCCGGTGGACGTGCTGATCCACCTCGCCGCCGCCGTCTCGGCCGAGTGCGAGGCCGACTTCGACCTCGGCATGGGCGCCAACCTGGACACCACCCGCGCGCTCCTCGAAGCCGCCCGGGCGCAGTCGGCCACCGGCGGGCCGACACCGCGCCTGGTGTTCTCCAGCAGCGTGGCGGTCTACGGTCCGGACCCGGCGCTGCCCCTCCCGTCGGTGGTCAGCGAGTCGACCCTGCCCACGCCCCGGTCGAGCTACGGGATCCAGAAACTCGTCTGCGAGCAGCTGGTCGCGGACTACACCCGCCGGGGTTTCGTCGACGGACGCGTCGCCCGCCTGATGACCGTGTCGGTGCGGCCCGGCAGGCCGAACGCGGCCGCCTCCGGCTTCCTGTCCGGCATCATCCGCGAGCCGCTCGCGGGCCTCCCCGCGGTCTGCCCCGTGCGTCCCGACCTGCGGGTGGCCCTGGCCTCGCCACGGCGCACGGTCGAGGCGATCCTCCGCATCGCGGAAGCCGAGCGCGGCACCGGAAGGGGCCGGCTCGACGGCGGACTTCCGGTCAACCTTCCGGCACTCACGGTCTCGGTCGCCGAGATGCTGGCCACGCTGCGGCAGGTGGCCGGCGACGCCGTGGCCGACCTGGTGACGATTGCCCCCGATCGTGACATCGAGGCCGTTGTGGGCTCGTGGCCCTCCGTCTTCGACAACACGCGGGCCGCCACGCTCGGGCTGGAGCCCGACCCGAGCTTCGCGTCGGTGGTACGGGACTACCTCGCCGACCACCCCGACGCGATCCTGGTCGGCTCACCGCACGCAGCGGGACGGCCGGACCCGGGTCTATAGACTGAAAACCATGTTTTCTAAGGTGAGCGGTCCCATCCGGCTCGCGGACCAGGTCGCCGCGACGCTCTCGGCGGAGATCGAGTCGGGGCGGCTGGCTGAGGGCGACCGGCTGCCGACCGAGGTGGAGCTGGTCAGGCAGCTGGGTGTCAGTCGCACCGTCGTGCGCGAGGCCCTCTCAAGGCTCCGCAACGCGGGCCTGGTCGAACCGCGCCAGGGGATCGGCGTGTTCGTCCTGCCGCGACGCACACGCCCGCTCGACCTCGAAGCCGAGGCCGCCGACACCAAGTCAAAGGTGCTGCAGATCGTGGAGGTACGCCGCGCCATGGAGGGCGAGGCAGCCTACCTCGCCGCCACCCGGGCCACACCCCACGACCTCGCGCGGATGCGTCAGGCCCTGGACACGATCGACTCGGCGGTCGCGGCCGACGGCGACGGCGTGGACGAGGATCTCGCCTTCCACCGGTCCATCGCCGAGTCGACCGGGAACACGGTGATGGTCTCGACGGTGCGGTACCTGGGCGAGGTGCTGCGCAGCGGTATCCGCGTCACGCGCGCGAACGAGGCACGCCGGAACGACTTCATCGAAGCGGTCCGGGAAGAGCACCAGGCCATCCTCACCGCCATCGAGGCAGGCGACGCCAGAGCGGCACGCACCGCCGCACGCCGCCACATGAAACACGCCGCCGCTCGGCTCCGGGACGCGGACGACGGATTCTGGACCGAGACCGAGGACCTCGACGTGGATCTCGACACCGCTCCCTGACGCGCGGGCGCGCCTGCGCCGATGTGGACGACAGACCGGTGCCGGCCAGGTCCATGGGCCTGGCCGGCACCGCCGCTACACGGTCACCCGTTCAGCCGGGAGTCGCCACGAGGTGACCGCGCGCCACGCACGGTGCTCAACAGGGCCTCCCAGGACTGCTGGAACTTGCGGATGCCCTCCGTCTGGAGGGCGTCGGCGACAGCGGCGTACGGGATGCCCATTTCCTCGACGGCGTCGAGGTCGGCGCGGGCCCGCGCGTAGGTGCCGGCGATGGTGTCGCCGGTGATCTCACCGTGGTCGGCTACGGCTTGCAGGGTGGTCTCCGGCATGGTGTTGACGGTGCCCGGTGCGACCAACTCGGTGACGTACATCGTGTCCTCGTACGCCGGGTCCTTCACGCCTGTGGAGGCCCACAGCGGTCGCTGCTTGTTGGCGCCCTCGCGCTCCAGTGCGCTCCAGCGGTCGGACGACCGGGTCGAACTGTCGGCAGAGCCGAACACCTCCTCGTAAGCCTGGTAGGCGAGGCGTGCGTTGGCGATGGCTGCCCTGCCGCGCAGTGCCTTGGCCTCCTGGGTGCCCACGGCGTCCAGCCGCCTGTCGATCTCGGTGTCGACGCGGGAGACGAAGAAGGAGGCGACCGAGTGGATCTTCGACAGGTCCAGGCCGCGCTCCTTGGCCTTCTCCAGACCGGCCAGGTAGGCGTCCATGACCTCGTGGTAGCGCTCCAGCGAGAAGATCAGCGTCACGTTCACGCTGATGCCCATGCCGATGACCTCGGTGATGGCCGGCAGGCCCGCCCGGGTGGCCGGGATCTTGATCATGACGTTGGGGCGGTCGATCAACCAGGAGAGATGCCTGGCCTCGGCGATCGTCGCGTCCGTGCCGTGTGCGAACCGAGGATCGACCTCGATGGAGACCCACCCGTCCCGGCCGCCGGTGGCGTCGAATGCCGGGCGCAGGATGTCGGCCGCGTCACGCACGTCCGCCGCGGTGATCACGCGGACCGCCTCGGCGACCGTCGCCCCGCGCAGCGCCAGGTCGTGGAGCTGATCGGCGTAGTCGCCACCGTCGCCGATCGCCTGCTGGAAGATCGTCGGGTTGGTGGTGACGCCCACGACGTGCTGCTGGTCGATCAGCCCGGCGAGGTTGCCGGACGTGATCCGCTTGCGCGACAGGTCGTCCAGCCAGATCGCCACGCCTTCCTCGGAGAGGCGCCTGAGGGGGGCGCCGTTCGTTGATGGTGCGGTTCCTGTTTCTCCAGCGAGGGCCAACTCCTGGGCGGCGGCGATGGATTCCCGAGCAACGGCGGCCACGTTCTCGGGAGTGAAGCCGTACTCGCGGAAGAGGACCTTGCCGTCGGCCGAGGCACCGAAGTGCTCCAGCGAGACGATGCGGCCCGCGTCCCCGACGT
>NZ_VJZE01000170.1 GCF_009377205.1 Streptomyces phyllanthi
GCCCCGTACACCCCTCCCTGCGAAAGCACCTCGCGGCGTACTACGACTTCGAGCACCCCGTGCGCGGCGACCCCGCGCGGGAGCGGGACCTGGGCTTCTCGCGTACCGACATCGGGCTCGTGGGCGGCGGGGCACGGATGCGGACGGAGGACGGGGCGCACCGGGGCAGCCGGACCTCGCTCCAGGTGCGGCAGGTGAACCCGGAGACGAAGGGCAACGACGACTGGAAGGCGGGCGTGCACGGGCCGTCCGGTGTTCCGTCGCTCAGGGCCTTCAACTCGGTGGAGGGGATGACCGTCATGGGCTGGTTCAAGATGACCGGCCCCAACCCGGGCCTCAACAGCAACACGGCCGCCCCGGACGACCGTTACGGCGCCGTCGGTCTGGCCGGGGTGCTGTCGGGGGACTCCGACGGCCACGCGGTGCGGGGCCTGCTGGAGATCATCGAAGTGGACGGCGAACTGCGGCTGGTGGCTCTCGGCCGGCGCCTCGACGGGGCGGGCTCGCAGACCTTCGCGGCCTCACGGGACTGGCGGTCCCTGCTGCCGGTCGGTGAATGGGTGTTCCTCGCCGCCACCTTCGACTTCGGCACCGGAGCCATGGCGCTGTACCGCGACGGGCGGCGGCTGGACGGCTTCTACACCGTTCCCGGCGATCCCTGGGACCTCTCCGGGCCGGGCCCGCACCGGGCCTCGCCCACGGATCCCCGGGGCATCAAGATCGGCGGCAGCTTCCCGCAGAACACCGCCGAGCGCAATCCCTGCGACTGCCGCATGGACAGCCTGATGTTTCTGGACAGCGCGGTGGGCGGCGACCGGATACGGGCCCAGTACCGGCTGGTGACCGCCCGCTGACGACCCATGTCGACAAAGGAGTGACATCCATGGCCGCATCTCCCGGCGCCAGGCCCAGAGTCCTGTTACCGGCCGCCCCTCTCGTCGTCCTCGCGTTGTTGCTGTCGGCCCTGGTCGCCCGCCCCGGCACGGCGCACGCGGCCGCCGGCCCCGTCACCGATCCCATCCCCGAGCGGCCCGCCGCCTCTGGCATCGGACTGACCGTCGAGGAGTACGCCTCCTTCCCGAAGACCGAGCCGCCACCCGGCCCGGTCACCGATCCGCGGCTGAGGCGGCACGCCCGCATCAACTACCTCGGTGAGCTGCCCGACCGCTCCGGCCGGAAGGCCGTCCCGGACCTCAACGGCAAGCTCTACCTCGTCGAGGACGGCGGCACCCCGCAGGTCTACCTGGACGTCGCCGCCGCCTTCTCCCCCGCGTTCTTCGCCAGCCGCGGCCTCGGCCAGGGCTTCGGGTTCGTCACCTTCGACCCGGGTTTCAAACGCAACGGCCGCTTCTACACCGTGCACACCGAACTGGCCTCCGCCACCACCGCCGTTCCCGACTTCCGGCAGTCCGCGGCGACCGTCTACCACGGCATCGTCACAGAGTGGACCGCCGACGACCCCTCCGCCGACACCTTCAGCGGAACCCGCCGGGAGATCCTGCGCATCGGCTTCGCGGGCACGATCCACGGCATCCAGCAGATCGACTTCAACCCGACGGCCGGGCCCCATGACCGCGACCGCGGACTGCTCTACCTCGCCGTCGGCGACGGCGGCCAGGGCGTACGGAACACCGAGCCGCAGAACCTCTCCCTGCCGCACGGGAAGATCCTGCGCATCGACCCGCGCGGCAGCGACAGCGCCAACGGCAGGTACGGGATCCCGGCGGGCAACCCGTTCACGGGCAGGCCCGGCGCGCTCGGCGAGATCTACGCGTACGGCATGCGCGATCCGCACCGCTTCAGCTGGGATCCCGGCGGCAGCCACCGCATGTACCTCGGCCATATCGGCCAGCACGCCGTCGAGTCCGTCTACGAGGTGCGGGCGGGCGACAACCTCGGCTGGAGCGAACGCGAGGGCGCGTTCGTCTTCGACAAGACGGCCACCAACCCCTGCGAGCAGATCCTCCCGCTCCCCGAGGACGACGCGAAGTTCGGCTACACCTACCCCGTCGCCGCCTACGACCACGACCCGCCCGCCGACTGGAACTGCACCTCGGACGTGGGCCGCGCCGTCGTCGGCGGCTTCGTCTACCGCGGCCGTGACCTGCCCGCGCTGCGCGGCAAGTACGTCTTCGGGGACATCGTCGACGGACGCCTGCTGTTCGCCGACACCAAGGACATGCGGCGCGGCGGCAAGGAGTTGGCGCAGTTGTACGATCTGATGCTGTACGACGCGAGCGGCAAGCGCGTCACCCTGCGCGACCTGGCCGGGAACACCCGGGTGGACCTGCACTTCGGGCGCGACGCGGACGGCGAGCTCTATCTCCTGTCGAAGGCCAACGGGAAGGTGTGGAAGGTCACCGGCACCCGGAAGTTCGCCTCCTGCGACACCGGCGGCTCCCGGCTCACCCATGTCATGGACGGCAGGAACTGGGCCCCCGTCACCCCGTCCAAGTGGCGCTTCCCGGGCCGCGAGGCCGTCCTCGCCGAGGCCGGAGTCCAGCGCCCGGGCCCTCGCCGCCCCTTCGAGTACGCGGTGCTGACGGCGGGCCCGGAGTACGGCGACGTACGGATCGACGCCGAGGTCCGCCTCGACACCCCTGTCGAGATCACCAACCGGGATGTGATCATCGTCTTCGGGTACCAGTCGGACACGAGGTTCTCCTACGTCCATCTGTCCTCGGACAACACGGTCTATCCGCACAACGGGATCTTCGTCGTCGACGACGCCGACCGGGTGCGGGTCGAGGACCAGTGGAACGGCAGGACGGGCGCCCCGCCGGCCGTCACCGACACCGGCTGGCACGAGGTCCGGGTGGTGCGCTGCGCGAGCACCGGCGAGATCGCGGTCTACGCCGACGGCTCGAAGCGCCCGCTGATGACCGCCGTCGACACCACGCTCACCTCCGGCAGGGTGGGATTCGGATCGTTCGACAACATCGGACGCCTTCGGGGTCTGGAGGTCTCCTCTCCCTGAAGCCGACCCTGGTGACCGTGCCCCTCATCCGTCTTACGTACGTCTTACGTCCGTCTTGCGTCCGCCTCTCGTGTCCCCGGCGCAGAGAGTGTGTGCCTTTTCGGTCATCATCATGACGTGCACCTGCCCAAACCGGCCTCCGGATGGCACGCTGCCTTCCTGACTGCGCGCAGTAACACCCCTGTCTGCCCGGGCGTTTGGTCCCCACCGCCCGGCCCCCACCGCAGAAGGAGACCGCGTGAAAGGCAGCCTCCGCAGGCTTCGCACATCCGGCGGCATACGCGGCACACGCGTGCGCCGCACCGTTCTCGGCGCTCTGACGGGCGTGACCGCGCTGCTGGGCGCCGGTGTCGTCGTCGCACCGGCGAGCGCCGCCGTCCCGGAACCGGGAGCGGTGACGCTCTCGGCCCAGGAGCGCGCCCGTGGCTTCTGGACCCCTGAGCGGATGCGTCAGGCCACTCCGCTCGACGTGCTCTCCGTCGACCGCTCCGACGTCAGGGCACCGGCCGTCCGCAAGGGCGAGAAGACCCTCGTCGCGCCCAGCGCGCCGGCCTCCGACGTCGGTGCCCTGGCGATTCCCCACGGCGGCGGCCCCTGGACCGGGGGCGGGGCCGTGGTGCAGACCGCCGGGCGGGTGTTCTTCACCTACCAGGGCCGCACCGCCTCCTGCTCCGGCAACGCCGTCACCAGCGCCAACAAGAGCACGGTGATCACCGCCGGCCACTGTGTGAAGCTCGAGGGGTCCTGGCACACCGACTGGGTGTTCGTCCCGGGCTACCACGACGGGCAGGCTCCGTACGGCAAGTGGGCGGCGTCCAAGACCCTGTCCACACCGCAGTGGACGGCCAGTGAGGACATCAACTACGACGTCGGCGCGGCCGTGGTCGCCCCGCTCGACGGCAAACGTCTGACCGATGTCGTCGGCGGCCAGGGCCTGGCCTTCAACACCGGCTACAACAAGGCCATGTACGCCTTCGGCTTCCCCGCCGCGGCACCGTACGACGGTGAGAAGTTCATCTACTGCAGCGGCACCACCTACCGGGACTTCCTGCTGTCCAACGACCACGGCCTGACCTGCGACATGACCGGCGGCTCCAGCGGAGGGCCCTGGTTCACCCAGTTCAACGAGTCCACCGGCACCGGGCTGCAGTCCTCGGTGAACAGCTTCAAGTACAACTTCCTGCCGACGGCCATGTACGGCCCCTACTTCGGAGCGGACGCGCAGAACCTGTACCAGACGGCTCAGTCCTCCTGAGCCACCGGTCCGCCCACCAGGGCCGCGCGGGAGCCTGACGGCTGCCGCGCGGCCCTCGGCGTTCACCGGCACACCGGCATCCGCGTTGTCAGTGCCCTGCCCTAGAGTTCCCGTCACTTGATCACAGCTTGTGTGGGGAGACACCTATGGGGTGGGTGAAGGCGGGCGACTACGAAGTCGCCTTCGACGACGGAAAAGTGGTCTGCCGCAACGCGGCGGGGCGGCGGCTGAAGTCCGTGCCGGCCAAGCTCGCCGACGATCCGGCGGTGGTGGGGCTGCGGCAGCTCGCCGAGTGGCTGGACCGGCACGAGGGCCAGTGCCTGGCCGACGTGGAGCGGTGGATGGTGCGCTCGCTTCCGGTGCCCCTCGCCGTCCTCACCCGGGTGTGGCCGGATCCCGCCTGGCAGGCCGCTCTGCGCGATCTCGTCGTCACCGGCCCCGACGGCGCGGTCGCGGGATTCCTCCGGGACGCCGACCTCGAGCGCGGGCTCGGTCTCGTCGACCTCGACGGGGACACCGTACGCATCGCCCCCGACCTCGTCCGCCTTCCGCACCCGGTGCTCCTCGACGACCTGGAGGAGCTGCGGGAGTTCGCCGTCGAACTCGGCGTCGAGCAGCGGGCCCAGCAGCTCTTCCGCGAGGTGTGGCACCGCCCCGCAGGACTCGACGCCGAGGGCACGTCCGTCGAGGAGTACGCGGGCGGAGCGTTCAAGGAGCTGCGCTTCCTGCACGGCAGGGCGACCCAGCTGGGCTACCGCGTGCGCGGAGGACACGCGGTCTGCTCGGTGCGGGAGGACGGCCGCGGCATCGAGGCCCGGGTCTGGATCGGCGACTACGACAGCTACGAGGAGACCGAGACCGGTCCCCTGATGTGGACCGACGCGGGCGGCCGCGTGCTGAGGCTCGGTCAGGTCGGGCCCGTTGCCTGGTCGGAGGGCATGCGCATGGCGTCCGCGCTCTACGCCGGACGCAACATCGAGGACGAGGAGCAGGCGGCATGACCACGTACGACGACACCACCGCGGCCGCGCTGCTCGAAGCGGGCGCCGTCCTGCCCACCGGCACCACCACGCGCGAGGACGCCGACGCCCTCACCGTACGCACCTACACACACCCCGCCCTGGACGACCGGCCCGTCGTACGACTCGTGCCGGGCACCCTCGGCGAGGCGGAGGACCTCGCCCTGGAGTTCCTCGGCCTGGCCCGGGAGCCGGAGACCCCCGAGGTCGGGCAGGTGCGCCGGGAGACCCTCGGCTTCCCCGCCTGGGCCCTGGTCCACGATCCGGCCAACGGTCATCACGCGCTGGCCCTGGTCAAGGACGTCGAGAGACTCTCCCGCCAGGCCAAGTCCCGCCCCGGCACGGCCAAGGACGGCTTCGAGGCGCTCGGCAACAGGCTCGGCCGGGCCGTGCCGCACTTCCTGCCCACTTTCTACGAGCAGGCGGCCCGTGTCTTCCTCCAGCACGAGAACACGACCTATGCCGCCGCCTTCTTCGGCAAGGCCCGCGAAGCCGAGCGGGTGCACGCGCTCGCCGTCGACGAGGACCGGCAGCGCGCCGTGTTCCTGGAGTTCGCCTTCGCCGGAGCGCTGACGGTCAAGGCGCTCAAGGAGCATGTGAAGGACCTGGCCCGCCGGCTCGACCCCGCCGAAGCGTGGGCGCAGTTCCGGCAGCTGACCGTGGAGCGCTGCGCGGCCGGTATGCCGCCGTACGCGTCGCTGCCGCAGGACGCCCGCGTCCTGATCAAGGCCGCCGGTGCGCCCCGGGTCACCGAGGAGTGCGCACTCCTCGCCGACCTGCTCGCCTCGCCGGCCGCCGTGCGGGCTCCCGCCTCGTTCTGGACGGCCTACCGGGCCACCCTCCCGGTCCTCGCCGAACGGCAACCGGCCGTGCGGGCGCGGCTGCTGGAGATCATGCCGGCCGGGCTGGGCCGCAAGACCGAGGACGACGAGTTCTGGCTGGCGCTGCTGGCCGAGACCGGCGCCGACCGCCTGCTGACCGGTGAGGCCGATGAGGCACCTGTGGCCGGTGATGAGGCCGGTGGGACGGCTGCTCACATCGACGCGGCGGACTGGCTCACCCGCTGGGCCGCACATCGCAAGCACGGCGCCGCGGTCTCGGGCCGCTCCCCCGTCACCCTCGCCCTCGTCGAGCGGATGGGACCACGGCTGCGCGCCGACGGCCGGGCCGTCGACCTGTTCACAGGCCGCTGGTACGCGGGCGCCGATCTGGATTTGCTGGACCTGTGCGTGGCGGCGGGAGTCCCCCTCACGACGCCCGACGCCGACACCGACGTGTATCTGAACCTCGACCGGTGGCTGAACGACTCCCGTCCCGGGCGGCGCGACCTGACCGCCACCGCGGCGGACCCGCGGCTGCGTCCCCTGCTGCACAAGGCCATCGGTGGCCTGGCCCGTGACCGCAACCTGGCCAAGGTGCTGGAAGGACTCGCCGACCACCCCGTGCTCCGCGACGTGCTCCGCGAGTGGCTGGACGACGCGGCCGGGGAGTTCACCGGCGCTCTGGGCCTGCCGGGGGCCACCGCGGCACTCGAACGGCTGCGTCCCTTCCGCCCGGTCGCCGCCCGGGTCAGCCCCGGCGCGGCCGCCCGTGTCCTCGAGCACGAGATCGCCCCACTGCTCGGCCGCACGCTGCGCGCCGGCATCCTGGACGAGCTCGGCTGGCCCGCCCTCGACGACGCGTTGCGGCTGCTCGACGCCGAGACCAGGAAGGACCACAACGACACCCTGATCCTCAACGAGGCCTGGCCCGCGCTCATCGTCGCCCGGCGGCACAAGGCGGTCGTCGTCGGCCCGGACAAGATCCTCCTCGAGCACGACCTGCGGATCCCCGACAAGCTGGACCAGTGGCAGCGTCCGCAGTTCCGCTACACCGACGGGGAACTGCTGGTGATCTGGCGGCAGGGCGGCAAGCAGTTCGGCTACTGGTCCGCCCGGCCGTCCGAGGTGTTCCCCCTCGGCGGCGAGCAGATCCCCCACTGGTACGGCGGCAACAGCGCCGGCACGCCCTCGATCCCGCTGCCCGGCGGGGGCCGTACCAGCGGCGGCCGCACCCTGCACGCCGGGGACACCGTCCTGCCGCCCGACCGCCCCGTCCTGGGAGACGGCACCGCGTACTGGCGTCAGGGCAGGCAGGGCCGCCGGCAGGTGTGGCTCGAGTACGACCCGGACAGCGGGACGCACGGGCGCGCGTCGTTGCCCGCCTTCCTGCGGTCCGGTATCCGCGAGGACGCGACACTCCTGCAGAACCACTGCGAGGTCCTGCCCCTTCAGCCCGGCCTCGAGCACAGCCCCTTCGGCACGGACGGCACCGTCCTCGGCCACTGGGTGCGCTCGGAGGGAGAGGGAGACGAGACACGGACGACCACCGGGACACCGGACGGCCGGATCGTCAGCCTGCCCGCCGTCCGGGGCCGGACGCGCCCGGTTCCGCTCGGCGCGCTGCGGCTGCCCGAAGGCGCCGAGCCCGTCGCGGCCCGTGTCAACCAGCAGATCGCCCTGTTCACGGCTGACGACACCTCCGGCAACGGGCAGCTCGGCCATGTGACACCGGGCGAGCGGGGCGGGGAGTTCGCCGCCGGTACGCGGCTCGTGCCGCCGGTCGCGTTCTGGCACGCCCTGCGCCCCCGCGACGAGCGGGCGTCGGCCGTGCTGCGCGCACTGACCGACGAACAGGTGGTGGGGGTCCTGCGCGCCACCGCCGTGGCCCTGGCCGAGCGGCTGGCGAAGGTGCTGAAGAACCGCGACGACGGCGATCCGGCCGCCAAGGGCGACCCCACCGGACCGTCCGCGGACGAGGTCGCCCGGCTCGCCGTGTCCCGGTCCCTTCCCGGGCTCACCGACGAGCGCCTGCTCATCGGCGTCACCTCCCTGGTCGGCGCGGCGCTCCGCCTCGCCGAGTCGGCCGCCTCTTTCGCGGCCCCGCCCACCGCGCAGACTCAGCCGTCCCGTCGTCAGAACACCGACATGTTCGCCGACTACAGCCCCGAGCACGGCGACGACCACACGCTGCGCTCGGCCACCGCGGGCCTCGCCGACCAGTACGGCTGGTGGGGCGGCGGACAGCAGTGGAGCGCGCTCCGCCAGATCCGTTCCGTGAACCACGTGCTGTCCGGGAAGTCCGCGGACGGCAAGCCGCTGCCCGGCCGTTCACGCCTCGCCGCCCTCGGCGACGGCTGGAGCAGCGACGAGCACACGATCCCCCCTGTCGGCCTGCTGTGGCCGTCCGTACTGGGCCTGCTGCGGCCACTCGCCTACCGCGCCACCTCACCGGTGCTGCCCGACGCCGAACGCGAGGCGCTGCTCCTGCTGTTCGAGGCGATCGCCGAAGGACCGCTCGCCGTCCCCGGGGGCGGGCTGCGCGAGATCGTGCTGAGCGAGCCGCACGACAAGCAGCAGCGTGCCGGGCAGGTGCTGCGCCGGGAGGGCCGCACCGTGGTCGTCCTGGGCTGCCAGCGCGTCGACACCGCGCACAACCGCGTCGACTGGCTCGCCCTCGACCACGACCCCTCCGGTGCGTTCGGCGCGATCGCCCACTTCGCCCTGGAGGGGGAGAAGGACCGCACGCCCGCGTTCCCCGCCGACCGGCTCGCCGCCGTCACCCGGCTGGTGCGCGACAAGGGCGCCTCCTCCTGGATGGCCGAGGCACCCGACCGGCTCGCCGCCACGACACGCGGAGGACTCGGCCCGCTCCAGGCCACCCTGCTGCTCGCGGGCCGGCCGCAGCAGCCCGGCGCGGAGGGACTCGCCGCGATGGGGCTGAAGTCTCGTCAGAAGGACGTCGGTGACGGGCTGCTGGCCTCGATCGGCTCCGAGGACCGGGCTGCGCTCATCGGCGCGCTGCTGCCCGAGGACCCCGCCGACCTGTGGACGACCGGACCGGACACGGATGCCGCGGGCCGCGTGTGGGCCGAGCGCCTCAGCTCGTTCGTCCGTCTGCCCGAGGACCTCGCCGCCGATCTCGCCGGTGTGCAGGCCACCTCCGCGGAGGCCGTGCTCAACCCGGGCCGTGCCCCCTGGCTCAGCCGTACCACGGTCCAGAAGCTCGACAAGGACGGCGACCTGGTCGCGGCGGACGTCGCGGCGGTTCCCGGACGGTACGACCTGGCGGGTGCCGTGGCCGCGCTGGCCGCGCTGGCGTACGCCCTGCCCCTCGGGCACGCGCTGCGTGCCGCGCTGCCGGACGGTCTCGCCGCCCTGCGCCGCCGGCTCACCGACCCGGGGCTGCTCCTCACCCTCGGCATCGAGTGGACGGAGAAGAGCGAGCCGACCGCCGCCGAGCTCCGCAAGGCGTACGGGCTTCCCTCCACCGGAGGAGCCGACGCCGACGGGCTCACCCGCGTGGGTGACGCACTGGTGCTTCGCCCCTGGCACGGGGACAACGAGGCCGTGCTGGTGCGCCCGGCCGGTCTCTCGGGCCCCGACGACACCGTGTTCGGGCTGGTCGAGGGGCTCGTCGGCGCCGCCCGCGGCACCGGTATGCAGACGCTGCGGACGATTCTCGACGACGGCCTGGCCCGTGCCCTCTCGGCCGGGACCGCCCCCGACGGGCCCTTTGGCCATGCCCAGGACCCCACGGTCAGCGTTCCCGCGCTGGTCGCCGAGGTGGCGGCGGCCCACGGTCTGAGCGAGGACGCGGCGGCGCTCTACCTGCAGCTGCTGGCCCTTCCCGACCCGACGGACCGCAACTGCGCCCGCTGGACCGGCTGGAAGCCCGCCCGCCTGAAGAAGGCCCGCACCGAGCTGGCCGCGACCGACCTGGTGGTGGAGGCGAAGCGGCTGCGGGCCGGACGCACCCTGTTCCTGCCCTGCGGCTGGCTCGACCTCAAGTCCCCCGCACTGCCAGTGGAGACGTGGAAGGAAGGCCTCTACACGGTCCGCAGCCACGCGCGCGCCGTGCCGCTGCTCCCGGTGTCCGAGCTGTTCACGCGAGCCTGGGACCGCGTCCGGGCCGGCGACGCGCCCGCCTACGAGGAACTCACCACCCGCGCCACCCGGAAGGGCCGCCGCCGATGACCGTCAGCCGTCGCGCGCCGAAGTGCGCCCCCTCGACCACCGTCACCCGCACCACTGGGAAGAGCCCGCGCAGATGACCACCACTCTCGCCCCCGACACGACCCGCCAGATCGTCCCGCCCGAGGACCGCCACGCCACCGAGCTGGCCTTTCTCTCCGCGTACGACGACGGGCCGCGCCCGCCCGCCTGGCTGCTCACCCCCCGCGCCGTCGTCACGTTCGTGATGGGCAGCGACGGCCAGGCCCTGCGGCTGCCCGACGGCGCCGAGGTGCCCGACGGTGTGCCGCGGCGCCTCGTGGTGGAGGGCAAGTTCGTCGGCGACCGTGCCCTCGTCGAGCGGTGCGTCGTCACGCTGGCCGGCGAGCGCGGCCTGCTGCTCGTCGGCGAGCCCGGTACCGCCAAGTCCATGCTCTCCGAGTTGTTGTCCGCGGCCGTGTGCGGCACCAGCGGGCTCGTCGTCCAGGGAACGGCAGGCACGACCGAGGACCAGCTCAAGTACGGCTGGAACTACGCCCTGCTGCTGGCCCAGGGGCCCAGCCGGCAGGCGCTCGTGCCCTCGCCCGTGCTGGCCGCCATGACGCGGGGCGCCATCGCCCGGGTCGAGGAGGTCACCCGCTGTCTGCCCGAGGTGCAGGACTCCCTGGTCTCCCTGCTCTCCGAGCGGCGCATCGCCGTCCCCGAGCTGACGGGTACCGACGACGCCCTCGCGCACGCCGCGCCCGGTTTCAACCTCATCGCCACCGCCAACCTGCGTGACAAGGGCGTCTCCGAGATGTCCGCCGCGCTCAAGCGCCGCTTCAACTTCGAGACGGTCGGCCCCATCTCGGATCTCGACGCCGAGACCGCCCTGGTCCGCGGCCAGGCACGGGCCGCCGTCGAGCGGGCGGGGGCGGCCTTCCGGGTCGACGACGCCGTACTGGAGGCGCTCGTCACCGCCTTCCGTGATCTGCGGGAGGGCCGGTCCGCGGAGGGCTGGGAGATAGAGCGGCCCTCCACGGTGATGAGCACCGCCGAGGCCGTGGCCGTCGCGGGCGCGCTGGGGCTGGCCGCTGCCTACTTCCCGGGGGACCGCGATGTGCTGGGGCTGCTCCCGGGACATCTGCTCGGGGTGGTCCGCAAGGACGACCCCGCCGACGCGGCCCGGCTGCGCGGCTACTGGGACGGCCCCGTGCGGCGCCGTGCCGAACAGGGCTCCTCGACCTGGCGCACCCTGTGGGACCTGCGCACCGTCCTGGAGGACTGACGGCCGTGCCCCTCTCCCCCGACGAAGCCGTCGCGGCCCTCACCGACCCGGCGGCCCCGTACCTCATCGGCGTACGGCACCACGCGCCCTCCCTGGCCGCGGTCGTGCCCGCGCTGCTGGACGGGGCCGCGCCGGACGTGCTGCTCGTGGAGCTCCCCGCCGAGCTGCAGGAATGGCTGCCCTGGCTCGGCCACGAGGAGACCCGGGCGCCTGTCGCCCTCGCCGCCGCCCCCCGCGACGGGGGCGGCGGCCCGGCCTTCTACCCCTTCGCCGACTTCTCACCGGAACTCGCCGCCGTGCGCTGGGCGGCCCGGCACGGCGTACCGGTCGTCGCCTGCGACCTGCCGCTCGCGCACCGGGCGTGGACCGAGGACCGGCACGCTCCTGCCCGGGCGCCCGAGGGTCCGGACCCCGCGGTGGCTCCGCGGGCTTCCGGCGACGGGGGGCTCGCGGACGACTCACCGGCGTCCGAGGGTGACAGCTTCGGGAAGACCGCGCCGGCATCCGGCGACGGCAGCCTCGGGAAGACCGCGCCGGCATCCGGCGACGGCAGTCTCGCGGACGCCAGGCCGGCACACGGCGCCGGCGGCCTCGGCGGCCCCGGTCTCGTCACCGCTGTGCGGGCCCGGCTCACGGGGCGTCCCGGCGACGATCTCTGGGACCGCCTCGTCGAGGCCACCGCCCCGGGCTCCCCACCCGAGGCCCTGCGCCGGGCAGCCCTGCTCACCGGGTGGGCGCTGCGGGAGGACGCGGCCGTCTCGGGGGGCGTTCCCGAGCTGGACCTGCGGCGTGAGGAGTGGATGCGCTCGTGCCTGGCCGCGGCGACCGCGAACGGCGAGCGGGCCGCCATGGTCGTCGGGGCCTTCCACGCCCCGGCGTTGGCGTCGCCGGGCGAAGGGGCACAACCCGGGTCCACTCCGGCTCCGGCCGTGCCCGCTCCCGCATCCGCATCCGCATCCGCCCGCAAGGACGCGGACCGTCCCGCGTGGACGACATCGCTCATCCCCTACACCTACGCGCTGCTGGACGAGCGCTCCGGCTACCCGGCGGGCATCCGGGACCCGGAGTGGCAGCACATGGTCCTTCGAGCGGCGGGCGATCCGGCCGCGCTGGAGGAGGCGCTGACGCGGGCGGCCGTACGCGTGTGCGGAGAACTGCGCGCTCTCGGCCATCCGTCGGGGCCCGCCGACGCCCGCGAGATCAGCCGGCTCGCCGGAGACCTCGCTCGGCTGCGCGGACTGCCCGCGGCGGGCCGCGGCGAGCTGGTCGAGGCGGTGCAGACGGTGCTCGCACAGGGCGAGCCGTACGGGCGCGGACGGGCCGTGGCGCGAGCCATGGAGCGGGTACTCGTCGGGACGCGCGGCGGCCACCCCGCACCGGGCGCACCCCGCAGCGGCCTCGCCCCGGCGGTCGAGGCGGAACTGGAGGCGCTGGGGCTGCCCGGCCCGAGCGCCGGTCCCGGCACCGCCAGGGATCTGCGTCTGGACCCGCTGCGCTCCGGCCTGGACCGCCGCCGTGAGGTGCTGCTGCGCCGGCTGACGGTGTGCGGCGTGCCGTACGCGGAGGCCAAGGACGTCGTCGGCGCGGGCGGTGCCGATGCCCTCACCTCGCGCTGGGAGGTGTGCTGGACACCCGCCACGGCAGCCATGCTGACCGCGGCCGGCGTCCGCGGTGTGACCCCGGCCCAGGCCACCGAAGGCGTGCTGCGTGAGCGGCGGCGCACGGAGCGGCACGAGGGCGGGCCCACGGCCGCGCAGGTCCTGGCGGGCCTTGAGCAGGCGGCGGAGTGCGGCCTTCCCGTACTCACGGACGAACGGCTCGCCGACGCCGCCGACGTACTGCCCCAGTCCGCCACCCTGCCCGAACTCCTCGCCGGTCTGGCGCTGTTGGACCGGCTCCGGGCCGGCCACATCGCCGGGCTCGGTACCGACGGGGACCACACGAAACACACGGACGGCTCGGTCCCCGGGGACCCCTCGGACGGATCGGACCCCGGGGACCGCACGGCCAGGGCAGCCGCCGTGGCCGAGTCGCTCACCTCCGCGGCGGTGCGGCAGGTGGACGGTCTCACCGGCTCGGAGGACCCGGCCGACGCCCACGCCCTGCTCGAACTCGCCCACCGCGCGGACCTCCTGGGCGGCATCCGGCTGACCGACGCGCTCGCCCGCCTGGCCGCCGACGGTTCCCCGCTGATGCGCGGAGCCGCCGGGGCCGTCCGGGTCCTGCTCGGACACGAGGACCCCAGGGTTCTCGGCAGCCGTGTCGCCTCCTGGGTGGACGCGGCCTGCGACCCGGATTCCCGGTCCGCCCTCACCGCCCGGCTCACCGGACTGCTGACGGCCGCGGGCCCGCTCCTCGAGGCGTCGTCCCACGCGCTGGAGCCCCTGCTCAACCGCGTGGCGGACATGCCCGACCATGCCTTCCTGGACCGGCTTCCCGCGCTGCGGGGAGGCTTCGACACCCTCAGCCCGGCGGCCCGGGACCGCTTCCTCGCCGCCGTCGAGGAACGGCTCGCCACCACCCGGCTGGCCGACACCGGTGGTGTCGACCCCGCCGCTCTCGCCACCTGGACCCGGGCCGACCTGACAGCCCGCACCACCCTCAGCGCGCTCGGGCTGCTTCCCGCACCTCGCACCCACGAGGACAACGCCCCCACAGCAGCCGTTCCCTTGAGTACCGTCCCCGCGACCACCACCCCCATCCCGGCCGCCGCCGCCGACCGCGTGCTCGCCCCCGCCGACCGCTGGCGGCTCGTGCTGGGCCGCCGTACGGACGGACTGCCCCAGGCCGCGCGCGGCCTGGCCACCGCGCTGGACGAGTTGTACGGCAACGGACGCGGCGAGGGCAGCAGAGGCGACATGACGGACCGGGGCCGCGGATCCCGGGGCGGCCGGGAGACGCCGTACCCCGGCGTGCGGGAATGGTCCGAGGAACTGGCTGCCCTGTTCGGGCCGGGCATCCGGGAGGAGGTGCTGGCGGCGGCCGCCGCGTCGGGCCGCCAGGACGTGCTCGCGGCTCTCGATCCGGACAGCGTACGGCCCTCCGTCGACCTGCTGCGCACCGTGCTCCGGCACGCGGGCGGACTGCCCGAGGCCCGGCTGGCCGCGCTGCGTCCGCTCGTCCGGCGCCTGGTCGAGGCACTGACCCGGCAGCTGGCCACACGGCTGCGACCCGCGCTGCACGGTACGGCCCTGCCGCGCCCCAGCCGGCGCCCGGGCGGCGGCCTCGACCTGCCCCGTACGCTGCGGGCCAACCTCGCGACCGCGCGGCGCGGCCCGGACGGCACCGTCCAGGTGATCCCGGAGCACCCCGTCTTCCGTACGCGCGCCAAGCGTGCCGCCGAGTGGCGGCTGATCCTGGTCACCGACGTGTCGGGGTCCATGGAGGCGTCCACGGTCTGGGCCGCCCTCACGGCCTCGGTGCTGGCCGGTGTGCCGACCCTGTCCACGCACTTCCTGGCCTTCTCCACGAAGGTCATCGACCTCACCGGCCATGTCGACGACCCGTTGTCCCTGTTGCTGGAGGTCAGCGTGGGCGGCGGCACCCATATCGCCGCGGGGCTGCGTCACGCCCGCGAGCTGGTCACCGTTCCGTCCCGCACTCTGGTCGTGGTCGTCAGCGACTTCGAGGAGGGCTACCCGCTCGGCGGGCTGCTCGCCGAGGTCCGCGCCCTGGTCGGGGCCGGCTGTCACGTTCTCGGCTGTGCGAGCCTCGATGACGCGGGCCGCCCCCGCTATTCCACCGGCGTCGCGGGACAGCTCGTCGCCGCGGGCATGCCCGTCGCCGCCCTCAGCCCGCTCGAACTCGCCCGCTGGGTAGGGGAGAAGATCGCATGAGCCCGGACCTACCTCCGGTCGCCCCCTCCGTGACCGCCGAACTCGTCGCGGCGCTGACGCCCCGGCTCCAGAAGCGGCTGGACGCGGGCATCGCCAAGCTGGCGGACCGGCCGTCCGTCGTCGACGGCGACACCGTACGCATCGCCGTCGACGACGACACCGACCTGGTGCTGCACGCCCCCGGTGGCGTCGTGACCAGCGCCGACGCGATCCGCTGCGGCTGCCTGCTCGCCCCTGACTGCCTGCACCGCGCCGCGGCGGCGTCCGCGGCCCCGGTGGCCGATGCCACGCCGACGGCCGAGGCCGTCCTTCCCACGGAGGCGGCGTCGGAGTCGAAGCCCGATTCCGTGCCGGAGGCTGAGGGGGAGGCGGCATCGGTACCGGAGCCAGAGCCGGCACCGGAGCCGGAAACGGCCACTGCCCGGCAGCACACCGCCGCGCGAACCGTTCAGGACGCCGCGGCCGCCGTACTCGACGTCGGCACGGACGGCGCCGGAGCGGTACTCCAGGCGGAACTGCTGCGCGCCGCGCACACCGCCCGGCTCGCGGGACTCCCCCGGGCGGCAGCCTCCGCGGTCTCCGTGGTCACGGCGCTGCGCGCGGCCCGCGCCGCCGACCCGGCGTACCGGCTGACCGACCTCGTGGCCGCGCTCCGCGAAGTCCTGGCCGTGACCCACCGCCTCGGGTACGCCACCGGCCCGGAACTCACCGCGCTGCGCGGCACCGTCCGGCAGCCGTACACCCCCGACGGTGCCCTGCGCCTGTACGGGCTGTTCTCCGAGCCCGTTCTCACGGCGACCGGATACGCGGGCACCGTCACCTGGACGGCCGACGCCGAAGGCCGCCTCTACACGGTCTCCGACGTCGCCCCCGGCGGCTCCGGCCGCGCCGTGGGTACGGCCGACCGCACCGTACGGATCGGCGACACCGCGCTGACCCACCGTGAGCTGTCACGAGCGGGGCTCGCCGTGTCCGGCGCCACCGTCTCCCCGACGGGCCGGCTGGGCGCGGGTGCGGGCGTACGAGCGGTACGGGCGTCCGGCGCCGCCTGGCATGAGGTCCCTCTCGACCGTCTCTGGTCCGTGCCCGCCGCCGAACAGATCCCCGGGGCCCTGGCCGGCGGCCACGGCCTGCTCTTCCTCGATGTCGCCCTCATCGGCACGGTCCGCGAGGCGGCGGGCGACTGTCTGCTCGCCGACTGCGGCGGCCTGACGCTCCGTCTGGCCGCCGCCCACGACCACCCGGCACTGCCCTACCGCGACAACCTCCGGCTCCTCGCGGCCGCCCGGGGTACCCGACTGCGTGTCATCGCCCGTCTCGCACCGGCCCCGCACCCCCGCGCCCTGCTC